>CAMVAV010000023.1 GCA_947165595.1 uncultured Clostridia bacterium | reverse complement strand
GGAGGGCTATAGCTCTCCGAGTTTTATTTTTGCCAACGTTTATTTTACACTATGTCGAAACATGTTCGTTTCGATCCCGCGGATTGTGTCTTCCGTTCACCTGCTTTGGATGATCGCCGTGTTGCTCGCCGCATCATAGTCGACGCCGTAACCGAGATATTCGCTCAGCTCGCGCAGGCCGAAGAAATTCGAGCCGCCGATGTTGTACGCGGTCAGCGACACCTCCCTGCCGTCGATCTCGATGCGCTGGGGACTCTTCACCGCGCTTGCGGAATTGTCGCTGAAATCCGTGCCGACCGTGCCGTCGTAGGCCTCGCCCGTGGTGACGACCACCGTGTCGCGCGCCTGATCGTAGCTTACGCTGAACTGCGAGGACGTGCCGGAAAGCAGCGCGGCGAGGTCGCGGAGCTTGAAGAAGTTGGTGCCGCCGATGTTGTAGGCCTCGGACTTTTGCTCCGCGCCGTTGACCGTCAGCTTCTGCGGGGAAAGCACGACGCTTGGCTGCGTTCCGTTCTCGGCGGGCGCCGCGGGCTGTTGGCCGTCTTCGGGCTTTGCGGGAGGCTGTTCCTCGCCGTCCGGCTTCGCGGGAGGCGTCTGGCCGTCGCCGGGAAAGCCGCCGCTCGGCATGTCGGGAGGCGTCTGATCGTCGCCGGGAGCGCCGTTCGTGCCGTCCGGCTTATCCGGGGGCGTCTGGCCGTCGCTGGGGAAGCCGCCCCGATTGTCGGAACCGCTGCCGGTATTGGACGCCGCGCCGCCGGCCTCGCCCGCGCCGGTGGTCAGCTTGTGACCGTTCGTAACGACGTTGCCGCTGCCCGCGTTGTCGAGGCTGTAGACATAGCTGTCGCCGGTGAGGTTGAGCGTGCTGTCGGCGCTGAGCGTCACGACGATGCTCTTCGCGGTGTTGTCGCCGTTGATCGTGCCGGTGAAGCTGGAGCCGTTCCTGAGCACGAGCGTCAGCGTGGAGATATCGTCGATATAGATGTCGCCCGTGACGGTCTGGTTGTCGAGCGTCAGGGTGACGTGGCCGCCGTTGGAACCGCTCGTCCCCCACGCGCCGGCCTGCGCGCGCAGCAGCGCGCCCGAGGCGTCGTTGTTGATGATGGTGTTGTTTTGAAGCGTGATCGACGCGCTGTTGTTGGTGACGAAGAACACGTCGCCGTTGTTGTTGACGATCGTGCTGTCCGTCGCGGTGAACGAGCCGCCGCCGTTTGACGCGTCGCCCGACATCGACTGATAGAGGAACACGCCCTTGTAGGTCTGGGACTGGCTGTTGAGCCTGGTGTTGTCGGAGGTCATCGTCACGTTGCTCAGCGTGACCGAGTTGCCGCCCTCGACCACGACGCCCTCGGAGGCGGTCGCGGTCAGCTCCGCGCCGGAAACCGTGATATCGGCGGTGGAGTAGATGACGGGCGAGCCGGTGCCGGAGGTGGTGTATTTCCCGCCCGTGACGGTCAGCGTGCCGCCGCCGCGGTCGGAGCGGATCGCCGCCGCCGAGTTGCCCGAGGTCTCGACGGTCAGATCGTTTGCGTTGAGCGTGCCGCCGCCCGTGACCATGACGCCGCCGGAGTTGTTGGAGGACGTCTTGACCGTGGTGCCGGAGATGTTGATCGTGCCCGTGCCGTAGGCATAGACGGCGTTGGCGTAGGAGGCGTCGGTCGTCACGCTGCCGCCCGAGATGTTCAGCGTCGCGCCGTTCGTGGCGATGACGGCGGCGTTCGTGCCGTAGAAGTCATAGTCGTCGCTGTGCCCGCTCGGACTTCCGGTCTTGGTGACGGTCGGGTTCGTGATCGTGGACGTGCCGCCCGTCACGAGCAGGGCGTTTTGGCTGCCGGTGCTGCTTGCGTAGGTCTTGCCGCTCTCCGTCGTGGACTCGCTGACGGTCGTCGCGCCGTCGTAGGCGACGGAGGTGCTGCCCGAGCTCCCGCCCGGCTTGTCGGGCGGCGCGGCGAGCGCCGCGGAGGCCAGCATGGTGACGGAGAGCGCCGCCGAGAGGACGGCGCGAAGCGTTTTGCCGTATTTCATGGTTTCATCCTTCTTCTGCATTGAATTGGGCCGTTAGGCTCTGGTACTGTATTCGGAGAAGACGGAGAAAAAAATGGGGTCGGAGAAACTTTTTTGTTGTCTCGCGCGGGGATCGGGGCGCGCTTCTGTCGTCCGGCGCTTGTAAGCTGTCCAAAATTGTGCTAAACTGCAATCAACGCACAGGAGGGGCCGTTATGACCGTATTTGATATTTCGCAGGAGCTTTTCTCCTGCGTCGTGTTCCCCGGCGATCCCAGGCCGGAGAAAACCGCGCTGCTGCGCATAAAAGACGGCGGCGTCTGCAACCTGACCGCATTCTCGATGTGCGCCCACAACGGGACGCACGTCGATGCGCCGTATCACTTCATTGAGGGCGGAAAGAAAATCGACGAGGTGGACGTCTCCGTGTTCGTGGGCGACGCCTATGTCGCGCGGCACGAAGGCGACGTGACGGCGGCGGACGCGCGGGGCATCCTTGCGCGCGCGGCGGCGGAGAATGCCGCGGAGCGCATCCTGATCGCAGGGCGCGCGACGGTCACGGCGGAGGCGGCGCGCGTGTTCGCGGACGCGGGCGTCCGGCTGGTCGGCAACGAGTCGCAGACCGTCGGGCCCGAGGACGCGCCCGCGGAGGTGCATTGCATCCTGTTGGGCGCCGGCGTCGTATTGCTGGAGGGCGTCCGGCTCGGCGGCGTCGGCGAGGGGAAATACCTGCTCAGCGCCGCGCCGCTGAGCCTCGGCGGCTGCGACGGCTCGCCGTGCCGCGCGGTGCTGATCCGATAAGAAAGCGCGGCGCCGGTGAGAAAAAACAAGAGGTTACGCCGATGAAGCATTTCGATCTGTTGCGCTGCCCCGTCTGCGGCGGCGCTCTGTCCCCTCGCGAAAACGCCCTTGCCTGCCCCGCGGGACACTCCTTCGATATGGCCCGCGAGGGCTACGTCAATTTGCTGCGCTCCTCCAAACGCGGCGACCGCATGGGCGACAGCAGGGATTCCGCGCGCTCCCGCCGCAGCTTCCTCGACAAGGGGTATTACAGCCTGCTCCGGGACGCGTTGACCGGGCTGTTTGAAGGCAGGCGCGGGACCGTGTTGGACATCTGCTGCGGCGAGGGATATTACACCTCTGCGCTGAGCGCGAATCCCATGCTGGATGTGTACGGCTTCGATCTCTCCAGGGAGATGGTCCGCCTCGCCTCCAGGCGCGGCGGAGCGACCTGCTTTGTGGCGAATCTGGCGGACATTCCGGTGGCGGACGGGAGCTTTGACTGGGCCGTGCATCTGTTCGCTCCCTTTCACGAGCGGGAATTCGCGCGGGTCCTCAAGTCCGGCGGCACGCTCTACAGCGTGGTCCCCGGCAGCAGGCATCTGTGGGCGCTGAAGGCCCTGCTGTACGACACGCCGTATCCGAATGACGAGGAGCTGCCCGCCTCTTCCCTGCTGCGGCTGAAGGATACGCGCAAGCTCGCCGCCGAGGTCACGCTGCGCAGCCCGCAGGACATTGAGGAGGTCTTCCGCATGACGCCCTATTGCTACCACACCAGCCAAAGGGACCGGGACAAGCTGTGTGCGACGGAGAGCCTGACAACAGAGATCGAATTTATCATTGCGGCATACGAAAAGCCCTGATACGGCGGGAAACCGGCGAACATATCCCATAACACAAGGGGGATTCGAAAAACACGTTTTTTCGAATCCCCCGTTTTCTGTTTTATCGCTCGGCGGGCGCCTGCGGCACGAAAGCATCATCCCCGCCTCCGAGATACAGCTCCTCCTCGGAGCCGGTGTGGAAGACGACCGTGCGCGTCGTCCCGTCGGCAAAGGCAAGCTCCGCGGCGAGCATCCCGGCGTGCTCGAAGCCGTCCTTGTAGCGGAGGTTTTTGACCCAGCCGTCGCGGCAGTACAGCCCGTCCGTATAGACGATCTGGTCTTCGTCGTTGCTGTCGGCAAAGTACTCCGCCTCGTCGAGGGCGCGTCCGTTGACCGAAGCGATAGCTTTCTCTCCGTCGAGCCGCAGCGTCACATCGGCATAGACGCCGGCGCCGGAAAAGTCCCTGCCGGTCAGGCTCTGCGTCCAGTAGTAGGGCTGCTCCCGCTCGGCGCCGGCGCCCGTGAAGCCCGGCGCCTGCTCCGACCTTGCGCGCTCCCACTCCTCGCGGTAGCCGCGTCCGCCGCTCGCCGCGTTCACCGCGCAGCCCTCCGGGAAGCTGGACTTCTCCTCGTCCGTGCCGTAATAATCCGGCGTCAGCCCTCCGGTGAAGGCCGCCGTTTTCAGCGCGGCGCAGTCCCGGAACGCGTTCGCCCCGACGCTGCGGACATTGGCGCCGAACGTGACCTCCGTAATGCCGGAGCAGCCGCGGAAGGCCGACGCGCCGACGCTGTAGACGCCGTCCGGGATCGCAACGCCGCCCGTCAGGCCCTCGCAGCCGGAAAACGCGCTGCCTTTGATGTGCTCCAGCGAGGCGGGCATCGCGGCGATCGACGTGAGACCCTTGCAGTCGGCGAAGCTGCTGACACCGACGGACTGCAGCCCCTCCGGCAGCGCCAGCGCGCCGGTAAAGCCCGTGTTCCAAAACGCCTGGTCTCCGACGACGGTCAGCGCGGGGGGCAGCTCCAGCGGTCCGGTCATGCCCGCGCAGTCGCGGAAGGTTTCTTTGCAGATAAACCTCAGCCCCCGGGAGAGCTTGAGCGACGTCAGGCATTTGTCGCTGGTAAAGGCGGAATCTCCGATGAAATCGACGCTGTCCGGGATCGTCAGCGCGCCGCTGAGCCTCTTGCAGTTGTTGAAGGCAAAGCGCTCGATGCGCTTCAGGCCCTCGGGCAGGGTGAGCGTCCCGGTAAAGCCGCAGCCGGCAAAGGCGGACCATCCGACGCTCGTCACGGACGGCGGGATCACGAGGTCGCCGGTCAGCGACTCGTTGTAGTGGAAGCAGTGGTCGGGGATCTCCGTCAGCCCGGCGGGCAGCCTGAGACTGCCGTCGAAACCGCCCTGGCTGAAGGCGTAGTTGCCGACCGTGGTCAGGGAATCCGGCAGGATCAGGTCGCCGCGCATGCCCTTGAGCTCATGGAACGCGCAGCGTCCGACCGTCTCCAGCCCCTCCGGCAGAATCAGCTCCCCCGTCAGGCCCGAACAATCGGAAAACGCCTCGTCGCCGACGCTCTTGAGCGAGCGGGACAGCTTCAGCCCCTTGAAGCCGGTGCAGCGGACAAACGCGTAATTGCCGATTGCTTCGACGGAGTCGGGCAGCACCAGCTCGCCCGTGAGCTCCTCGCAGCCGTAGAACGCGAATTCGTCAATGGTTTTGAGCGTGCCCGGCAACTTCAGCTCGCCCCTGAGCCTATGGTTGGAATAAAACGCCTCCTTCGCGATGGAGGTGACGCCCTCGGAGATCACCAGCTTGTTGATCGGATAATCGCTCCACATGAAGCGATCCGTCGTGACCATTTCCCCGCTGCCCGCGATCGTCAGCGTCAGGGTCTTTTTGTCGTACTCCCAGGTCATCTGCTCGCCGCACGTGCCGCTTTGCGTCAGCTTTGCCGCATTGCGCTTGTCCGTGAAGCCATTGCATCCGAAGAGACTGAACGCCATAACAGCCACCCCCAAGAAAATCAGGATCGTTTTTAGGGTTACACGCTTCATCTCGCTCACCCGCCTTTCGGCTATTCTACCACAGCCGCAGATAAAGCGCAACGCAAACTCCCCCTGCCTGCGTAAAACAGCGGCTGTAGCGAATCGGCAAACGCGGCGGACTGTAAATCCGCTCCCTTCGGGGGTAGTGGGCTCGACACACACCCTGCCCACCAGAAAAACCCGGCAGATACGGGTGGTAAAGGCCGTATCCGCCGGGTTTTCCGTTTTTGCCGAAGGATGGCGCCGCGATCAAAGAGGGCACGGGAACCTTCGACTTCGCAAAGCGATCAAAGCTATTTTTGCATTAATACTACTTTCAAATTAAAAGATTTAATTTGAAAGGCGCGTGCTGCGCACGCTGGTTTTGCGCCAAAGGCGCAAAACACGTCTCATGCGAAATTTAACGCCGCTGCGCGGC
This sequence comes from uncultured Clostridia bacterium, assembly GCA_947165595.1. Lineage (GTDB taxonomy): Bacteria > Bacillota > Clostridia > Oscillospirales > Oscillospiraceae > Hominicoprocola. The sequence continues at coordinate 25,575 of CAMVAV010000023.1, read as the reverse complement.
TATAAAACGATTTTCAATCGTTTTAATAAATTTCAGTATAATATGCTCCCCTTATGGTTGACAGTGTTTTCTTTTTCACTGTCTTCCATAAAGGGAGCATATCATTTTCATTTCGCTGCAGCCCCTTGTCTGAACGGAGCTTTATCACTTCTTCGCGAGGTACTTGCGCAGGTCGAGCGCGACGGCGACAACGATGACAAGGCCCTGAACGATGTAGTTGTAGTAGGGGTTGACGCCGAGGAACTGCAGCACGATCTTCAGCAGCTCGAACACCAGCACGCCCACCAGAACGCCGGGCACCGTGCCGATACCGCCCGTGGTGGAGACGCCGCCGATGGTGCAGCTCGCGATGGCCTCCAGCTCATAGCCCATGCCCATCGAGGTGGAGGCGCCGCCGGTCTTCGCCGCAAGGATCCAGCCCGCGATGGCGTACATGATGCCCGCCGTGGTGTAGATCAGGATCAGCGTCTTGGTGGTGTTGACGCCGGAGACCTCCGCCGCGACCTCGTTGCCGCCGATGGCGTACATGTACTTGCCGTGGCGGGTCTTGTTGTAGAGGAACCAGAAGTACGCGCCGAAGAGCAGCGCCACGAACAGCAGCAGCGGCAGGTGGAAGCTCTTGGTATCGCCGAGCTTGTAGTTGATCAGGTCGATGTAGCTCTTCTGGAAGCCGCCGATGGGCTGCGCGTCCGTGATGACGAGGCAGATGCCGTAGACGATGGTCTGCGTGCCGAGCGTCGCGATAAAGGGCGGAACGTGGAGTTTCGTGACGATCAGGCCGTTGATGACGCCGATGACGACGCCGAGCGCGACCACGATCAGCAGCACCACGAACATATTCATCTCAGGCAGCTTCGTCAGGCGTCCGCTGTAGTCGCCCTTCTGGATCAGGATACCGGAGAGGCAGGCGGCGAGGCCGACCTGACGGCCCGCGGACAGGTCCGTGCCCTTGGTGATCAGGCAGCCGGACACGCCCAGCGCGATCAGGAAGCGGACGGCGGTGTTGCTCATGAGGTTGCCGAAGTTGCTCCACGAGAAGAAGTTGTCCTTGGTAAAGCCGACGATGATCGCAACCACGACCAGCATGACGACGATGGGGTTCGATTTGACGTACTTCCATACCTTCTGACCGAAGTTTTCCTTATTCTCCATTTTCTTCTTCCTCCCGTTTATTCAAACTTCGTGGCAAGCGCCATAATGTTCTCCTGATTCGCTTCCTTGCCGTCGATGATACCGGTCATGCGCCCGTCGCACATGACCATGATGCGGTCGGACATGCCGATGAGCTCGCCCATCTCCGACGAGATCATGATGATGCTCTTCCCCGCCTTGGCAAGGTCGGCGATGATGCAGTAAATCTCGTACTTCGCGCCGACGTCGATGCCGCGCGTCGGCTCGTCCAGGATCAGCACGTCCGGGTCGTTCGCGAGCCAGCGGCCGATGAGCACCTTCTGCTGGTTGCCGCCGGAGAGCGACTGGATCAGCGTCTTGCCGGACGGCGTTTTGATATTCATCTTCTTGCGGTTTTCCTCGACCAGATCGTCGATCTTTTTCGTGTTGAGCACGATGCCGTAGTCGACGTACTGGTTGAGGGAGGCGATGGAGATGTTGTCCGCCACCGAGAGGACGCCCATGATGCCGCTGCCGCGGCGGTCCTCCGTCAGCATGGCGATGCCCTGGTCGATCGCGTCCTTCGGGCGGTTGATCTTCAGCTCCTTGCCCTGATAGGTGACCTTGCCCGCGGTGTGGGAGCGCGTGCCGAAGATGCCCTCCATCAGCTCTGTCCGCTGCGCGCCGACAAGGCCCGCGACGCCGAGGATCTCGCCCTTGCGGACGTTGAAGCTCACATGGCGGAAGCTCTTGGGATTGATGGAGGTGAAGTCCTCCACCTCGAACACGACCTCGCCGGGCACGTTCTCGCGTTTGGGGTACAGATTCGTCAGCTCGCGGCCCACCATCTTGGTGATGATGAAGTCCGTCGTCAGCTCCTTCGCCGCCCAGGTGCCGATGTACTGGCCGTCGCGCATGATGGTGACCTCGTCGCTGATGCGCAGAATCTCGTCCATCTTGTGCGAGATGTAGACGATGGCGACGCCGTCCTTCTTGAGGTCCTCGACGATGCGGAACAGCGCCTCGACCTCGTTCTGCGTCAGCGACGAGGTCGGCTCGTCCAGGATCAGCACGCGGCAGTTGGCGCTGACCGCCTTGGCGATCTCCACCGACTGCATCTGCGAGATGGACAGCTCGCCCAGCTTCTGGCGCGGGTCAAAGTCCATGCGCACGCGCTTGAGGACCGCCGCCGCGTCCTCATACATTTTTTTGTGGTCGACGATCGGGAAGAAACCCAGCGCCTTTTTCAGCGGATAGCGGCCGAGATAGATGTTCTCTCCGATCGTGCGGGCGGGGATGGGCTGGAGCTCCTGATGCACCATCGCAATGCCCTTGCCAAGAGCGTCGAGCGGGTCCTTGATCTCCGTCCTGGCGCCGTCTATATAAATCTCACCTTCGTCCATCGAATAGATGCCGAACATGCATTTCATCAAAGTCGATTTTCCGGCGCCGTTCTCGCCCATCAGCGCGTGGACGGTGCCGGGACGGAGCTGCAGCTGCGCGTGATCCAGCGCCTTGACGCCGGGAAAGGACTTGCATACGCCGCGCATCTCCAGTACGTATTCAGACATTCCGTTGTGCCTCCGTTCTTTCAGGATAGTATCTGCGGATCGGATGGTTGCCGTTTCATTTTAATCTCAAAAACGGGTGAGCCTTGCGGCTCACCCGTTCTCTGTGTGCAAACGGGGCGTTGGTCCAATACCCGGTTTGGTTCTTACTTGGTGACCTTGACGTAGTCGACCCAGTAATAGTTCTGGATGGCTTCGCCGTTGAGCGCCTTGACGGTGACGTCAACAGCGGTGTGGGACTGGCCGATGTGGTCGTTCAGCACGGTGCCGGTCATGGTGCCGTCCTTGACCATCTGCTGGCACTCCTCAAGAGCGTCGACGCCGACGAGATAGATGTTCTCGCCAACGGTGCGGCCGGCAGCGGTGATGGCGGTGGCGGCGCCGAGCGCCATGGCGTCGTTGTTGCAGAAGACGACCTCGACCTGATCGCCGTACTTGGCGAGGTCGTTGGCGCAGATCTCCTGGCCCTTCGCCTGAGCCCAGTTGCCGATCTGGTCATCGAGGCACTCGACCGTAATGCCGGCGTCCGTCAGAGCCTTGACGGAGAACTGGGTACGATACTGGGCGTCGACGTTCTCGGGGTCGCCCTCGATCATGATGTAGCTGACCTTGCCGTCGCCGTTCACGTCGCCCTTGTTGGGCAGGTCACGGATAATCTCGCCCTGATAGGTGCCGGACTGGCGGGCGTCCGCGCCGACGTAGCAGACGGTCGCGTTGTCCAGAATGCCCTTGTAGCTCTCGTCGCCGTTGTCGCCGAGGGGCTCACGGTTGATGAGGATCAGGGGGATGCCGGCGGCGACGATCTTGTCGATCGCGGCGTCAGCCGAGGAGGTCTGGACGAGGTTGAGGATGATGGCGTCCATGCCCTGGGTGATGAAGTTGTCGATCTGGTTGTTCTGCTCCGCCATGTCGTTCTTGCCGTCGACAATGGTGACGTCATACTTGACCGTGTCGCTGTTCAGGCTCTCGAAATAGCTGAGCAGCTCGTTGCGGTAGAGCGTCATGAAGTTGTCGTCGAACTGATAGATGGCGACGCCGACCTTAAAGGTTTTCGCCTCGGCGGCGGGAGCCGCGGGGGTCGCCGGAGCCGCGGGAGTCGCGGGGGTCGCCGGAGCTGCGGGAGTCGCGGGCGCCGCGGGGGTCTCGGGAGCCGCGGGCTGGGTGGTTCCGCCGCCGCATGCGGCGAGCGCGAGAACCATAGCCAATGCGAGGATCAGTGCAAGTGCTTTTTTCATACTTCTTCTCTCCTTTTGAAAGGTAATAGCCGCCGATAAAAGGCAGCAACAGGGGGCTCGCAGCCCCCTACCGATATAAAGTAGCATCTTTTTCGGCAAAAGTCAAATTAAACGATATAGTTCCGCTTTTTTTGGCACAACCGACAAAACGCTCCGGCATATTTTTTACAATGAAAACAAATGCACGCTGCGCAGCGCTGACGCGATTTCCTGATACTGATCTCAAATCAAAAGAATTGATTTGAGATCCCGCGCGCTTCGCGCGCTCATGCCGCGCAAAGCGCGTCATGTCGTCTCATGCGATACCTGACGCGCCTACCGGCGCTATAAAAAAGCAAGCTTTTTTATCAGGTATCAGTATGAAAAACAGCAAAAAGGAGCCGCCCTGACGGGCGGCTCCGGGATCTCGGGAGGAGGTCATTCCTCCAGCGGCCTGAGATGCGCGTCGAGGTAGAGGACGTGGTTCTCCAGATGGTGGTGAACGTCATAGACCTCGAAGACGTCGTGATCCACCTTGAAGACATCGCCTTCCTCGGGCGTCTTCTCCATCTCGTTGAACACAAAGGTTGGACGGATCGCGGAATTGTCGACAAAAAATCTGTACATGATAATTCTCCTTTCCCTTTCAGCCTAAGATGTTGATACAAGACTCGAGAGGCCCTCCCGAAATCTTCTAAAGATTGGCCAGCTCCTCCTGTTCGGCAAGCTGGATGCCCGCGCCGCGCAGCGCTGCCGCCGCTTTTTCGTCATCGGCGACGCGGAAGATCATGTAGGCGTTGTCCCGGTTCCCGCCCACAAACGCGTACATGTACTCGACGTTCACGCCCGCCTCGCTCAGCGCCGTCAGGGCGTTGTTGAGCCCGCCGGGCCTGTTGGTGATCGAAACGGCGATGACCGGCGTAACGTTGTGGACAAAGCCCGCCTCCGTCAGGATCGCCGCGGTCTTTTCCACATCGTTGACGATGATGCGGGCGATGCCGAAATCGCTGGACTCGGCGAGGGAGAACGCGCGCATATCGACGCCCCGCTCCGCCAGCACGCGGGTCATGCCCAGCAGCGCGCCGGGCCTGTTTTCAAGAAATACGGAAATCTGCTTAACGCTCATGGCTCTCTCCCCTCCCTTAAATCTTCCGGTTGTCGATCACGCGCACCGCCTTGCCCTCGCTGCGCACGATGGACTTGGGCGCGACGAGCGTGACCTTCGCGGCGAGCCCCAGCATGGAGCGCAGTCCCTCGACGATCTTCTTCTGACGCCCGGTGATCTCGCCCATGTTGTCGGTGAACATCTCCGGCGTCATCTCCACGCGCACCTCCAGCGTGTCGGTGTGGTTGACGCGGTCGACGAGGATCTGATAGTTCGCGCTGTAGCCGAGATTCAGCAGCACCGTCTCGATCTGGGACGGGAACACGTTCACGCCGCGGATGATGAGCATATCGTCCGTGCGCCCGCGCGGCTTCGCCATCCTGACGTGCGTGCGCCCGCAGGAGCACTTTTCATGGGTGAGGACGCAGACGTCGCGCGTGCGGTAGCGCAGGAGCGGAAACGCCCTTTTCGTGATGGAGGTGAACACCAGCTCGCCCTGCTGCCCGTCCGGAAGCGGCTCGCCGGTCTCGGGGTCGATGATCTCCGCGATGAAGTGGTCCTCGTTGATGTGCATGCCTTGCTGCGCGGAGCACTCGAACGCGACGCCGGGGCCGGACAGCTCGGTGAGGCCGTAGATGTCGTACGCCTTGATGCCGAGCGTCTGCTCGATATCCCGGCGCATCTCCTCGCTCCACGCCTCCGCGCCGAAGATGCCCGCCTTGAGGGGGATATCCTCCGGCGTGAGCCCCAGCTCCTTCATCGACTCGCCCAGATACTCGGCGTAGGACGGAGTGCAGCAGAGGATGGTCGCGTTCATGTCGCGCATGAACATGATCTGCCGCTCGGTGTTGCCCGAAGACATGGGCAGCGTCAGGCAGCCCACCTTGTGGCTGCCGCCGTCGAGCCCGGCGCCGCCGGTGAACAGTCCGTACCCGTAGGCGATCTGGCACACGTCCTCCTTCGTCGCTCCCGCGGCGGTCAGCGCGCGTGCGCAGCACTCGTTCCACAGGTCGATGTCCGACTGCGTGTAGAACGCGACGACGCGTTTGCCCGTGGTGCCGGAGGTGGAGTGGATGCGGACGCATTCGTCCAGCGGCGCGCCGAGGAGCCCGTAGGGGTACGCCTCGCGCAGGTCTGCCTTGGAGAGGAACGGAAGCTTGTACAGGTCCCCGACGCCGCGGATATCGTCGGGCGAAACGCCGTGCTCCTCCATTTTTCTGCGGTAGTACGGCACGTCGTTCCACACGTGCCGCACCTGCCTGACGAGCCGCTCGCTCTGCCAGGCGGTGATCTGTTCGCGGGAGGCGGTCTCGATCTCTGGCTGGTAATAGCGCTCCATTCGGATCATTCCTTTCTGATTATAGCATACGGTTCAGGAAAAAGCTATGGTTTTTCGACAGATGTATAAAAAACACGGCCCCGCCCTTTGGTGGACGAGGCCGTGTCTCCTATCGGTGTTCAGCGGCGCACACTCCCCACGCAGGGCTGTCTTTTCGGCATGGCAAAGAAACGGCTAAAGAAATAGCCGCTGGTAAAGCTGAACGTCCGGTTGGACAGCTTGCTCATTGCCGTGCTCCTTCCGCTTTTTTTGAAGCATAACGCATTAACGCGTTAAAGTCAATAGTTCTTTTGCACAAATCCATACGCGGTCTTCCGCGCGCCTCTCTGTGCGGACGCACAAAGGGCCGTTCAACTCACGCGTCCCGACCGAGGGCGAACGCCCTGCGGTTGAGGTCGAGGAACTTCGCGGGAACCAGCGCCTCCAGCGAGCGCTGCCACGCCTCCTCCGGGAGATCGAAGTAGTGGCTCAGGCGTCCCAGCAGCACGATGTTGACCGCCTTGCTGCTGCCCGCCTCCTCCGCGAGCGCGAGGCAGTCGAGGGCGTCCACCTTCGCGCCCGCCGCGCGCATTTTCTCCACAAGCCCCTCCGGATACTCCGCCGCGCCGGTGATGACCGGCATCGGGTCGATCCGCTGCGTCGAGGTGACGATCTGTCCGCCCGGCTTGAGGTATTCGAGCCAGCGCGCCGCCTCCAGCAGCTCGAACGAGACGATATAGTCCGCCTCGCCCCTGTCGATGACGGGGGATGCGACCCTGTCGCCGTAGCGCACATAGGTCACGACGCTGCCGCCGCGCTGGGACATGCCGTGTACCTCGGAGACCTTGACGTCATAGCCCTGCTCCAGCAGAATATGGCCCAGCAGCTTGCTCGCCAGCAGGCTTCCCTGCCCGCCGACGCCGACGATCATAATGTTTTTGGTTTCCACCGCTCATTCCTCCTTTTTCGCGTTGCTCTCCAGCGCATGGACGCCGCAGAGCTGCTCACACACGCCGCAGCCGACGCAAAGCGTCTGGTCCACGGACGCCTTGCCGTCCTTAAAGGAGATCGCCGGACAGCCGATCCGCATGCAGGATCTGCAGCCGACGCACTTGTCCGTGTCGACGCGCAGCGGAGGGTTGTGTTTGACGTATTTCAGCAGCGCGCAGGGTCGGCGTGAGATGATGACCGAGGGCTCGTCCGCCGCCAGCTCCTCCTTGACCGCCTTGTCGCACGCCGCCAGATCGTAGGGATCGACGACCCGTACGCGTGTAAAGCCCATTGCCTTGCACAGTGCCTCCAGATCGATCTTCCCCGCCGGGTCGCCCTTGATGTTGTAGCCGGTGGTGGGGTTCTGCTGGTGCCCGGTCATGCCCGTGATGGAGTTGTCAAGGATGATGACCGTGGAGTTCGATTGGTTGTAGGCGATGTTGGCAAGCCCCGTCATGCCCGAGTGCATGAACGTGGAGTCGCCGATAACGGCGACGGTCTTATGCTCGCTCTCCGCGCCGAGCGCCTTGTTGTAGCCGTGGATGCCGCTGACGGACGCGCCCATGCACAGCGTCATCTCGATGGCGTTGAGCGGCGCGGCGGCGCCGAGCGTGTAGCAGCCGATGTCGCCGAGCACCGTGCACTTATTCTTGCTGAGGGTGTAGAACATGCCGCGGTGCGGGCAGCCTGCGCACATCGCGGGCGGTCGCGGCGGCAGCGTCTCGCCCAGCGCGGCGCCCTTGTGAACGGGCAGGCCGAGCTTCTCCGCGACCAGGTTTTGCGAATACTCGCCCAGCGGCGGGAAGAGCGCCTTGCCGCTGCAGGCGATCCCGAGCTCGCGCAGATAGGTCTCGATGAAGCCGTCCAACTCCTCCACGACCGTCACCGCGGTGACGGAGGCGGCGAAGTCGCGCAGCTTCTTCTCCGGCAGCGGCCAGATCATCCCGAGCTTGAGGATCGGGAAGCGGTCGCCGCAGACCTCCTTGACGTACTGATAGCAGGTCGACGAGGTGATGATGCCCGTCGTGTGGTCGCTGCCCTCCTCCACGCGGTTGAGCTCCGTCGTCTCGGCGAACCGCGCCAGCTTCTCCATGCGCTCCTCCACCTTCGGATGGCGGCGGATGGCGTTGGCGGGCGTCATGACGTACTTGGCGATGTTCTTCTCATAGGGCTTCGCCGGCGGCTCCGCGCGCTCGCCCGTCTCGACGATCGACTGCGAGTGCGCGATGCGCGTGCACATCTTTAAAAAGACCGGGCAGTCGAATTCCTCGGAGATCTCATATGCCTTCTTCGCGAAGGCAAGCGCCTCGGCGGAGTCCGACGGCTCCAGCATCGGCAGCTTCGCGCTGCGCGCGTAGTGGCGGGAATCCTGCTCGTTCTGGCTGGAGTGCATCCCGGCGTCGTCCGCGACGGCGATCACCATGCCCGCGTTCACGCCCGTATAGGACACCGTGAACAGCGGGTCGGCGGCGACGTTGAGGCCCACGTGCTTCATGCCGCAGAAGCTCCGCTTCCCGGCCAGGCTCGCGCCGAAGGCGGTCTCCATCGCGACCTTTTCGTTCGGCGCCCACTCGCTGTAAACCTCGTCGTACTTCGCCAGCTCTTCGGTGATCTCCGTGCTCGGCGTGCCGGGGTAGCTCGACGCCACCGCGACGCCCGCCTCGTACAAGCCGCGCGCGGCGGCGACGTTGCCCAGCATCAACTGTTTCATTTGCGCTCTCTCCTTGCTCTGTGGCAGCACCGCGCAATCGACATACGCAAATCGCGCGGTGCTGCCTCTTTGTGACCTCATCTTAGCACAAACCTCCGCGCCGGTAAATTGTTTTTCTTGACAATTTTTCAATCTTGCGGTATCTTACTTTTAGTGTTTAATGCTTTAACGCATAAAATAATTGAAGTGAAAGGAAACCAGTCATGCCCATCACAGACCTTTTGGAACGCAACAGCAAGCTGTACGGCAGCGAGATCTGCCTGGTCGAAATCAACCCCGCGGTGCAGGAGAAGCCCCGCGTCACCTGGAAGGAGTACGAGCTGATCCAGCCCTCCTCCGCCGCGCCCTACCGCCGCGAGATCACCTGGAGCGTCTTCGACGAGAAGGCGAACCGCGTGGCGAACATGCTGCTCTCGCGCGGCGTGCGCAAGGGGCAGAAGGTCGCCGTCCTTCTGATGAACTGCCTGGAATGGCTGCCGATCTACTTCGGCATTCTCAAGTCCGGCGCGGTCGCCGTGCCGCTCAACTTCCGCTACACGGCGGACGAGATCAAGTACTGCGTGGAGCTGGCGGACGCGGACATTCTGTTCTTCGGTCCCGAGTTCATCGGGCGCGTCGAGGACATCGCGGAGGACCTCGGCCGCGGGCGCATCCTGATCTACGTCGGCGAGGCGAGCCCCTCGTTTGCCGAGAGCTATCACGACCTGACCGCCAACTGCTCCTCCACGGCGCCGAAGGTGCTGGTCGAGGACACGGACGAGGCGGCGATCTACTACTCCTCCGGCACGACCGGCTTCCCCAAGGCGATCCTGCTGGACCACGCGGCGCTGCTGCAATCCGCGCGCATGGAGGCAATGCACCACGAGACGACGCACGACGACGTGTTCCTCTGCATCCCCCCGCTCTATCACACGGGCGCGAAGATGCACTGGTTCGGCTCGCTCTACACCGGCAGCCGCGCGGTGCTGCTCAAGGGCAACTCCCCGCAGGCGATCTTCGATGCCGTGTCGCAGGAGAAGTGCACCATCGTCTGGCTGCTGGTGCCCTGGGCGCAGGACATTCTCGCGGCGCTGGACCGCGGCGACCTCAAGCTCGCGGACTACACGCTCGCGCAGTGGCGACTCATGCACATCGGCGCGCAGCCGGTGCCGCCGTCCCTGATCCGGCACTGGCTCCAATACTTCCCGCACCACAAGTATGACACGAACTACGGCCTGTCCGAGTCCACGGGTCCGGGCTGCGTCCATCTGGGACTGGAGAACGTCAACAAGGTCGGCGCGATCGGCGTGCCCGGCTACGGCTGGAAGTGCAAGATCGTCGACGAGCAGGGCGAGGTCGTGAAGCAGGGTGAGGTCGGCGAGCTGTGCGTCAAGGGTCCCGGCGTCATGCGCTGCTACTACCACGACCCGGAGGCGACCGCCGCCGTTTTGAAGGACGGCTGGCTCCACACCGGCGACATGGCGAAGCAGGACGAGGACGGCTTTATCTTCCTTGTCGACCGCAAGAAGGACGTCATCATCTCCGGCGGCGAGAACCTCTACCCCGTGCAGATCGAGGACTTCCTCGCGGCGCATCCGAAGGTTCACGACGTCGCGGTCATCGGCCTGCCCGACAAGCGCCTGGGCGAGATCGCCGCGGCGATCATCCAGGTCAAGGAGGGTATGGAGTGCACCGAGGAGGAGATCAACGAGTTCTGCATGGACCTCCCCCGCTACAAGCGCCCGCGCAAGATCATCTTCGCGAAGGTGCCCCGCAACCCCACCGGCAAGATCGAAAAGCCCAAGCTGCGCGAGCAGTACTGCGGCGTCCGCCTCGTCGAGGCGCAGAGCCAGGGATAACGCGTCAAAAATCACAAAGGCGCCGCCCGGTCCTCATGGATCGGGCGGCGTCGTCCTGCTCCGCGCGTCAGGGCGCGGCGGGATATTCGTTGCACAGCAGCCGGTAGGGCGGCTCGTCCTCCTCGACGGACGGGAAGCGGCCCATCGGCGGCTCAAAGCGGTTGTCGGTGTTGTCGTCGTTGCACTGGCTGACCTCGCCGAGCAGCACCGGCCCGCCGCCGGCCTCGACCGTGAAGTCGTGGTACAGCAGCGGCGTGATCGTGATGCTCTGTCCTGGGGCAAGGCGCACCTGCGTCCCCGCGTGGACGACGCTCTCCCGCCCGTCCACGTGGACGGTGACGGGACCTTCGCGGTCGATGTTCTCGTCCCTGTCCGAATTGTAGACGCGGATGAGCACGTTGCCGCCGGCGCGGTTGATGATATCCTCCATCTTCGCCCAGTGGAAGTGCATCGGCGCATACTGCCCCTCCCTGAGGTAGAGCAGCTTTTCCGCGTAGGTCTTGGCGTATTTGTCCCGCAGCTTCAAATTGCCGTTGCGCAGGGTGATGAGGGAGAAGCCCACCTCGTCGAATTTGCCGAGGCCGTAGTCCGTGATGTCCCAGCCGAGCATGTTGTCGCGCACCTCGTCGTAGTCATGCCCCTTTTCCCGCCATTCCTCCGGCGAAAAATGACAGAAATCCGGCAGTGAGATGCGGTACTCCCGGAGCATTGCCTCCATCTCCCGCAGCGCGGCGTTGATCTCGCTTCGTTTCATACATTCACTCTCCTTACGTCAAGGCGTAGTACAGCGCGCCCACCGCCTGCGCGAACTGGGCGACGGTCACGTCCCTCCGCGCCGCGAGCGCGCGCATGAGCGGCGTGTTGGCGAGCCCCTCCCCGCCGTTTTCCAGCCGGAGCGACGGCAGAAGCTCCGCGCAGCCCTCGCGCAGCAGAGCGAAGCAGCGCTCCGACTTCACAAAGCGTCCGAAGAGGAAGCGCGTATCCGTCTCCGGCGCGAGCAGATACGCCATCTCGCGGCTCACGACCGCGAAATTGCGTCCGATCCGGCGGAACACCTCCGCCGCTGGCCCCTCCTCCTCCGCGCGGCGCATCAGATGCTCGAGGCAGGGCTTGCGCAGGTCCTCCGGCTCCGTGCGGATGCGCAGAACGCCGTCCTTCTCCTCGGTGAAGCCCTCCAGCAGCGACGGCTCCAGCTCATAGGCGAGCCGGAACGCCGCCGACTGTCCCAGATAGCGCCGCGCGTCGGTCATGCCGGAATTCTCGTTGCGCGTGCTGCGCAGGTCCTCCGCCGGCAGGCGGGACGCCGGCCCCGCGCCGAGGTCCAGCAGCAGGTCGTAGAGCTCCAGCGGCAGCTGCGGGATCGTGCCGTCCGCTTGAAGCCAGCCGGTGCCGAGATCGGTGCCGAGGCTGTGCGCGACCACGCCGCGCGCGGTCTGCTCCGGCGCGTCCCCGCAGGCAAGCTCCGCCGCGGCGGTGAACGCCGCCATGTTCCCGTCGTTGACGACGCGGCAGCGCCCCCTCCCGCGGCACAGCGGCAGCAAAAGGTCCCGCAGCCCGCTGAGCCGTCCGAACTCCGCCTCGTAATCCACGGTGTCGTTGCGGCGCAGGCCGTCCGTCTTGGGCGTCTCCCCGCCGACGATGCGGTCGCCCAGCACAATATCCGGGAAACTGACGCCGATCGCGTCGAGCACGTCGGTATCGAAGCGCGCCTCCGCCTCGGCGACGGCGGCGGCGATCTCCGCGTCCGTCGCGTCCCGCCGCAGCGCGCGCGCAAGCCCCTCGTCCGCGCCGCCCGCCGCGATGCAGGCGCGCATCAGGCGCGTGAGCAGCAGGATCGGCTCGATGATCCGGTCCGCCGTCGGGAACGCGGAGGGGTTCCAGTCGTACTCCTTGACGGCGACGAGCTTGCCCCTCGCCGCGGCGGCGAGCTTGATGTCCGTGCCGCCGACGTCGATGCCGACGAGGTTGACTCGCTCCGCCTCGCGGGAGAGCGAGCGCAGCCTCTCCGCCACCGGCGCCGCTTCCCGCTCGAGCTCCTTTCCGTGCCGGTAGTAACGGATATCCGTCCGCTCGATGCGGAACGCCCCGCGCCCGAAGGCACGCCCCATGCGGTCCGCGATGTTCACGACCTTGCCGAGTCCGCCGCGCCGCCGCTCCGAGAGCTGGAAGAGCTGCGGCAGCTCGTCCAGCAGCTTTGAGACCTCCTTCTCCTCCGGATCGGAAAAGAGAACCATTTCATAGCCCCCGCAGGCGGAGAGCGCGTTGTGGATCGAGGCGCAGAGATAGTCCCGCACGAGCGCGCGCTCCGCCTCGTTTTCCCAGCGCGGGAGAACGTGCGGAAAGTCGCGCGTTTCGGCGTCGAAGGAACAGAGCCGCAGCACGAGCGGCACGCCCTCCCCCGCCCGAAAGGCGTCGCGGACGTCGGGCAGCCACAGCGGCTGCCCGGCGTCCGAACGCATCAGCATTTCCTTCAGCATGGCTCAAATGCAGTGGGCGTTGCCCGCCTCGAAGTTGATGCAGGCGGTCTCGCCCATGGCGTAGATCTTCTTGCCCTTGGGGTTGTACTCGTGGATGATGAGCTTGTTGTCGCCCAGCATCACGTGATAGAGCTGGTACGCGCCCATGAAGCTGGACACGACGACCTTGACCGGGAAATAGCCCGCGTCGCACAGCTGCGTCGACTCGGGGCGCAGCACGACCGTGGTCTCCGCGCCGTCGGCGACGCTCTCGGTCTCCGCGACGCGCACCTCGGTGCCGCCGACGTCCACGATGCCGTCGCTGCCCTCATGGCGGAGCATCTTTCCCTTGAGGAAGTTCGCGTCGCCGATGAAGTCCGCCACAAACTCGCTCTTCGGATGATAGTAAATTTCCTGCGGGGTGCCCATCTGCGCGACGACGCCCTTCTCCATGATGATGATCCGGTCGGAAAGCGCCATCGCCTCGCTCTGGTCGTGCGTGACGTAGATGGCGGTGATGCCCGCCTCCTGCTGGATGCGGCGGATCTCCGTGCGCATCGAAACGCGCAGCTTCGCGTCGAGGTTACTCAGCGGCTCGTCGAAGAGCAGCACGCCCGGCTCGAGCACCAACGCGCGCGCCAGCGCGACGCGCTGCTGCTGTCCGCCGGAGAGCTGGTTGGTCATGCGCGCCTCCATGCCCTCCAGCCCGACGAGCTTGAGGATGTCCAGCACCTTTTTCTGGATGGTGTCCTTGTCGAGCTTGCGCAGCTTGAGTCCGTAGGCGACGTTGTCGAAGATGTTGTAGTGCGGCAGCAGCGCGTAGCTCTGGAACACCATCGCCGTGTCGCGCTTGTTGGGCGTGAGGGCGTTGATGGGCTCGCCGCCGAGGTAGATCTCGCCCTCGTCGGGACTCTCGAAGCCGGCGATCATGCGCAGCGTCGTCGTCTTGCCGCAGCCGGAGGGACCCAGCAGCGTCACGAAGGAGCCGGGCTCGATCTCCAGCGAGGTGTCGTGGACGGCGTAGAAGTCCTTGTGGGTCTTGGGGTCCTGATAGATCTTGGAAATATGATCGAGGCGCACGCCTTTTTTCTCTTTTGCCATGATGTTACTCCTTTTCCTCAATTTTACGGCTGGTTCCAAAGAATTTCATCACGAGGTTCATCAGCAGCACGGAGCCGTAGGTGATCAGGATCAGGATCGTCGCGAACGCGCAGGCGATGCTGAACGCGCCCTTCTCCGCGAACTCGTTGATCTGCACCGTGATGAGCAGGTACTGCGGCGTCACGAGCAGAATGATTGCGGAGATCGCGGTGATGGAGCGCACGAACGCGGTCACAAGTCCGCTGAGGAACGAATCCTTGATGAGCGGCAGCGTCACGGTCATAAACACCTTGAAGCTGTCCGCGCCCATATCGTAGGCGGATTCCTCGATCGACTTGTCGATCTGCCGCAGCGCCGAGATGCCGCTGCGCGTGCCGGTGGGCAGCGAACGCACAACGAACACGATGATGAGGATCAGGCCCGTTCCGTAGATGCCGCTGAGGATGCCGGTGTGGAACAGTCCGCTCGAATAGCCGCGGATGTAGCCGACGCCGAGCACCGTGCCGGGCACCGCCATGGCGAGCATGGACACCGCCTCGATGAAGCCCTTCGCCTTGAACTTGCGCTTGACGACGAGGTAGGAGATGATCATCGACAGCAGCGCCGTGATGGGCGAGGCGATCAGGGACAGCAGGAACGAATCGCGGAACGCCTTGAGGCCGTGGTACTTGGAGAACACCTGCCCGAACCACTTGAAGGTCAGCGGCGTGAACTTGTAGCCCCAGGTCGGGAACAGCGCGCCGATGGGCACGCAGATATACATCATGACGACGAAGAGCGCCGCGAGCGAGCAGAGAATGGTCAGCGGGACCGACACGCTCTTGTCCTCGATCAGCATGCGGGCGCGGGACGCCTTGCCCGTCAGCGTCGCGGCGGTCTTGGATTCGAGATAATACTTCTGCACGGCGAACATCGCCAGCGTGATGCACAGCAGCACCACCGCCATCGCCGCCGCGCCCTCCTTGTCGAACGCGCCGGTGATCTGGAGGTAGATACTCGTCGCCAGCGTATCGTACGAGCCGCCGATGATCATCGGGTTCGCGAAATCCGCGATGGACTCGATGAACGTCACGAGAAACGCGTTGCCGAGGCCCGGCAGCATCAGCGGCAGCGTCACGCTGGTGAACACCTTCATGCGGCTCGCGCCCATGTCGCGCGCCGCCTCCTCCAGCGAGGGGTCGATGTTCTTCAAAAGGCCCTTGAGCATCATGTAGCACACGGGGAAGAAGGTCAGCGTCTGCACGATGACGATGCCCCAGTAGCCGTAGACGTTGTTGTCGTAGATGCCCAGCAGGAAGCGCGTGATGAGGCCCGCCTTGCCGAAGAGCATGATCATGGAAAGGGACAGCACAAAGGGCGGCGAGACGACGGGCAGCATCGAAACCACCTTAAAGAGGCCGCCCGCGAAGCTGTGCAGGCGCACGTAGACCTCCACGTACGCGAACAGCAGGCCGATGAGCGTGGAGAGAATGCCCACCACGAAGCCCACCTTGAGCGTGTTGCTGATCGCGCGGGTAAACGTCGGCATCGCCAGGATGCGCCGGAAGGTATCGAACGACAGGCCGTTCGTGCCGTAGAGGCTGTCGATCAGCAGGATCGCCAGCGGGTAGAGGATAAACAGGGTCAGAAACGTGATCAACACGACGATGGTGGTCACCATGATGGGGTCAGCCATCAGCTTCTTCCGGTCCAGCGCCGCGCCTTGGGTCGTTGCCATATCGGAGAACCCCTCCTTTCACACACGGAAAATCGGAGGCGGGGGACGGCGGCGTGCCGTCGTCCCCCGCTGTCTGCGAATGATTCGGATGTAAGCGCCCGCGTGGGTTATTCCGTCTTGAAGCGATCGTCGCCGCCGTTGAGCGCCGCCATGACCTCTTCAACATACTTGGCGGTATTCTGCGCGGCGTCCGCGAAGTTGTAGCCGTCCCAGACGAGGCTGGGATCGAGGCCGAAGTCGATCGCCTGCTGCGGCTGCTTGGCGTTGTCGAGCACGAGGAACTGATACGAGCCGTTGTCCGCCGCCAGCTCCACGCAGTCGGGCGAGAGCGCGTACTCCACGAACAGACGCGCGGCGTTGAGGTGCTTCGCGCCCTTGAAGATGGCAACCGGGCCGATCTCGCAGGAGGTGCCGTCCGACGGGATGATGAGCTGGATGTTGCCGTAGCCGTTGTCGACGATCTGGGTGATGCCGTCATGCAGGAAGCCGATGCCGATGACGCACTCGCCCGTGCCGACGTTCTTGCTCGGGCCGGAGCCGGACTTGGTGTAGATCTGGATGTTCTTGTCGAGGTCGACGAGGTACTGGATGCCCGCGTCGTGCCCCTTCATCTGCAGCATCGTGTTGACGACGAGCTTCGCCGTGCCGGCGGTGTTGTAGTTGGACAGCCAGATCAGGCCCTTGTACTCGGGCTTGAGCAGATCGTCCCAGCTCTGCGGGACGGCGAGGTTGAGGCGCGCCAGCTCGTCCTTGTTCACCATGAAGCCCAGGATGCCGGTGTAGATGCCGTACCAGTTGCCGTCGGGATCCTTGTAGATGTCCTTGGTCAGGTGCGAGGCGTTGATCGGCGTATAGCTGTTGTCCAGCAGGCCCTTCGCCGCGGCGGAGTCATAGGGGTTGTTCGTGCCGCCGAACCAGACGTCCGCGGAGGGATTGCCGTTCTCCTCCTCGATCTTGGTCGGGACCTCGCCGGTCGACAGGCGCTGATACTGCACGTCGATGCCGTAGAGCTCCTTGAAGTGGTTGCACGCCGCCGCGAGGTAGTCCTCCTCGCAGGAGCCGTAGACGACCAGAGTGCCCTCCGCCTTCGCGGCGGCGACCAGGTCGGCCATCGGGTCCGACGCGGCGGGCGTCGTCGAGCCGCCGTCGGCGGGAGCCGCGGGCGTCGTCGTTGCGGGCGCCGCGGGCGTCGCGGGCGTCGCGGGCTCCGCCGTGCCGCCTCCGCCGCCGCAGCCGGCGAGCATGCCGAGCACCATAATCAGCGTCAGTGCAAGCGCAAGTGTCTTTTTCATGTTCCATCCTCCTTAACAAATGCTTTCGCGGCTCGCCGAGCGGGCCGCTTCTGGTTTGGATTGTACACTTTTCCCACAGAAATGTCAAGACTGTCCACGTCTTTTTTGTGCAACTCGCAGACAATCAGCCGCAAAACCGGCACAAATTCCCATCCGCCGCAAAACCGCGAAAAAATGGCTTTGCAAGTGTGAGAAAATATGTTAAGATAGTGAGGAACGGCGTTAATTGATCCGGACGGTACGGAGAAACAGAAAGGATTTTGCCATGATCTCTCGTGAACGCAACGTCAAGATATTTACCGGAAACGCAAACCGCCCGCTTGCCGAAAGCATCTGCAAGTCGATCGGCACGCCTCTGGGCGACAGCGAGGTCAAGAGCTTTGCCGACGGCGAGGTCTCCTGCTCGATCAGCGAAACGGTGCGCGGCTGCGACGTCTACATCGTCCAGTCCACCTGCAAGCCGGTCAACGACAACCTGATGGAGCTGCTCATCCTGATCGACGCCTGCCGCCGCGCCTCGGCGGGGCGCATCACGGCGATCATCCCCTATTTCGGCTACGCGCGGCAGGACCGCAAGACGCGCTCGCGCGACCCCATCAGCGCGAAGCTGGTGGCGAACATGATCGCCGCCGCGGGAGCGGAGCGCCTGCTGACGATGGACCTGCACGCCTCGCAGATCCAGGGCTTTTTCGACATTCCGGCGGACAACCTGCTCAGCTATCCCGTTTTCGCCGATTACTACGCCAAGAAATTCGGCTCCGACGTGCACGATATGGTCGTCGTCTCGCCGGACGTCGGCCCCATCGCCCGCGCGCGCAAGTTTGCCGAGAAGATGGAGGCGAGCCTCGCCATCATCGACCGGCGTCCCTCCGACGACGGGAGCGGCGAGGACCTGCACGTCATCGGCGACGTGGAGGGCCGGGACTGCATCCTCTTTGCCGACATCGTCGATACGGCGAACACGGTGGTCACGGCGGCGCAGGCGCTCACGGAGCTCGGCAAGGCGCGCCGCATCTACGCCTGCGCGACGCACGGCGTGCTCTCCGAGTCCTCCATCGAGCTGCTCGCGGCGAGCAAGATCAAGGAGCTCGCGCTGCTGGACACCATCCCCGCCCATCCCGAGGCAAACAAGGCGCACATCAAGTATCTGACCGTCGCGCCGATCTTCGGCGAGGCGATCGAGCGCAGCTCGCAGGAGATTTCGATCACCAAATTCGTGTTCTGACGCCGCAAGCGCCGCGATATAACAGTCCTCCGCCCGCGGTTTCTCACCGGCGGGCGGAGGTTTTTTCGTTTATTTTCCCTTTTTCGTCCTCGCGACGTGGCGGAAGACCTCCTCGAAGCGGTTCAGCGCGTCGTCGATGACCTCCGGCGTGTCGGCGAGCGAGGTGTAGAGCCGGCTGCCGGCGAGGGTCACGATGCCGTTCGCCATATACGCCGCGCCCATGCGCTCCATCGAATCCTTGCGCGTGTACATCATCTTCTTGTGCTTCAAAAGCCCCAGCGCGGACTTGGCAAAGTTCATCGACGAGAAGTCGAAGCTCATCGCGCCGGTGCATTCGAGGTGGACGATCGAGCCCTGGTTGTAGGCGACAAAGGGCAGGCCGTACTTATCCAGCAGCGCCTTGAGCCCGTCGCACAGGCGGTCGCCCATTTTTCCCGCGACCTCGCAGGCGTTGGTGCGCTCGATCTCGCGGATCGTCGTGTAGCCCGCGAGGCAGGAAAGCGGGTTCGCCGCCAGCGTGCCGCCGACGTAGGCGCGGTGCTTGCCCGTGGCGAGGCCCGCCGCCATCAGCTGCGCGTACTCGCGCTTGCCGCCGACGCCGCCCGCCGCGGGATAGCCGCCCGCGACGATCTTGCCGAACACCGTCAGGTCCGGCACGACGCCGAAGTAGCTCTGCGCGCCGCCGAGCGCCACGCGGAAGCCCGTGACGACCTCGTCGAAGATGAACAGCGCGCCGTACCGGTCGCAGAGGCTGCGCACGCCCGCGTTGTAGTCCTTCGCCACCGGGCGGGTGCCGCTCTCGGGGCCGACGGGCTCGACGATGACCGCGGCGGTGCCGCCGGTGAGCTTGTTGCGTTTGAGCATCGCCTCGAGCATCTCCAGGTCGTTCGGGCGCACCTCGTCGGTCAGCTCGAACGCGCCGCCGGGGATGCCGTGGGACTCCAGCAGCGCGCGGCTGCCGGGAATCTTGAGCCCGTAGACCATCTGATCCGACCAGCCGTGATACGCGCCGCCGATCTTGATGACGTGCTTCTTCCCCGTGGCGATGCGCGCGATGCGCAGCGACGCCATCACTGCCTCCGTGCCGCTGCCGAGCATGCGGAACATCTCGACGTTCGGCATGTGGCGGTTGATCTCGCGCGCGATCATCAGCTCGGACTCATGCAGAAGCCCCGTGACGGGTCCGCACTCGTTCAAAAGCTCGACGACCTTCTCGCGCACGGCGGGATAGTTGCTGCCGAGGATCGTCGGTCCGCCCGCCTGCAAAAAGTCGATATAGCGGTTGCCGTCCTTGTCGTAGAGGTACGCGCCCTCCGCGCGTGCCATGCACATCGGGAAGGGCTTGTTGAAGGCGAGGTTGTGCTGCACGCCGCCGGGGATGTAGTTCTTCGACTCCTCGTAGACCGCGCGGGACGCCTTGCACTTCTCGTCGTAGTATTTGAGCACGACGTTGTTGTAATAGTCGTCCGTCACCTCCCAGATCGGCTGGCCGGTGAGCGCCCTGAGCCTTGCGTTGATTTCCGCCGGGTCGTCCCAGCGGCTGATGCCGCAGTTGTTCATTTCACGTCCTCCTTCATCTGCTTCATCTGCTTCTTTTGTGCGAGATCGTTGGTGTCGATGCTGTCGCGGAACACGACGAAGCGGTCGTACAGAAATTCCGTGACAAAGTTGAGCGCCATGTTGAGCCCCGTCGCGACGTATTCGTTCCAGCCGAGCGTCATCGTGTAGACGTGCTCGAGCCAGCCGGTCAGCGGCGTGAACACGCAGTAGAAAAGCGCCACGAGCAGCATCGCCTTGGGTACGTTGTTCGCGCTCCGGAACGTGAGCTCCCGGTTGAGCGTGAAATTCCACAGCACCGAGAGCGCCAGCGCGGTGATATAGCTCACGTGATAGGGGAGGTTCAGCGTCTCGTTGAGCAGCGCGAAAGAGACAATCTCAATGACCCCCGCAGAAATGGAAAAGAGCGTAAACTTCACCGCGCGCATAAGCTCCTTCCGCCTGTCCGCGTCCATGCGCTCAGCCTTCCTTCCGCCTGGCGTACTTTTTGAGGTAGAACATCCGCATCAGCGCGACGTCCGCCGCCCCCAGCCGCACGCTGCGATGCGCGGCGGCGCAGTGCAGCGCCGCGACGGCCGCCTTGTGCGTCAGAAGGCGCAGCGCCTCGGAATCGTCCGCGTCGTCGCCCCGGACGAGGAAGCCCGCCCCGTCGAGCAGCACGGCGTTCTGCTTTTCAAGCATCTGCAGCGCCTCGTCCTCGTCCCGCGCCGCCTTTACGACGGGGCCGATCATCTGGGCCATGTCGTCGAGCTGCGCGTGGAGCGGCTGTCGAAGCGCCGCGTATTGAAGCGCCGCCGGCGTGTCGCAGAGCGCGGCGGTCGGATAGCGCTCGCGCAGGCGGCGCAGCAGCTCCTCCGAGCCGATGCGTTCCTCCGCGCCGTCCTGCCCCAGACAGCTGCGGCGGCAGAGCTCCTCCAGCCGCAGGGCGCGCGCGACGGTCTCCTCCCGGTCCCTGCCGCAGATCAGCGCGCCGTGGTTGACCATCAGCACGGCGTGCGCCCCGGTCATCATGGCGGAGGCGACGTTTTTGTGCAGCCTCCTCGTGCCCGGCAGGCCGTATTTTGCCCACGCGACGCCGCCGAGCTCGCGGCGCTCCGTCTCCGACAGGCGCAGGCCGGTCGGTCCGGTGAGTCCCAGCGCCGTGGCGTAGATCTGGTGCGTGTGGATCACGAAACCCGTGTTCGGCAGCAGCCCGTAGGCGGCGGCGTGAATGCCCAGCTCGCTCGACGGCTTGCGCGTGCCCTGCCACGTGCCGTCCGTGCGGTCGCAGAGCACCACGTCGTCCGGGGTCATCGTCTCGTAGCCGAGGCCGCTGGGCGTGATGCAGAAATGCGCGTCGTCCACGGCGCAGCTGAAATTGCCCCAGGTGCGCGCGACGAGCTGCTTTTCCAGCAGCATCCGCCCCGTCCCGGCAACCTGCGCGCGTGCCTCCCGTTCGTCCATTGCCTTATCCTCCCTCCGCGCCGTTCAAGGCGGCGAAATTCTTCTTGTTGCTGCGGTACAGCTGCCGGAACACGCGGTAATTGCGCTCGTAGACCGCGCGGTTCGCCGCGTTCGGCTCATAGCGCCGGTCCGGCCGGATCAGGGCGCTCGCCTCCTCCAGGTCGCGGAACACGCCGCTGCCGACCGCCACCAGCATTGCCGCGCCGATCGCGCCGACGTCCTTGGTGTCCGGCACGGTCTCCACCGCGCGGCCGGTGATATCCGCCAGGATCCGGCACGTCGCCGGGGAGAGCGCCCCGCCGCCGACGAAGCGCAGCACCCGCGAGGTTTTGACCTTCCGGTCCTGACATTCCAGCATCCAGCGCAGATGGAAGCAGATGCCCTCCAGCACCGCGCGGATCATCTGCGTCTCGCCCGTTTCGATCTTCAGGTTGAAGAACATGCCCGCGGCGTTCGGGTCCTCGAAGGGGCAGCGGTTGCCGTGCAGCCACGGGGTGAAAATCACGCCGCCGGAGCCCGCGGGGACCTTCTCGAT
Source organism: uncultured Clostridia bacterium (assembly GCA_947165595.1). Classification (GTDB taxonomy): domain Bacteria; phylum Bacillota; class Clostridia; order Oscillospirales; family Oscillospiraceae; genus Hominicoprocola. Next base: position 3,395 of record CAMVAV010000023.1, on the reverse strand, counting down.
GGCGTCCGACATGTAGTCGTACAGGCTCTCGTAGGCGGTCTCCGTGCTGTCCGCCACGTCGATCTTCTGGAGATAGGCGTTGATCTCGTCCTCGACCATGTGCTTTCGGACCCACTCGAAGCACTTTCCGGCGGTTTCCATCTCCGCGAAGTAGTTGAACCGCCCCTTCTGCGCGCCGACGATGCCCGCGATCATCGCGCCCACATCCACCGTCTGCCTGTCGATGACCGTGCCGACCCAGCCGGAGGTCCCGGAGTAGACGTGCGTGTCGCCGACGTTCGTGCAGCCCGCTCCCACGCCGATGAGCGTCGCGTCGCCCCCGCCGCCGTAGACCGGCGTGCCCGGCACGAGCCCCAGCTCCGCCGCCGCGCGCTCCGTCAGCGGTCCGGCAACGTCCGTACACTCAATGACGCGCGGCAGGTGCTCCTCCTTTACACCGTATATTTTGCAAAGGTCGCGGCTCCATCCCTCCCGCCCCGGACGGGTGTCGTACAGGAAGGTGGAGTACGCGCTGTCGCGGGTCATGACGCACTCGCCCGTGCAGCGGCAGATGAGATACTCCTTGACGTCCAGCCATTTGTACGCGCGGGCGAAAACCTCCGGCTCGTTCTTCTGCACCCACTTGTATTTCCACAGCGGGTCCTTGACGCTGGTGGACGCCGCGTGCATCGCAATCAGGCTTTTGAGCAGCTTCGGCAGCGCGACGCCGGAGACGGTGATCCCGTGGGTCTGGCACTCCCGGAACTCCCGTACGGCGCGCTGGTCCATGTAGCTCATGGGGCGGCGCAGGGCGTTTCCGTCCCGGCCGACCAGCACCAAGCCCTGCATCTGGGAACAGAAGGACAGCCCCCCGATCTCCGACGGCTGCACGCCGGTCTTTTGAAGCAGGCGCTTCGTCGTGGCGCACATCGCGTCCCACCACTGGCCGGCGTCCTGCTCCGCGCCGCCGTCCGGCAGCACCCAGAGATCATAGCCGCCGTACTCGCCGCCCAGCAGACGCACGGCGCGGTCGATCCCGAACAGGCAGGTCTTCACCCCCGTCGTGCCCACGTCGTAGGCGATCACATACAGCATCACCGTGTCCCCTTCCGTTTTAAATTCCCAGCGCTCCGCACATAAAACGCAGGAACGCCTCCGTCATGCGCTCGTCGTCCGAAGCGGCGTCCGCCCCGCAGAAAAGCTTCATCCGCTCGCGGTAGTACTCGCAGCTGTAGGAGAATTGCAGCGTCATCAACAGGCTGTCGAAAAAGAACGCGAACATCCTCGCGTCCGCCGCGCCGGCGTCCGCCCCCTCGGCAAGCGCCCGCTCCATCATCCGCGCGTAGACCGCCGCGCTGCGGCTCTCGATTTCCCGCGCAAGCTGCGGTGCAAACTCCCGGCAGCTTCCGGAGGTGATCTCGTTGTAAAGCGCGTTGTGGCTCGGGTGGCGGCGGCTGTGCTCGATCAACGCCCCGATGAGCGCGCGCATCGCGCCGCGCACATCCTCCCCGCTGCCCGCCGCCTGTTCGAGCGCCATGTCCAGCTCCCGCAGGGCATAGCGCACGCAGGCGAGAAAAAACGTCTCTTTATCTGTAAAGTATTTATAAATGACACCGACGCTGACGCCGGCGGCCTCCGCCACGGTGCCGATCCCCGTGCGATCGAGCCCCCTTCGGGAAAACACCTCGATGCCGGTCTCCAAAATCGCGTTGACGTCCTTTTCTTCAAGTTTTTTATACATAGCCGCTCCTGTCGTGAATATCCGTTCACGAGTTGCTTTCAGTATAGCAACGCTTTTCCCGTTTGTCAATGCCCCGATCAAGAAAAAACTCCGATCGTCGCAGCAGCAGTAGCTGCAGCGACCGAAGGGAGGTGAGGGAGCCGCGCGTCAGCGCGTATTCAGATTTCCGTGCGCGAAGCGCGCCGAGGTCGGCGCGCGGCGTCAGTGCAGGAAAAGCAGCGACAGCGCGATCAGATACTGCCCGGGATAGTAGGTCAGATAGTTGAGGAGCAGGTCGACCGGGCGGTCGCGCCCCTCGCCGAAGTAAGTGCCGCTGAGAACGAGGTCGGAGACGGCGAACAGCACGGCGCCCGCAAAGAACAGATTCGCCGCCGCATCCCGCCAGGAGCAGGCGAGCGCGACGCTGCCGGAGAGCATCACCGTCGAAAAGAGCAGCATCCCATAGACGGCGGCGACCGGCTTGAGACGGCCGTAGCACAGCTTCATCGGCCCTTCGAGCGCCACGGTCAAAAGCCCCGCCAGCACGCCGAGCGCCCGCACCGAGCAGCGGCGCAGCTTTTCCGACAGAAACAGCGCCAGCGCCGCGGCGCCGAGCGCGAGTATGATCCGGCAAAGCGTCATGGCTTCGTCTCTCCCCTTTCTGAAATGCTGCGGCGAACTGCCGCAAACGGCAATGCGCGGCATCTTGTCAACCGGTCCGTTTCATGGTATAGTTGGCAGTGCGATCACAAGGAAAGGAGCGTGGCAACATGTGGACGGAGGAGCGCATCCGCGAGGCGGTGGAGAGGCAGCGCGCGTTTTTCGGGAGCGGCGCGACGCTGGACGTGGGCTGGCGCACAGAGCAGCTGAAAAAGCTCAAGCACACCATACTGGTCTATGAGGCGGATCTGGAGCGCGCGCTTGCCGCCGACCTCGGGCGCAGCGAAGCGGAGGCGTATCTGTGCGACATCGGCAGCGTCATTCTGGAGATCAACGAGACGATCCGCGGCCTTCCCCGCTGGGCGCGTCCGGAGACGCATTTCAGCGGCCTGCTCTGCTTCCCGAGCACGGTGACGAAGGTCTACAAGCAGCCCTACGGCGTCTCGCTCATCATCAGTCCCTTCAACTTTCCGGTCCTGCTGTCCCTCGGCGTGCTCGCCGCGAGCATTGCGGGCGGGAACACCGCGATCCTCAAGGCGAGCTCCAAGACGCCCGCCTGCACCGAGGTATTGAAGGACATCGTCTCCCGCGCGTTTCCGGAGGAATACGCCCTCGTCGTCGATGGGGGGCACGACGTCGCGGACCTGTGCCTTAATCAGCGCTTCGACAAGGTCTTCTACACCGGCTCGCCGCGCGTGGGCGTCCACGTGCTCGAGAGCGCCGCGAAGAACCTCACGCCCGTAGCGCTGGAGCTCGGCGGCGAGAACGGCAACTGGTGCGTCGTCCGCGCGGACGCCGACCTGAAGGACGCCGCGCGCAAGATCGCGTTCTTCAAGGCGCTCAACAGCGGGCAGGTGTGCATCAACATCAATCAGGTCGCCGTGGCCGAGGAGGTCGCGGACGACTTTCTGCGCGAGCTGAAGGCCGCCTTTACCCGCCAGCTCGGCGAGGACCCGTCCGTCAACCCGGAGTACGCCTGTCTCGTCTCCCGCGCGGCGTACGACAAATGCGCGGACACGGCGCGCCGCTATGCCGG
>CAMVAV010000022.1 GCA_947165595.1 uncultured Clostridia bacterium | reverse complement strand
GCGGGCTGCGCGACCGGCTCCGGCGCGGGCTGCGCCATCGGCTCCGGCGCGGGCGGCGCCATCGGCTCCGGCGCGGGCAGCGCCATCGGCTCCGGCGCGGGCTGCGTGACCGGCTGCGCCGCATCGCTCCGCGGCCACGGCGCGCCGAGCTTGAGCTTCTTCGGTAGGGAATCCATCGTGCGCTCCAGCGGCAGGAAAAGCCAGTCGATGGCATTGCCGCCGTTCTCGGTCAGGCCGATCGCGCCGTCCGGCGAAATGATGTAGTAATTCTCCTCATCGTCCGGATCGATCCCGGAGGCCGCGTCCTGCTCCGCGCAGGCGCCGAGGAGCATCGCGGCGTCCATCGGCTCGCCCGCCTCGTCCCGGAACTTCCATTGCCGGCAGGATACCGCGGCGATCTGCGCCGCCTCCGCCATCTTCTGGGTCGTCTGCGGCAGAATGAAGCCGACATCGTAGACCGACACGGGCGCGGGCGCAGGCTCGGGTTCCGGCTCCGGTTCGGGTTCGGGCTCCGGTTCGAGCGTGGGCTCCGGTTCGGGCTCCGGCTCCTCCTCGGGCTCGGGCACGGGCTCGTCCGCGGCTGCCGGCTCCGCGGCGGCGGGCTCCTCCTCCGGCGGCTCGTCGCCGAGGGCAGGTTCCTCCGCCGGCTCCTCCGGTACGGCGTCGAACCGGGGCTCGTCGTTCTCCGCCCCGGCGGCGGTCTCCGCCAGCACGGCCTTCAACTCCTCCAGCGCGGCCATCGCCTTGTCGATCGCTTCCAGCAATTTCTGATTGTCCGCCATTTGCAGCTCCTTCTTTCTGCTCCACGCTCCCCTGTGGGGACCGGCCGTCTGCCTGTACCTTCCGATGGACCAAAACTGCGATGCGGTTATTATAGCATAGCATATGTGGTTCTGCAAGAAAAGCGTGCCGCGTTTTTTGCCAATGGCACTTGCTTTGGCACTTTCTTTCCGTTCCTCGCGTTCCCGATGAAATTGTGTTGAAATTATGGAAAAGAATTGCTATAATAGAATAGTTAAATTATACGGCTGTCTTCCCGCGTACCCGGGAGCGTTATCGGGCGGAAGGAAACGGGGGTCGAATGAACGACGTAAAAAAGCTTTTTCAAAAGCTTGTGCCGGATGAAAAGCTGTTGATCCGGCTCTACGCCGTTATGGCCGTCTGTCTGGTCGTCTTTTCCGTGATGAGCTACTTCCGGCCCTACGACCACAGGGGATTTGACAACGACTCCTATGCGTCGCTGTCGACCGGCTGGATACAGGTGCTCCCGGACGGACAGATCAGGCCCGTCACGGCCCTCCCCGCCGACCTCGACGACGAACTGGGCGAGGAGATCGTCATCCGCCGGCAGCTGCCGGAGGTGTTTCCCGCCGGAACGAACGCCCTGTTCGTCCGCTCGAACCACCAGAACGTCGTCGTGCGGCGCAACGGCGAGGAGATCTACCGCTACGAGTTTTCCTCGTGGTGGAGGAGCGAGTCCAACTTTCCGCCCTCCCAGTGGCTCTGCGTTCCGCTGGACAGGGAAAGCGAGGGCGCGGACCTGGAGATTTCCCTCGTTCGCATGCAAAACGATTATACGGAGACGCTGAGCAGCATTTACCTCGGCGACCGGGCGGACGTCATCTTTAAGCTGGTCGGCGAAAACTCTTTTCCCTTTGTGAGCAGCGTCGTGCTGCTGATGATGGGCGTCGCGTTCCTGCTGCGGCAGATCTCGCGCGCCTCGCGCAAGGAGCTGGGACAGCGAAACCTCTACTTCGGCATCGTCCTGATCCTGTTCGCCAGCTGGCTCGTGTGCAGTTCCGAGGTGCGGCAGGTGCTTTTCCAGAACGTCCTGTACATCCGCAACATGGAATTCCTGACGCTGATGATGCTGCCCGTGCCCATCGTCCTCTCGCTCAACTATATCGAGCGCGGGCGCTTCAGGACCCTTGCCAATTCGCTCTGCGCCCTGATCTTCGGGATCGACCTCGTGATCATGGTGCTGGCGCTGCCGGGCGTTTTCAACCTGCTGCGCATGCTCTGGCTGATCCTGCTGACGCTGGGGCTCGCCGCCGTGTTCGTGCTCTACACCTTCCGCAGCATCGCCGTCACCGACTATGAGATGTTCCACTCCCTCCGCCTCACGATCTTTTCCTACATAGCGCTCGCGCTGGGCGGGCTGGGCGAGTACCTCGACCTCTACTTTTTCCGCTCGCGCTTTCGCGGCGTCTGCATGTCCGTCGGACTGCTCGCCTACGCGGTGGGACTGACCTTCGAGCAGTCCGGCACGCAGCGGCGCATGATCGATCAGGCGCAGCGCGCCGAGATGGAGAGCCGCGCCAAAAGCGACTTTCTCGCCAACATGTCCCACGAGATCCGCACGCCCATCAACGCGGTGCTGGGCATGGACGAGATGATCCTGCGCGAGACGAACGACCCCGCCGTTGCAGGCTACGCCAAGGACATCCGGCAGGCGGGCAAGCATCTGCTGTCCATCATCAACGATATCCTCGATATCTCCCGCATTGAGTCGGGGCGCATGGAGATCGCGGAGGACAGCTACGACCTGTCCTCGGTGCTGACGGACGTGATCGACCTCATCCAGATTCAGGCGGACCAGAAGAACCTCAAGTTTGAACTGGACATCCACGCCGTCACGCCCAACCGGCTCCGCGGCGACCCGTCGCGCATCCGGCAGATCGCCATCAACCTGCTCAACAACGCGGTGAAGTATACCAAGCGCGGACGCATCATCTTCTCGGTGGACGCGATCCCGCGCGAGGAGGCGGAGGCGCTGGGCGCGGACGCGGTCGTCAGGGGCACGCCGACGGACATCGAGTCCCCCGTCTATCTGCGCATGGCGGTGCGGGACACCGGCATCGGCATCCGGCAGAAGGACTTCGCCGTCATGTTCGACAGCTTCCACCGCCTCGACCCCAAGGAGAACGCGGGCGTGCAGGGCACCGGCCTGGGGCTCTCCATTGTCAGCACGCTCGTGCAGCTCATGCACGGTTTTCTGCTGGTGGAGAGCATCTACGGCGTCGGCTCGCAGTTCACGGTCATTCTCCCGCAGGAGGAGCTGCCCGGCGAGCGGCTCGGCTCGCTGGAAAAGCGCCGCCGGACGCAAAGCACCGAACAGCGCGATCAGGCGCTTTTCACCGCGCCGGAGGCGAAGGTCCTCGGCGTGGACGACAACGCGCTGAACCGGCGTCTGCTCACGGCGCTGCTGCGGCGCACGCAGGTGCGGCTCACCACCTGCGAAAGCGGCAGGGAAGCGCTGGAGCTGGTGAAGAGCAACCATTACGACCTGATCCTCATGGACCACCTGATGCCGGAGATGGACGGCATCGAAACGCTGCACCGGATGCGCGCCATGACGGACAGCCTGTGCGCTAACACGCCGGTGATCGTCCTGACCGCGAACGCCATTACGGGCGTGCGCGAATCCTACCTCAGCGAGGGCTTTACCGATTACCTCTCCAAGCCGGTGCAGAGCGCCGAGCTGGAGGAGATGATGCGGCGCTATCTCCCGGCGGAGAAGATACAAAGCGCCCCGGCCGGGGACGTTCCCGACGAGGAGGCGTCGCCCGGGCTGCCCGAATGGCTCTGCCGGGTGGAGGAGATCGACGTTCCCACCGGATTGCGCTTTTGCGGCACGGAGGAGACCTATCTCGACACGCTGGAGATCTACGCGAAGAACACCGAGGCGTTCGCGTCCGAGATCGAGGAGCTGCACCGCTCCGGCAACACCGCGGACACCATCGTCAAGGTACACGCGCTCAAGAGCACGTCCCGCGCGATCGGCGCCGACGCGCTCGGCGCGCTGGCGGAAAAGCTGGAGTTCGCGGGCAAGGCCGGCGACACGCGGACGCTGGACGCGGAGCTGGACGGGCTGCTCGCGCGCTACCGGGCGCTGGGGAAGGCCCTGGCTCCGCTGATCAAAACGGAGGCGGAGAACGGCGAGGAGCTGTCGGATATCTCGGAAAAGCAGCTTCGGGAGACCTACGGCATGATCCGCCGGCTGGCGGAGGACTTTGAATTTGACCGCGCCGCGGAAATGATCGGAACGCTGGACGGCTTCCGTCTGCCCGAGGGCGAGCGCGAACGCCGCGAACGGCTCAAGCAGGCGGCGGAGACCTTCGACTGGGATCAGATCGGCGAGATCCTGGATTAAGGAAGCGCTGAACAGATTCCACGCACGCGCTGATGGATTCGGCGCTTCCTTACGATTCCACCAAAGGGAGGCAAACAATATGCCGGGCAAGGTAATGCTCATCAACAATAAGGCCGCGCTTCTGACCGACGCGCTGGTGACCAACCTGAAGGGCGCCGATGTTTCGATCATCCAGGCGGAGCCGACGATTGAAAAGATCTCCAAGGAAAAAAATAACGCGGATATCCTTCTGCTCTTCGCGGGAGACTTCGTGTATGACGAGCCGGAGGTGCTGGTCTATCTCAAGGACCTGTGCTTCGGCGAATCCAAAATTCTGTGCATCGTGGGCTACAGCAAGGAGATCGCGGAGATCGAGGAGATTATCCCCAAGAGCCTGATCGAGTGCGAGTTTGAGCGCCCCATCGACGTCAAGGTCCTCTCCAAGCAGATGCACCAGATCGTCTCGATGAAGGAGGAAAAGCAGAAAAAGCGCCACATCCTGCTTGTCGACGACGACGTCACGTTCCTGCAGATGATGCAGAAGTGGCTCTCGACGCGTTACCGCGTGACCGTCGTGAAATCGGGGATGCAGGCGATCACCTTCATCGGCGCGCACACGCCCGACCTGATCCTGCTGGACTACGACATGCCCATCACGCCCGGCCCGCAGATCCTTGAGATGATCCGCAGCGAGCCCAACTCCGCCAAAATACCCGTCATCTTCCTGACGGCGAAGTCCGACCGGGAGAGCGTGATGAACGTCATGCGCCTCAAGCCGGACGGGTATCTGCTCAAATCGCTGGGCAAAAACGAAATTCTGACCTCGGTGGACAACTTCTTCTTCTGAAAGAGGCAACGCGAATGTTTGAAAAACGTGTGGAGATTTTCAAGAAACGCGATCGGGAGACCTGGCTTCAAATCCGTCAGGCGCTCAGGGAGGCGGGGCTGCGCGGCGTCCGCGCCGGGCACTACCTGCAGGACTCCGTCATGCCCGGCGGCTGCGGGGCGAAGCTCGATCCCCGCGACTTCGGCGGCAAGGGCAGGATCGACCGCGATATCTACTGGGTCAGGGTCGTCGAGGCGGACCGGGAGCGCGCGCAGGAAATTCTGCGGCAAAACGGGATCGTCTCCGCCATCGAGGATGAATACAACCTGATGACCGACGCCGCGCTCCGCAAAAACCGCGCGGATAAATACTACCCGTAAATTTATGTCGAAAAATGACAGGGAGGAGTGGCAGCTCCTCCCTGTTTTTCTGTTTTCGGTTCAGTCCGTCCGGGTCTCGCGCAGGAGCATCAGCAGAAGGTCGCTGACGCCCTGCGCCAGCTGCGCCGCCTTCTGGATGCGGACGTAGGCGTGTCCGTAGATCTGGTGCACGCTCTCGAGGTGCGCGGTGCTGCCGTGGAAGACCGCGCCCACGCGCAGCCCCTCCGCGCGCAGGCCGCGCACGGCGTCCTCCGCCGCTTTGACCGCCGCAGCGCCCTCGTACTCCTGCGGCAGCAGCGTATCGGAGGCGGCAAAGGGCGTGGAGTCGTTGGGGCTCGCGTCCGTCAGCACGAGCAGGATGCGTTTTTTATCCCGCGCCGCCGCGCCGCCGTCCAGGCGTCCGATCGCCTCCAGCGCCAGCGCGTCGCGGTTCCAGCCGCCGGCGAAGTAGCGCAGCACGCCCTCGCAGCCCTTTTCCTTCCAGTCCTTGAGCACCTCGAGCACCGTGTGGCACCGCAGGCTGCGGAACGCGCAGACCCGCACGGGGATGCGTACCTTTTCCAGGCTTTTTGCGATGATGTACGCCTCGGTCGACAATATCTCCTGCACGTTCATCCGCGACTGGGAGGCGTCGAGCAGCAGATCGACGCACAGCTCGCTCTCGACCTCCTCCCCGCCGCGGAGGAACACGCGCGCGTCGTTCAGCACCGGCAGCCGGTACGCCGCCTCCGGCCGGACGCGCCCCGCGCGGGCGGGCTCCGGCATCCGGCGAAGATACGAGGAGAGGATCGTGTCGATGCGCGTGGAGAGCCGCCGGACGCTGCCCTGCGCCTGCGCGGCGTGCTCCCGCAAAAACGCCTCGTTGCGCTCCCGCTGCCGCGCCGCGCTCCGCCGTACCTCCGCGGCGTCACGGTCCGCGCAGTCCTCCGCCGCGCCGCCGCGCCCGGCAAGCCACAGGCGGCAGCCCTCGTCGTTCCCGATGCACAGCTCGTTTTCCAGCGCGCGCAGCTCCTTTCCGGTCAGCAGGCACGGCCCGAACACCGCGCGGACATACGCCGTGTCCTCCTCCGTGGGGCCGACGCTGCGCCCCATGCCCCAATGCCGCTGATGCACCGCCCGGGGGTGGTCGCCCTCCCCGGTCCCGGCGCGGACGAGCAGCCGGTCGTGCCGGCGGTGCTCATGCCGCAGCAGCAGCCGCGCCAGCGCGCCGGGCTTCTCCGGCTCCCTGTCCGCGTCCCCCGGCACATAGCGGAAAAATTCGCGCAAAAACGCCTCCATCGCCGCCAGCACGCCGTCCGTGTCGAGCGTGCCGGGAAAGCGCAGCGCCTCCGCCATGCGCTTCTCCCGCGGCAGGAGCAGCGCGCGCCGGCCCAGCACCTCCGCCCAGCGCGCCTCGTGCTGCGTGTAGACGGGCATGCTCTGCATCTCCATCTGCTGCCGCGAGAGCGCCTGGTTCATGCGGTAAAAGCGCTCCGCGCGCTCCCGCCGCAGGCGCGCGAGAACGGGACGCTCCGCGAGCTCCTTCTCGAAGACGCAGTTTTCGATCCCCAGCCAGAGAAATTCGTCGAACTCCTCCGCCCGATGGTCCCGCCCGTAGCGCGCGAAGAAATCCCAGATGCGCGGCAGCTCGAGCCACTTGTCCGTCAGGCCGATCACCATGTCGAAGTAATCGTCCGGCGCGCCGTTCGGGAAGTAGGCGAGGAACGGCGGATCGAAGTCGTAGCGCCCCGCGGCGTTCCAGATGATGTTCCGCGCGCGGCGGGCGCTGTCGGAAACCCGTTTCTTGATCATGCCTCAAACACGTCCGCGCGGCGCAGGTCCGCCGGGATGCGCGCGGCGATCACATCGCGGATCAGGCCGCGCTCATAGCTGTCGAAGGACTTGTTGACCACGCACATGTCCAGCGCGTCGCCCGAGGAGAGCCCGCGCTCCATCAGCGCGATCGCGTCCAGCAGCCCGCGCAGGTCCAGCGCGCTGTCCGATATCTCGGCGCTCTCCGCCTTGCGCTCCAGCTCGGCGTAGAGCTTGACGAGCTGGTCGCGGATCTTCACGCGGATCGCCGGATACCGGCGGGAGATCAGCTTCTGCAGGTTTTCCTCCGCGATCACCGGCATATCCAGCACGACGAAGCGGGAGGTCAACGCCTCGTTGAGGTCGCGCGTGCCGGCGTAGCCGTAGTTCATCGTCGCGATAAAGCGCGTCTCCGGGCGCAGGTCGAGTCGGTCGTAGCCCGGCACGTCGAGGCTGCGGCGGAAATCCAGCGCGGCGTGCAGCACCGCCAGCGCCTCGTTCTTCGCCATGTTGATCTCGTCGAGCACGCCGAAGCCGCCCTGCGCCGCGCACAGCCAGATCGGGCCGGGGCGGAACACGACCGCGCGCCCGTCGTAGGTATCCGTTCCGACGAGGTAGGCGGCGTCCGTGTTGATGTGGAAGGACACGTTCCACATCGGGCGGGCGAACAGCGCGGCGAGGTTCTCCGCCAGTACGTTCTTGCCCGTCGCCTTCGGTCCCGCCAGCAGCAGGTTCTTTCCCGACAGCAGCGCCGCCAGCGCCAGCTCCCAGGTCTTTTTCCCGTAGTAGAAATACTCCGGCGCGGGTACGCGCCCCTTCTGCTCCTCCGCCGGGGGATACTTCGCGCGGAACTCCCGCACGCCGTCAAGCAGCGCCGCGTCCGCGCCCTCGGTCTCCAAAAACGAAAACAGCTCTTCCATAAGCGATCCCTTCCAACCCTGTTTTCCGCCGCGCGGGAGCCGGGAAGCTCCCCGCGGCATTTTTCCGTACCGAGTGTACCACAACCCCGCCCGTCTGGCAAGCAGGGCGGTGAAAAAACCTTTCCCCGCGCGCAAATTTTACCGCATTTTACCCGGTTTGCGTCACAGGAACGCTTGCGTCCGCCGGATTTTTGTTGTATAATATATTAATCATGGTATCGATCCGCCGCCCGTCCGGAGCAAACGGCGCGCGGCGGGAAGCGCGGCGGCGGACACGCCGCCGTAAATACGGAAAGGAGCACGTGTCATGGGACTGTTCGGCAACAACGGCGCAAACGGAGGCAATCGGAGCGAGACCTTCACCTTCTCCGCCCTGCCCGCCGCGCTCGCGGAGCTTCGGGCTCTGCCGGAGGCGGCGCTGGATTCTCCGTTCAAGACCGCCGCGCTGGCGATCGCCGCGCTGTGCGGCTATGAAAAGGACGAGGCGGCCGTCTATGAAATGCTCGGCTTTCTGAAGGGGCCGGAGCCGGTGTCCGACTACGAAAAGCAGTTTATCCGCGACCGCCTGAAGGGCAAGGGCTACAAAGCGCTGTCCTTCTTCGCCGGAGCGACGCCGCAAAACAGCTATACGCCCGCCGTGCCGTATTCGATCACGGTCAGCGACAACCCCTATTCCTACCCGGACGAGAACTGGGCGACGCTTTATGTGACGAGCGGCGGCGCCGATTCGCCGCGTCCGGTCAAGCTGCGCCGCAAGCCCTCCACGGGGCAGTGGTTCCTCAACGAGCTGCAGTGCCTGAGCGACATCCGCGAGCCCGCGTCCTCCGACCCCTGGGCATAGGGAGGCGCCGCATGGACGAATCTGAACTGAGGCTCGCGGCATGAAAAAGTGGGGTTTTCCGGTTACCGTCGCCAACCTCGCCCTGATCCTGCTCGGGATCGGGGTGAATCTGCTGGGCAGGGAGCTGGCGCTCCGTCTGTATCTGCCCTTCTGGCTCGACTCCGTCGGCACGTTTCTCTCGGCGGTGCTGCTGGGGCCGGTCGCGGGCGCGATCTCCGGCGGATTGATGAATCTGATCGCCGCCCTGTTCGATCCGGCGGAGCTCTGGTACTCCGTCGTCAGCATCGCCGGCGGCTTCGCGGTGGGCTGGGCGTTCCCGCGCGACCGGAAGATCGACTCCTTCTCTGTGATCGCGACGGCGCTGTTCACCGGCTTCGTCATGACCGTGGTTTCGACGCCGCTGAACATGTACCTCAACGGCGGCTATGTGGGGCATCCCTGGGGAGACGCCCTGGTGGACATGCTCTCGTACTACATCGACTTTCGCGTCGTGTGCTGCGTCGCGGGCGAGCTGCTGGTCAACATGCCGGACAAGACGATCAGCATTCTCATCGCCATGAGCATCCTCTATTTCGTCCGCAAGCGGCGCGAAAAGCAGGAGGAAAAGAAAAAAACGACGGACGTCTCCGCGCTCGCTCTCGCGCTTGTGCTGCTGCCGGCGGCGCTCGCCGCGGCGCTGACGGTCCCCGCCTCGGCGACGGCGGACTTCGGCGCGGACTATGACTTCGTGGTCTACGGAAGGAGCGACGGACTCGTCTCCTCCGAGATCAACGCCATCGCCCAGACCTCGGACGGTTATATCTGGGCGGGCGCGTACTCGGGGCTCTATCGCTGCAACGGCTCGAAATTCGAGCAGATCCAGCTCGACGAGCGGATCGAGAATGCGATCTGCCTCTGTGAGGACGACTCCGGCGCGCTGTGGATCGGCACGAACGACAGCGGGCTCGCCCGCTATCACGCCGACACGGGCGCCATCGAGTTCTACACCGCGGCGGACGGGCTCTCCTCCGATTCCATCCGCTCCCTCTGCGAGGGCGAAAACGGCTGCGTCTACGTCGGCACCACCTCGGAGCTGTGCCGGATCGACGCCGGGGGCGAGGTCCACGTCTACACCAAATATCCGCAGATCAACAACATCTCCTCCCTCGTCAATCTGCGAAACGGGCGCGTCTGCGGCGTCACCTCGCGGGGGCTGCTGTTCCTGATCCAGGACGACAAGCTTCTCTTCTCGGGGCAGAGCAGAGATCCCGAGCTCTCCTACAGCGCGGTCGCCTATGACGACGGCGGGCAGGTGCTCGTCGGCACCTCGGGCAGCGAGCTGATCCGCATGCGCGTGAGCCGGAGCGGGAGCCTGGAGCCGCTCTCGAAGACCTCCATCCAGGGGCTGAGCGACGTCAACCGGATTCGTTACGTTCAGAACCAGGGCGGCTATTTCGTCGCCTCCTCCATGGGCATTGCCTTTGTCGACCGACGGCTGGACGCGGAGATCCTGACGCGCGACGATTTCGGCAGCGCCGCCTCCGACGTGATCGAGGACTATCAGGGCAACATCTGGTTCTCCTCCTCGCAGCAGGGCGTGATGAAGCTCGCCTACACCCCGTTCACGAACATATCGCACAAGGCGGGGCTGGAGTCCTCGCCGACCAACGCACTCCTGCTGGACGGCGGGAAGCTCTACGTCGCCACCGACACGGGGCTGGAGGTGCTGGACGAGGGGAACTGCGTCAATCTCTACGACCCGATCTCCGAGCTGTTCCGGGGCGACCGCGTCCGGCACCTGATGAAGGATTCCAAGGGAAACCTGTGGGTCAGCACCTACAGCCAGTCCGGCCTGGTGCGCGTCGCGCCGGACGGAACGCTCAAGCACTACGGCGGCGACGACGAAACGGTGCTGGGCAACCGCTTCCGCTTCACGATGGAGCTTTCGGACGGCTGCGTGCTGGCGGCGTCCACGGACGGGCTCAACTTCATTGAAAACGGCAGGGTGACCTCCGTCCTCAGCTCGGAGGATGGGCTGGTTCTCCCGAAGATTCTCACCGCGGTGGAGTGCGACGACGGGACGATCTACGCCGGCTCCGACGGCGACGGCATCTATCAGATCAAAAACCGGCAGGTCACCGGACACATCGGCACGGAGGAGGGGCTCCGCTCCCCGGTCGTGCTGCGCCTCGTGCGCTGCGGGGACGGGCTGCTCTGCGTGACGAGCGGCGGCCTCTACTACCGCGAGGCGAACGGCACGCTGCGGCGGCTGGAAAACTTCCCCTACAAGAACGATTACGACGTCTGCTTTTCGCCCGACGGCCTCGCGTGGGTCAGCTCCAGCGCGGGCGTGTACGTCACGGACACGGAGCGTATGCTCGCGGACGAGAGCGGCTATTCCTGCACGCTGCTCAATCACAACTGGGGCTTCGACGCGAGCCTGACGGCGAACGCGTGGAACGCCGTCTCCGACGAGGCGCTGTATCTCTGCTGCACGGACGGCGTGCGCCGCGTCGGCCTGCGGGACTTCAACGAGCTCAACAGCAGCTTCAACATCGTCATCTCCTCCTTCACCGACGAGGGCGCCGAGGTGGAATTCCGCGACGGGGCGTATCAGATCCCCTCCGGGCGCGGGCGCATCCAGATACGCCCCGCGGTGCTGAACTACGCCATGTCCGACCCGCTGGTGTCCGTGACGCTGGAGGGCACGAGCTTTTCCGAAACGCTCCAGCGCCAGAGCGAGATGACGCCGGAATCCCTCACGTCTCTGCCCTACGGCGATTTCCGTTTGCGCGTCCGCGTGCTCGACGAGCTGAGCGGAGCGGCGAAAAAGGAAGCCGTGTTCGCGATGCACAAGGACGCGGAGCTCTACGAGCGCGTCTTCTTCAAGCTCTACTGCGCCTTTGTCAGCGCGATGCTGGTCGCGTTCCTCGCGTGGACGGGCGCCAAGATGAGCAATATGGCGGTCATTCACCGGCAGTACGATCAGATCCGCGAGGCAAAGGAGGAGGCGGAGTACGCCAATCAGGCAAAGTCCCGCTTCCTCGCCCACATGTCCCACGAGATCCGAACGCCGATCAACGCCGTGCTCGGCATGGACGAAATGATCCTGCGCGAGAGCACCGAGCCCGAGATCAAGGGCTACGCCGCCGACATCTACACCGCCGGCAACACGCTGCTCTCGCTCATCAACGACATTCTGGATTCCTCGAAGATCGAGTCTGGCAAGATGGAGATCGTGCCCGTGGAATACGAGCTTGCCGTCCTGATCCGCGACCTGCACAACATGGTCTGCCAGCGCGCGCAGGCAAAGGACCTGCACCTGGAGCTGTGCATCGAGGAGACGCTGCCGCGGGTGCTGTTCGGCGACGACGTGCGCATCCGGCAGGTGGTCACCAACATCCTGACCAACGCCGTGAAATACACCCCCTCCGGCACCGTGTGGTTCCGCGTGAGCGGGACGCGGGAGGACGGCGACGCCATTCTCCGCTTCGAGGTGGAGGATACGGGCATCGGCATCAGGGAGGAGGACCTGCCCAAGCTGTTCGAGGCGTACCAACGGATCGAGGAGGGGCGCAACCGCCACATCGAGGGCACGGGCCTCGGCATGGCGATCACCGTCCGGCTGCTCGATATGATGGGCAGCCGCCTCGAGGTGGAGAGCGTCTACGGCAAGGGCTCCAAATTCTACTTCAATCTCCGCCAGAAGATCATCGACCCAACGCCCATCGGCGACTTCAACGAGACCATGCACGCGCCGGAGGAGCGCTACAGCCACGAGGGCGCGTTCATCGCGCCGGACGCCCGCGTGCTGGTGGTGGACGACAACGCCATGAACCGCAAGGTGTTCCGCAGCCTTCTCAAGGTGACGCAGATTCAGATCACGGAGGCGTCGGGCGGTCTGGAGGCGCTGGAGATCGCCAAAAACGAGCGCTTCGACATGGTGTTCATGGACCACATGATGCCCGATCTGGACGGCGTGGAGACCATGAAGCGCATGCGCACGATGGAGGGCTACGAAACGCTCCCCATCTACATCCTCACGGCGAACGCCGTGACCGGGGCGAAGGAGCAGTACCTCGAGGCGGGCTTCGACGGCTTCATCTCCAAGCCCGTCGTCTCGGACAAGCTGGAGCACGCGATCCGCGACGCGCTGCCGCCGCAGCTGCTCAAGCCCTTCGAGCCCGCGGAGGGAGCGGAAGCGCCCTCCGCGCGGGAGAGCGCCGGGGGCTCCCTGCCGGAGGACCTTCCGACGGTGGACGGGCTGGACTGGAACTACGCCTGGCTCCATCTGCCGGAGCGCGAGCTGCTCGCCTCGACGGTGCGGGATTTCCGCGAGACGGCGCTGCTGCAGGCGGACAAGCTCGACCGGATGTACGCGGAGCTCGGCGCGCGTCCCGGGGACGCGGAGGCGCTCGCCGCCTACCGCATCCACGTACACGGCATGAAGAGCGCCGCGGCGACGATCGGCATCGTGCCGCTGGCGGGCATGGCGAAGATGCTGGAATTCGCCGCGCGCGACGGCGACACGGACACGCTCGCGCGTCTGCACGGCACCTTTGTCGCCGAGTGGCGTTCCTACGGCGAAAAGCTTCGGGGCGTCCTTGCCCCGGAGGAGCCGGAGGTCCCCGCCGAAGAAAAGGAAGAGGCGGACGCGGACATGCTGCGGGTCCTGTTCGACATGCTGCGCACGGCGCTGGACGATTTTGACGTCGACGCGGCGGACGAGACCGTGGCGAAGCTTCGCTCCTACCGCTGCCCGCCGGAGGCCGAGGCGGAGCTGACCGCGCTGGCGGCCGCGGTGACAGACCTCGACCAGGACGCGGCGTGCGCCATCATGGACCGGATCGAAAGCGCGCTGTCACAGAACTCTGTGTGATATTTCAGGAAGCGTTATCCAAGGATACGCCCAGTAAGGAGAGACAGTCGGAATGAAAACCATCGTTTTAATCGGAAAGGCCAACGACCTGACGCAGGAGGTCGGCGATTATCTTCGCCGATTCTTCCGCATCCAGTCCAGCACGGAAAAAACACAAAACGCTCTGGGCACGATCAAGGTGGTCAGCCCCGACATGATCGTGATCAACCTGACCGGCTTTTCCTACGGAGACCGATCTGTCTTTGTGGGCATTCAAAACGATTTTCCCAAGATACCCGTGTTCATGATCGGCACGGAGAAGGAGCTGCTGCCCTTCGCCTCCTTCGGCACGGGCGGGCAGTTTGAAAGCCTGACGCGCCCGCTGAAGAACTCGGACATCTTTTCCGCGGTCTGCTCGCGCTTCGGCATGGGCGAGCAAAACGTCCGGGACGAGGCCGCCGCGGTGAACGACCGGCGCAAAAAGGTGCTTGTGGTGGACGACAATCCCGCGACGCTGCGCAGCATCAAGACCATGCTGGAGAGCAAATACAACGTCACGCTCGCCAACTCCGGCATCAAGGCGATCGCCGCCATGGGAAAGAACAAGCCGGACGTGCTGCTGCTGGACTACGAAATGCCCATCTGCGACGGGCGGCAGACGCTGGAGATGATCCGCGGAGACGAGGACCTGCGCGACATCCCCGTCATCTTCCTCACCAGCGTGAACGACAAGGACAACATCCAGGCGGTGATCCGGCTCCTGCCGGCAGGCTATCTGCTCAAGCCCGCGGTTCCGGGCAAGCTGATCGACGCGATCGAAAGGGCGCTGGACGGCGCCGGCACGTAAGAAAGGGTGCGAAAGCCTGTGAAAAAGCAAAAAGCCGGACCGGCAGCCTATCTCGCCGTCGCCGTAGCCCTGCTGCTGCTCGCCGTGAGCATTTTGACCGGCTCTTCCTTTCTGAAGTGGTCGCAGGCGCGCATGCGGGAGCTCATCAACAACCGAATGCTGGACATTGCCAACACCTCCGCGGACCTGCTGGACCCCGAGGCGCTCAAGAGCATCTCCTACGGGGACGAAAACTCACCCGAGTTCCGCTCCGTCTACAATACGCTGCGCGTATTTCAGGACAACATTGATCTCGAATTTATCTATACCCTGCGCGACATGGGGAACGGCACGTTCATCTTCCTCGTCGACCCCGCCGAGGAGAACGCCTCCGAATTCGGGCAGCTCGCCACGCCGACCCCGGCGCTGCGCATGGCGGCAACCGGTACGAGCGCGGTGGACAAGAAGCCCTACGAGGATCAGTGGGGACGGTTTTACAGCGCCTACAGCCCCGTGTTTGATCTGGACGGCAGGATCGCCGGCATTGTGGCGGTGGATTTCCGCGCCGACTGGTACGACGAGCAGCTCGCCGACTACAGCCGGCTGTTCGTGTTCTTCAGTCTGTTTGTCATGCTCGTCGGCGCGCTGGCCGTCTTTATCGTCACCGCGCAGATGCGCAGGCAGCTGCGCTCGCTCAGGGGAAAGCTCTCCGGACTGACGCAGGACCTGGACAAGCTGACGGCGGAGCTTAACGCGGACGCGAAGGCCGCGCCCGCGCAAGCGGCGATCGCGGAGGACGCGGACGAGGCGGACGCGCTCGGCAAGCGGGTCCACGCCGCGCAGGAGGCGCTTCGCCAGTTCCTCGACCGCAGCCACCTTCAGACAAACGGCATGCTCACGGCGCTCGCCTCGGATTATCGCAGCCTGTACTATGTCGATCTGGACGCCAACGAGGGCGTCTGCTACCGCTCGCACACGAGGATCGAGGACGGCCTGCGCGAGGGACAGCGCTTCCCGTTCTTCAGCACCATCCGGGACTACGCCAACCGTTACGTCGCGGAGAGCGACCGCGCGGAATTTCTGCGGATCGTCACGCCGGAGAACATCCGCCGCGAGCTGGAGAGCGAGTCCGTCGTGGCGCATCGCTATCTGGTGGTGCGCGACGGACACGAATCCTATGAGATGCTGCGCATGGCGGGCGTGCGCGACCCGGGGGACCGTGCCGGCCGCGCGATCCATGCCATCGGCCTGGGCTTTACGGACGTGGACAGGGAAACGCGGGATTCCTTCGTGCAGAAGCAGGCGCTCAGCGACGCGCTCGCCGCGGCGGAGGACGCCAACCGTGCCAAGACCGTCTTCCTCTCCGGCATGAGCCACGAGATCCGCACGCCGATGAACACCATCATCGGGCTCGACAGCATCGCCCTGAGCGACCCGGAGATCACAGGAAAATCGCGGGACTATCTCGAAAAGATCGACGCCTCCGCCCGTCATCTGCTTGACCTCACCAACGACCTGGTGGACATGTCCCGCATCGAATCGGGGCGCATGGTCCTCCGGAACGAGTCGTTTTCCTTCCCGCACCTGCTGGAGCAGGTCAATACCATTATCGCCGCTCAGTGCCGCGAGAAGGGGCTGACCTATGAGAGCCGCGCCGACGAGGCGCTCGGCGGCTGCTTTATCGGCGATCCCATAAAGCTCAAGCAGATGCTCATCAACATCCTGAGCAACGCGGTGAAGTTCACGCCGGCGGACGGCTCCGTGACGTTCCTGGCAGAGCGCACGGCGCACAGCGACGGAAACTCCACCCTGCGCTTCACGGTAAAGGACACCGGCATCGGTATGGACAGGGACTTCCTCCCCAAAATTTTCGACGCGTTCAGTCAGGAGGAGCCCTCCTCCGACAAGAGCGGCAACGCCGGTCTCGGCCTGTCGATCACGAAGAACATCGTGGAGATGATGAACGGAAAGATCGACGTCGAAAGCGAAAAGGACGTCGGCTCGACATTTACGGTCTCCGTCACGCTGCCGGATTCCGACCGCGGCGCCGGCGGTGCGGAGGCGGACGGACGAGCGCACGGGCTCCGCGTGCTGGCGGTCGACGATTACTCTCTGGCGCTCGAGCAGACGCAGCTCGTGCTCGAGCAGGCAGGCATCTCCTGCGAGCTCGCGCGCTCTGGCGCGGAGGCGCTGGAGCTGGTGCGTCTGCACCACGCGCGGCGCGAGCCCTACGACCTCATCCTCATGGACTGGAAAATGCCCGAGATGGACGGCGTGGAAGCGACGCGGCAGATCCGCGCCCTTCCGGGCGGCGACTCCCCCGTTATCATCCTCACCGCCTACAACTGGGACGAGATGCCGGACGAGGCGGTCGCGGCGGGCGTGAACAGCTTCGCCGTCAAGCCCCTCTCCGCCGCGGGTATTCTGGAGAAGTTCCGGCGCGCACAGAAGAAGGACGGCGCCGCCGAGCAGGGCGACAGGGTCGAGCTGGCGGGCCGCAGGCTGCTGCTGGCGGAGGACATTGAGATCAACGCCGAGATCCTGCGCGAGATCCTGTCCATGCGCGGACTCGAGGCGGACCACGCCAAAAACGGCGTGGAGGCGGTGGAGCTCTTTTCCTCCCATCCGGCGGGCTTTTACGCCGCGATCCTGATGGACCTGCGCATGCCGGAGATGGACGGCCTGGAGGCGACCGCGGCGATCCGCTCGATGGACCGGAGCGACGCGAAGACCATCCCCATCATCGCGCTGACCGTGAACGCCTTCGACGAGGACGTGCAGCACAGCCTGCAGGCGGGGCTCAACGCGCACCTCAGCAAGCCCGTGGAGCCGGAAAGTCTGTTTGCGACGCTGGAAAGCCTGATCCAGTGATGGT
Source organism: uncultured Clostridia bacterium (assembly GCA_947165595.1). Taxonomy (GTDB): domain Bacteria; phylum Bacillota; class Clostridia; order Oscillospirales; family Oscillospiraceae; genus Hominicoprocola. Next base: position 14,903 of record CAMVAV010000022.1, on the reverse strand, counting down.
CCGCAAAAAAAGATATCCTGCAATATCATGTGTTTTGCTTGCATCGGAAACAACATTGCGGTATAATAGCAAAAGCGGACACGATCAGTCGATCGCCGCAACCGCCGATTTCCACAACCCAAGCGCCGCCGCTCCCCCGCAGCGCGCCGCTGTCAGAAAGGAAGGTTTCACATATGGCCGGCAAGCTCTTGTTGATCCATGACGAAGCATCCGCCGCAATGGAGGCGATCGTCGCCGGACTTGAGGAAAAGGGAATCTCCACCGCGCAGTTCAAAACAAGCGAGGAGGGACTGGAGCGCGAGGCGGAAAGCGCCGACGCGGTCCTGCTCATCGCGGGAGACTTCCTGTTCAGCACGCCGCAGATCCTGGACCGTCTGAAGGAGCTGTGCGTCCGGAAGAGTATGCTTCTGTGGCTTCTCGGCTATCGGGAGGAGATCGCCGCCATTGAGATGGTCGTGCCCAAGAGTCTGGTCCAGCACGAGTTCCTGCGTCCGGTCGAGGCGCCCGCCTTTGTCGAAAAGCTTGCCCCGCTCGTCGCCGCGAATGAGGCGCGCAAGCGTCAGAAAAGCGTGCTGCTGGTCGACGACGACGTCACGTTCCTTCAGATGATGCAGAAGTGGCTCTCCACGGAGTACCGCGTCAGCGCCGTGCGCTCGGGCAAGCAGGCGATGAGCTTTGTCTCGTCCCGCAGACCGGACCTGATCCTGCTGGACTATGAAATGCCGGAAACGACGGGCCCCGAGGTGCTGAAAATGCTGCGCGACAGCCCTGCCGCCGACATTCCCGTGTTCTTCCTCACGGGCAAGTGCGATGAAAAAAGCGCGGAGAACGCCGCGCTGCTCGAGCCGGACGGCTATCTGCTCAAGGCCGCCGGAAAGGAGCGCGTGCTCGCCGCGGTGGAGGAGTTCTTCGCCTCGCACGCATAATATAACAAAGCGTCAAAAACGCCTGATCCCGGTGAGGGATCAGGCGTTTTCTGTTTCCGTTTCGGCTCCGCCGGGGTGGAGCGTCCGTTCGTTGAGCAGCTCCAGGAACCGGTCCCAGTCAAAGCGCCGCGCCGCCAGCAGCAGCTCGTCGCAGCAGGCGCGGTCCTCCGGCGGCAGGCGGCAGCCGGCGAGATAGTTCAGCACGAAGCACGCCCCCTCGGAATCGAAGCTGTCGGCGGAGACGCGCAGGTCCTCGTACGCCTCGCGCAGCTTTTCCGGCGAGATCGGCGGCAGCGTTTCCTCCTCCCGTTCCGCCGTCTCGCGCAGCGGGGCAAGCTGCTCGCCCAGCGCGCGCAGGCCCGAGAGCAGCTCGTCCAGCCCGCCGTAGAGCGTCCGCGCGTCGCCGCCCTTGCCCGCAAGCTCCAGCCGCTCCGCACGGTCGCTCAGCGCGCCCGCTCCGATGGCGCGGGAGGCGCTTTTGAGCGCGTGTACCTTCACCGTCAGGCCGTCCGTATCGCTCTCGAGGCGCAGCACCTCGAGCTCGTCCTCGATCGACGGGGCGTTCCCGGCAAAGATCGCCAGCGCCTCGAGATAATCCTCCTGCGAGCCGCAAAAGCGCATCCCCGCCGACGTGTCCAGCCCCTCGACCTGCTTCAGCCACGCCGGCAGCAGCCCGGTCTCCTCCGTCCCGGCGTTCTCCTCGGGCGGGACCTCCTCCGGAATGATGACCTTCTCCGGCGGGAGCCACCGCATCAGCATTTCCTCCAGCCGCACGCTGTCCACGGGCTTGGGCAGATAGTCCGAAAAGCCCGCCGCCAAATACTTCTCCCGCGAGCCAACCAGCGCGTTCGCCGTCAGCGCGATGCAGACGGTCCGCTCCGTGCCCGGCAGCTTTTTAAGCTCGCCGAGCGTGTCGACGCCGTCCATTCCGGGCATCATGTGGTCGATGAACGCGATGTCGTAGCGCTGTCCCGCCGCCTTTTCCAGTGCCTCCGGCCCGGATTCCGCCGTGTCCACCCGCAGCTGCGTCCGCTTCAGCAGGCCGCAGATCACGGTCAGGTTCACCGGCATGTCGTCCACGACCAGCACATGCGCCTCCGGAGCGTGGAAGCGCTCGTGATACCCGGTCCGGCGCCCGGCGTCCGGCTCCGCGGCCTCCTCCGCAGGTCCGACGCCGGTCCAGTCCTCGACCGTCTGCTCCACCGAGAAGGAGAAGGTCGAGCCGACGCCGTAAACGCTCTCCACCTCCAGGCGGCTGCCCATCAGCTCCAGCAGCTGCCGCGTGATCGCCATGCCGAGCCCCGTGCCCTCGACGGTGCGGTTGCGCTCCAGCTCAAAGCGGGCGAACGGGGCGAACAGCTTGTCCATATCCTCAGGCTTGATGCCGATGCCCGTGTCGGAAACGCGGAAGCGAAGCGCCGCCTTCTCGTCGGACAGGCGCTCAAAGCCCACCTCGAACGTCACCGTGCCCCGCTCCGTATACTTCACCGCGTTGGTCAGCAGATTCAGCACGCACTGGCGGATGCGCACCTCGTCGCCGACCAGCCGGCACGGCGCGTTCTCGTCCAGGCGGAGCTCAAAACGCAGGCCCTTCTTCTCCGCGCGGCGGCGGATCAGGTTCACCAGATCGTTGACCGTCCGCCGCAGCTCGTACTGCGCCGGAACGATCTCCATCTTGCCCTCCTCCACCTTGGACAGGTCGAGCACATCGTTTATGAGCGAGAGCAGCGTCCGTCCGGCGGCCTGAATATCCGCGGCGTATTTCACCGTCTCTCCCTCGCCGCTCTCGCGCAGGATCATCTCGTCCAGGCCGAGGATGGCGTTGATGGGCGTGCGGATCTCATGCGACATGTTGGCGAGGAAGGAGGACTTCGCGCGGTTTGCCGCCTCCGCCATGCGCTTCTGCTCCGTCAGGCGCAGCTCGTCCCGCACCGCCTGCATCACCGTCGCGCCCAGCAGCAGGATCAGTCCGAGACCCATCAGCGCGCCGATGCCCGCGGCGCTGGTAAAGTAGAATTTGAGCAGCTCCGCGACGAAGGAGCCGAGCAGCAGCAGCATGCCGAACGCCGTGATCGAATACGACTGAATGCGTTTTCTGCGGATATCCTGCACCAGCGTCCCCACGACCCACGCGATCGCCAGACCGCAGATGCCGTGGAAATACCGCAGCATGTCGTAATACCCGACGATGCGCGCGGCGTTCAGCGCGGAGGCCAGCAGCACGTTGACAAGAAACGCGACGCCGAGCGCGACGTAGCCCCTGGCGTAGTGGTGGTCCTGGATCTCGTCGAAATACATGAGCAGGAACGGCGGCATGATCTCGATCAGCAGGAACGCAAAAACATTGCTCAGCGAGGGCGAGCGGAAGATGATCTGCCGGATCTCCGACTCGCTGAGTATCCACATGCCCGCCACAAACATCGTCTCGGCAAGGTAGAGGATGCCCTTGGTAAAGTGCAGCTTCTTCCGGCTGAGGAAATACGCCGCCGCGGCCAGCACGCCGACCACGACCAGGATATCCGCCATCGCCACCTTGACGACGTTGCGCGCGAGCAGCGGGAACCAGACGTTGTTGCCGTAGGCGTAGGTCACCGCGTGGTAGCGCAGGATCTCGCTCTCATTGGGCACGATCTCAAGCTCGAGCGTGCCGAGCGCGTCCTCGTCATAGAGATCGACCAGCAGGTACGCGCTCGGAGCGGTCCTGCGTCCCGGTCCGATGTCCTCCGCGTAGTAATGCCCGCGCTCGACGCCGTTCACCCGGATCGTAATATCCTGCCGCTGTGCGCGCGCGCACAGCCGCATTCCCTCCCGGACGTCCGCCGGCAGCGTATTGCGGAACCACACCCGCTCGCCGGAACGCTCGAATCCGTCCAGCGGCAGGCTCACATTTTCAAAGGTCACGCCGTCGTCCGTGGTCAGCGTCCAGCCCTCCGACAGCTCATGCACGTCGAAGGAGCCGACGTACGTCTCCGCCTTCGGGTCATAGAGGCGGAAAACCGCGTAGAAAAACAGCCAGGTGGTCAGGGCGAGGATGACGAGGAACAGAAGCTTCACCGTATATGCAAGCTTTTTCATGCGTCACCGCCTCCCGTTCCCTGATCGTATTTTTTCCGTCCGTACCCGACGCCGCGTCAAACCGTCCAATAGGACAGCCCCAGCGTGCCCGGCCCGCAGTTCGAGGAAATGGCGGGCGAGGTCTCCTGGAAGATGATCTCCTCAAAGTCGACGTACTTTCTGATCTCCGCGGCAACCTCCTCCAGATCGCTCCGGCTGAGGCTCGCGTAGGTGATGAAGAGCATCTTGCGGTCCACATTGTCATGCTTGCCGAAGGACCACGCGATGAATCGCTTCCACGTCTTGGCGCGGCTGCCGATGAACATGCGGTCGACGACCATCTTGTACTTGCGCATCACCAGCACCGGATGCACCATCAGCCCGTCGATCAGGTGGTTCAGTCCCCGGCTGATATGTCCCGCGCGGGCAAGGAATTCCGTGCTGTCCACGATGAAGCTCGTGTGCAGGCGCGGCCGGAGCAGCTCGAGCTCCTTGAGAATCTTCTCCGGCGGAACGCCGTTTTTCGCCATCTGATCCGCGGCGAGCACCATGAGCCCCATACCCGTGGAAAGGTGTCCGCTGTCGACCACGAAGACGTTGTCGAAGGTCCGCGTCGCCTCCTTCGCGGCGGCGTAGCCCTCGCTCGCGCCGTTTGCCATGGTGATGTGGATGACGTTGTTCGCGCGCACGAGCTGGCGGGCAAAGAACGCCTCGTACTCCGCCTCCGCCGGCGGCTCCGAGTGCAGCTCGCCGCGTCCCTGCGACATGTATTCCAGCACGTCGCGCGACTCCGCCTCCACCCCGTCGAGGAACAGGCCGTTCTTCGTGCGGATGTGGTAGGGCAGCAGCTCGATCTCGCGGCTTTTGATCATCTGCTTGGGCAGGTCGCACACGCTGTCCGCCGTGATGACCGTCTGCAGCTTCTTCTCCCTCCGGCGGACGGAGAGGCTGGGGTCGTCCGCCGCCGCAAGCTCCGTGTCGATGACGCGGATCAGCTCGCGCGGCAGCATCCGCAGCAGCTCGCGCTCCAGCTCGTCGCCGTTCACCGGCTTGAGCAGATAGCCGTCGAAGCCCTCCTTCACATAGAGCGCCTGCGTGTCGCTGCCGGCGTTCGCCGTGAGCGCCACGACCTTCGTCTCGCGGCACAGTCCGCCGACCTGGCGGCGAATCTCATGCAGACACTCGATGCCGTCCATCTCGGGCATCATGTGGTCCATGAAGATCAGGTGATACTGCGTTTCGAGCGTCATCTTGAGCGCTTCCTTCCCGCTCTCCGCGGTTTCGACGTTCACGCGCGTGTCGCGCAGCAGCTTGCGCACGACCAGCAGGTTCGTGGAGTTGTCGTCCACGACCAGGATGCGGGCGTCGGGCGCCTCGAAGCTCTGCCGGTACTGCCGGCGGTGCCCCATCGAGTGGCGCAGCTCCAGATTGAGCTCGCCGATCTGCTTGTCCGCCGCCGCCTTCTGCGGGAGCTCGACGATGAAGGTGGAGCCCTGCATATAGACGCTGTTGACCCGGATGGTGCCGCCCATCAGGTCGACGAACTGCTTGACGATGGAAAGCCCCAGGCCGGTGCCCTCGATGAAGCGGTTCTTCTCCTCGTCCACGCGCCGGAAGGCGGAGAAGAGGTGGGGGATGCTCTCCTTCTTGAGGCCCATGCCGGTGTCGGACACGGAGTAGGTCACAAGGCCCATCCCGCCCTCCTGCGGCTGATACTGGATGGACAGGGTGACGGAGCCCTCCCGCGTGTACTTGATCGCGTTGGTCAGCAGGTTGATGAGGATCTGCTTGATCTTGACCTCGTCGCCGATGAGCTGCGCCGGCAGCATGGGGTCGACGTCGATGTGAAACTCCAGCCCCTTCTCCTTCGCGCGGATCCAAAGCATACCGACCAGCTCGGAGAGCATGGCGCCGGTGTCGTAGGTCACGGCGGTGATCTCCATCTTGCCGGACTCGATCTTCGACATGTCGAGGATGTCGTTGATGAGGTGAAGCAGCATCTTGCTCGCCGCCTGAATGTTCATCGCGTCCTCGGCGACCTCTTCGGAGATGTCCTCGCGCAGGATCATCTCGTTGAGCCCGATGATCGTGTTGATCGGCGTGCGGATCTCATGGCTCATGTTCGAGAAAAACTGGTTCTGTGCCTTGTTGAGCTTTTCGATCTCCTTGCCGCGCAGGTCGGAGCGCTTGATCTCGCCGTCGAAGGCGCGCACGGCATAGCTGACGACGATGCCGCAGGCCAGGCTGACGATCAGCACGGCAAAGAGCGAGCTGCGGTTGGCGTAGCCCGTCGAGCGCACCATCATGTACTCGGGATGGACGATATTGAGCGCGTAGCACGCCGAGGCGGTGGCGCTGTTGACGATGAGGAAAAGCACCCTCTGCTTCCCCGCCATCACCAGGCTGATGTAGAGCGAAAACGCCACGAACCAGATCGGCGAGCCGCCCGCGCCGCCGCCGCTGAAGAAAAAGATCGCGGGCATCATGATAAAGTCAATGATCAGCGTGATGACCGCCGCGCTGATTGCCACCTTTTTCACGGTGAAGCCCCACTGGGCGACAACGGCGGTGATCAGGAATACGATGCCGATCAGGCCGATGACCCACTTGCGCTGTCCGACGGCAATGCAGTAGAAAAACATGAACAGCTGCACGCACAGCAGCATCATCGTGGGCTGCATGAAAAGGCGGGTCTGGAGATCCTGCTCGGAATCGAATACGGCCTCCAAATACTTTTTGATGCCCATATCTCAATCCTCCTCCGGCATGAATTCCAGCGCCCCGTCTTCGGACGCGTCCCCGTCCTCCGGGTGGGGACCCGGTTCCTTCCCTTCGGGCTTTGCTTCTTCCTCCGGGGCAAATTCCAGCGTCACGCGTTCGGGCTCGTCCTCGCCCTCCGGGGCAAACTCCAGCACCTCGTCGCCGGCCTCCTCGCCCTCGGGGGCAAACTCCAGCACCTCATCGTCGTTCCCGCCGCCCGCGGAGGGCGCTCCCGCCGCGGGCAGGCCGAGGAAGCGCAGCACCGTGTCCGCCACCTCGGCGTAGCGCTTGAGCATTGATTCGTGGTGGACGGCGACCGTTCCCGTGTCGCCCTCCTTGGAGGCGAATTCCAGCGTGCGCGCCGTCTCGGACAGGTCCTCCGCGCCGATCATCTTGGACGTGCTCTTGAGCGCGTGGACCAGGATGGAGTAGTTCTGCCAGTCGCCGGCGTCGTGGAAGCGGCGGATGTTGGCCAGCTTGCCCGCCGCGCTCTGGGCGTATTCCTGCAGCATCGAGCGGTAGAAATCCTTGTCGCCCCGGCAGTAGCGCAGCCCCTGCTGCGAGTGGATGCCCGCAGCGTCCAGCGCGGCGAAGGGGCCCTCGTGCTCCTCCGCGGCCTCCGGCTCCGCGGAGGACGCCGCTCTTCTTTCCTCCCCCGGCTCGGGGCGGTCGTAGCGGATCGCGGATTTGGGCAGCACGCGCTTGAGCACGCGCTCGAGATCGGTCAGCTCGATAGGCTTGGGAATAAAGCCGTCGAAGCCCTCTGCCAGGAACATTTCGCGCGCGCTGCTGACCGCGTTCGCCGTCAGCGCGAGGATGGTCAGCTCCTCGCCGCGCTGCGCCGCCTCGCTCCGCAGGCGCTTCATCGCCTCCACGCCGTCCATCTCGGGCATCATGTGATCCATAAAGATCAGGTCGAAGCGGCGCTTCTGGCACAGCTCGATCGACTCCGGTCCGGAGCGCGCGGTGGTGACGTGCATCCCATAGTCGCTGAAGATACCCTCCGCCACCAGCAGGTTCATCGGCTCGTCGTCCACGACCAGCGCCTCGAGCCCCGGCGTGTAGATGCGGCGGTTGTCCTCCAGCTCCTCCTGCCGCGTCGACGGCAGGCTGACCACCGTTGCCGCGGGGAAGCAGTAGAAGGGCTTGCGCAGGATCTTGACCGAGGAGCTGCGCCGCGGCTGGAAGCGCTCGTCCGCGATGACGATGACCTCCAGCTCGTCCGCCAGCGATTCGAGGTAGTCCGCCGAGGCAAGGTATTCCTCCGCGCCGACAAAGATGTGCGTCAAGCGGTAGAGCCGCTGCAGCCTGCGCAGCTCCTCCTCGTTTTCGGCGCGGTGCAGCGGGATGCCGAGGCCGCGCGTCAGGTTGGCGATCATGCGGTTGTAGAAGTCGCGCACGCGCGGGACCTCCAGCTTTTCCAGGCGGTCGAAGCACGCGAGGCAGAGCTGCTCGCGGTCCTCCGCGGACATGCAGTGGTCGGCGTCCGCGACCGCCTGCGGGATGCTGACGGAGACCGTCGTCCCGACGCCCAGCTCGCTGTCGATCGTCATGAAGCCGCCCATCTCCCGCACGAGCCCGTGCACGATGGTGAGGCCCAGCCCCAGGCCGCCCGTGCCGCGGGTACGCCCGGAGTTGCGCTGATAGAAGCTTTCAAAGATATGCTCCAGCTCGGTCTGCGTCATGCCGATGCCGGTGTCCGACACCTCGATGCAGAGGTTGACGCCGTAGGGGCGCGGCAGCGTGTAAACGCGGCAGTATACGCCGCCCTTGGGCGTGAACTTGACGCCGTTGGTAACGAGGTGGTTCATGATCTTCTTGACCTTCGCCGCGTCGCCGACGAGGGCGGAGGGAATCTCGGGCGCGATATCGAAGATCAGCTCGCAGGCAAGCTCCCCGCGCAGGCGGATATCCGTCACCAGGTCGTTCACCACCGAGGCGATCATGTACGGCTCGCGGGAGACGATCAGCTTGCCGACGTCCAGCTCGGTGTAGTCCAGAATGTCGCTGATCTTCTCCGCCACGCGGTGGCCGGCGTTCTGCACGGTCTGCATATCCTCGCGCAGCGCGTCGTCCTTCTCCCGCTTGAGGATCACCGTCGTCAGGCCGATGACCGCGTTGACCGGCGTGCGGATCTCGTGGGAGAGGTTGGTGAGGAAGTCGTCCATCCGGTGGGTCTCGTCCTCCAGCTTCGCGATGTCGCTGTCCACGTTGAACAGAAGCTGGCTCCACTTCTTGATGTTGATCCACGCCGTCCAGCCGATCAGGGCGATCAGCACCGCGTGCAGCAAAAGCCGCAGCAGCGAATCCCTGCCCAGCTCGCCGGTGTTCCACAGGCTCACCACCGCGCAGGCCATCGTCAGGTAATAGGTCACCACGCTCAGCACGATCAGCCGCCGCTCGCCCGTCATGGTGAACACCAGGATCAGCGCGGAGAGGATCGTCGTCATGTCGAAGATGCTCTCCGCGTGAATGCCGTAGATGAACGCCGTAACCAGCAGCAGCAGCGAATAGACCCACAGCCGCGCGGACTCGCTCATCGACTGGCGGATGTGGAGCGTCCAGCTCGTGATCACGCCGATGGCGGCAAGCGGAAGCACCCAGGTCTCCCAGCCCTGCACCAGCGTCGAGGCGAACAGGATGATCGTCAGGTTGGTCAGCGAGACCAGGATCACCAGATGGGAGGTTTTGAAGACTTCGTTTTTCCGCAGCTTGCTGTCCATTTACGTCTCCCTCATCTCATAGCCCGTGTCCTCGTTGATCATGTCGAGCATGATGTCCGCGAACTCGGGGTCAAACTGCTTCCCCTTTCCCTTTTCAAGCTCCTCGCGCACAATGCCCTGCGAGAGCACGTCGCGGTAGCTGCGGCGGCTCGTCATGGCGTCGTAGGCGTCGGCGATGGCGATGATCCGCGCCTCCACCGGGATGTCCATTCCCGACAGGCCGTCCGGATAGCCGGTGCCGTCGTATTTCTCGTGGTGCCAGCGCGCGCCGATGGTCAGCTCCGGCATCTCCTTGATGTTCTTGAGGATGCGCGCGCCCATGACCGGGTGGTTCTTGACCAGCTCCCACTCGTCCTCGGTCAGCGACGCGGGCTTGTTGATGACCGCGTCCGGCACGCCGATCTTGCCGACGTCGTGCAGCAGGCCCATCATGTAAATGTCGCTCTGCCGCTTTTCCGAAAAGCCGCCGCGCTTCGCGATCTCGCGGGAGTACTTCGCCACGCGCCCCGAATGGCCGTTGGTGTAGGTGTCCTTCGCGTCGATCGCCTCCGCCAGCGTCTGCACCACGTGGAGCGACAGGCTCTCGACCACCTGTGTCTTGCGCGCCACCTCCGACTCCAGACTCCGCTGCAGCCGGATGAGGTCGATGGTGTGCCGCACGCGCAGCGCCAGCACCTCCGGCACGAAGGGCTTTTTGATAAAATCCATCGCTCCGAGCTGCAGGCCGCGCAGCTCGGAGCCCTCGTCCTCGTTCGCCGTCAGGAAGATGACGGGAATCTGTTCCTCGCCGATCTCCATCTCGCGCAGCCGCTTGAGCGTCTCAAAGCCGTCCATCTCCGGCATCAGGATATCCAGCAGGATAAGATCCGGTTTGTTGTCCACCAGATAATCCAAAAGTGCCTGTCCCGAGCGCAGCGCCGACACGCGCATATGGCTCTTGCTCAGGATGTGGCCCGCCAGCTTCAGATTCGTCACGTCGTCGTCCACCACGACGATCCAATCAGCCATGTTCTTTTCCCCCTCCGCCGCATTCGCTTGACGCGGCATAGTATTCTTACAGTTCATTATAGCAGTCTTTTCGTCAGACCGCAAGAATAAAATGCCGTTTTTGCCCTTATTTTGGGTCATTTTCACGGTTTCCGCCCGCACGGCGCCGCGGGCCCTCACAGGCATCGGAGGGGCGTCGGACAGTATTTTTGAAAAAATGTCCAAAAGGACGATGCAAACCCTTTTGCTTTATGCTATAATGCCAAATTGTAAAGGAATACCCGCCCGCGCGGGAAAAATAAGGAGGCCGGCGGAAGGTCCGCGGCGTTTTCGCGCACCGCGGCCGGTCCGGCTTCAGACGAAGGGGGACGCATGAAGAACCTCAAAAAGCTGGTGCTGCTGCACTCCAACGACATGCACGGCGATTTTCTCGCCGAGAAGGTCGACGAAAAGCTCGTCGGCGGCGTTTCCATGCTCTCGGGCTATGTGAGCAGGGTCCGGCAGGAGGAGCCCAACACGCTCTACTGCATCGCGGGCGACATGTTCCGCGGCTCCATCATCGACCAGGAGTTTCAGGGCATCTCCACCATCGAGATCATGAACATGCTCGCGCCCGACGTGGTCACCATCGGCAACCACGAGGTGGACTACGGGCTCGCACACCTGCTGTTTCTGGAAAAGTGCGCGCAGTTCCCCATTATCAACGCCAACCTGTACATCCTCATCAATCACGCGCACCTGTTCAAGCCCTATCAGATCATCGAGATAGACGGAATGAAGATCCTCTTCATCGGCATTCTGACCGAGGAGGTGATCGCGCAGACGAAGAAGGACGGCCTGATCGCGACCTTCATCGACGTGGAGGACGCCGCGCAGGAGGTCAAGCGCATCTGCGACATTCACAAAAGCCTCGACGTCGATTTCACCGTGCTGCTCACGCACATCGGCTTCCGGGAGGATCAAAAGCTCGCCGCGGCGATCGACCCCGCCTGCGGCGTGGACGTCATTATCGGCGGGCACAGCCATACTCTGATGGAAGAGCCGCTGAAGGTCAACGACATTCTGATCGTGCAGGCGGGCGTCGGGACGGACCAGATCGGACGCTTCGACCTCATGGTGGATATGGATCAAAACCGCGTGGACAGCTGGACGTGGCAGACCATTCCGATCAGCGAGGAGACCTGCCCCTACGACCGGGACATCGAGACGCTCATCACCAAGTTCAAAACGCGCACGGACGAGAAGTACGGCCGCGTGGTCACGCGCTTCAAGCGCCGCCTGACCCACCCCGAGCGCACGCAGGAGACGGAGCTGGGCTGCGTGTTTGCCGACGCGATGCGCGAGAGCCTCGGCGTGGACATCTTCCTGATGGCGTCCGGCAGCATCCGCGCCAAGTGGATGGGCCCCATCGTCATGCTGGGCGATCTGAACGAGGGCTTCCCCTACGACGACGCGGCGTACGTCGTCAAGGTCAGCGGCGCGCAGCTCAAGCGGATGCTGCTCCACATGCTGCGCGACGAGGTCTGGGAGCCGGGCGTGCACTCCGAGTTTTACCAGTTCTCCGACGGGCTGCGCGTCGTCTACTCCAAGGCGGAGCACGCCTACCGCGAATTCCTGTACTGCGGCGAGGACGTGCCGGACGACCGCGTCTTCACCGTGGGGCTCCAGGCGTTTCACTTCAACATCATGGGCGAGAGCTTCCAGATCGACGTCAACGAGATTTTCGCCAACGGAAGGCCGCGGATGGTCGCGACCTCCTGCCGCACGGTGCTGGAGGGCTATCTCTCGGACAGCCGGCGGCTCGACCACCGGGTCGGGGATCGTCTGATCCTGCTGGAACGGGAAAAACAATGAAATTGTTTGAAAATAAGGAGGATACCGCATGAAGAATCTCAAAAAGCTGGTGCTGCTGCACTCCAACGACATGCACGGCGACTTCCTCGCCGAGAAGATCGACGAAAAGCTCGTCGGCGGCGTGTCCCTGCTCTCGGGCTATGTGAGCCGTGTCCGTCAGGAGGAGCCGAACACGCTTTACTGCATCGCGGGCGACATGTTCCGCGGCAGCGTCATCGACTCGGAGTTCCAGGGCATGTCCACCATCGAGATCATGAACATGATCTCCCCGGACATCGTCACGCTCGGCAACCATGAGACGGACTACGGCGTGGCGCATCTGCTGTTCCTCGAAAAGTGCGCCAAGTTCCCCATCGTCAACGCCAACCTCTACATCAGCACCAACCACGCGCATCTGTTCCGCCCCTACAAGATTCTCGAGATCGACGGGATGAAGATCCTCTTCATTGGCATTCTGACCAAGGAGGTCATGGCACAGACGAAGAACGACGGCATGATCGGCACCTTCGTCAGCGTGGAGGACGCGGCGAAGGAGGTCGAGCGCATCTGCAACGCGCACAACGCCATCGATATCGACTTCACCGTGCTGCTCACGCACATCGGCTTTGAGGAGGACAAGAAGCTCGCCGCGGCGATCGACCCCGCCTGCGGCGTGGACGTCATCATCGGCGGGCACAGCCACACCTTTATCGACGAGCCGGCGCAGGTCAACGGCATCCTGATCGTGCAGGCGGGCACGGGCACGGATCAGATCGGCCGCTTCGACCTCATGGTGGACACGGACAACAACTGCGTGGACAGCTGGAAGTGGCAGGCGATCCCCATCAACGAGGAGACCTGCCCCTACGACCGCGACCTCGAAAAGCTCATCACCATCTACAAAAGCAAGACCGACGAGAAATACGGCCGCGTCCTCACGCGCTTCAAGCGCCGTCTGGAGCATGAGGAACGCGAGCGGGAGACGGAGCTCGGCAGCGTCTTCGCGGACGCGATGAAGGACAGCCTCGGCGTCGACGTCTTTTTGCTCGGCTCGGGCAGCATCCGCAGCGACTGGATGGGTCCCATCGTCATGCTGGGCAGTCTGGTCGAGGCCTTCCCCTACGACGACGCGGCGTACATGATCAAGGTGACGGGCAAGCAGCTCAAGGCGATGCTCCGGCACATGCTACGCGACGAGGTCTGGGAGGGCGTGCACTGCGAGTTCTATCAGCTCTCCCGCGGACTGCACGTGGTCTATGACGGCACGCTGCACGATTTCAGGGAGTTTCAGTTTGAAGGCGCGGACGTCCCGGACGAGCAGCTGTTCACCGTCGGCCTGCAAAACTTCCACTTCAAGAATTTCAAGGACATCTTCCACATCGATCCGGAGGAGATCTCCGCGAACATGAAGCCGCGCGTCATCGCCACCTCCTGCCGCGGCGTGCTGGAGGAATACCTCTCCGAGCATCAGCATCTCGACCATCAGGTCGGAGACCGTCTGACCATTCTGAACTGCAAGAGGCTGAGCAAGTACTTAAGGAACCGCTGAATAAATCCCCGCGCACGTCTTGACGGCATCTTTTCCGTCTTGACTGCGCCAAAAATCCTTGAAATACGTTAGTATTCCTGCGGCTTTTTGGCTTGCAAGACGAAAAATCTGCTCGCCAATCCGCACACGTTGATTTAATCAGCGCTTCCTTAAACAAAAAAGGCGATAAAAAGCAGTAAAGGACAGCTGACAAATACAAGAAAGGGGAATCGTCATGGGACTGTTTGACAAGAAATTCTGCGACGTCTGCGGAGAAAAGATCGGCCTTCTGGGCAACCGGAAGCTGGAGGACGGCAACCTGTGCAAAAACTGCGCGGCAAAGCTCTCGCCCTGGTTCAGCGAGCGCCGGCACAGCACGGTCGAGAGCATCAAGGAGCAGCTCGCCTACCGCGAGGAGAACCGCAAGGCGGTCGGCGCGTTCCATGCCACGCGCACCTTCGGCAAGTATTACAAGGTGCTCATCGACGACAACGCGGGCAAGTTCATGGTGACGAACGCGAGCCGTCTGGAGGAGGCAAACCCCGACGTGATCGAGCTCTCCCAGGTCACCGGCTGCGACTTCGACATCGACGAGGACAGCGACGAGATCAAGCGCAAGGACGCCAACGGCGACGAGGTCAGCTACTCCCCGCCGCGCTTTGAGTACTCCTACGATTTCTACATCACGCTCCGCGTGAATCACCCGTACTTCGACGACATTCGCTTCAAGCTCAACTCCAGCTCGATCAACACCGGCGAGCGCTCCATGTCTCGCAGAAGCAGCAATCCGCGCGCCGGCATCTTTTCGGGCGAATATGACGACTACGTTCAGATGGGCAACGAGATTCGGGACGCGCTGCTGCAGGCGAATCAGTTTACCCGCTCCGCCGCGCCGGGCTATGGCGCTCCCGACGCCGCGGCATACGGCGCGGCTCCCGGCTACGGCGCCGCCGGCGCGGCTCCCGGCTACGGCGCGCCCGGCGCGGCTCCCGGTTACGGCGCTGCCGGCGCGGCTCCCGGTTACGGCGCTGCCGGCGCGGCTCCCGGCTACGGCGCGCCCGGCGCGGCTCCCGGTTACGGCAAGGTAGGGAC
>CAMVAV010000021.1 GCA_947165595.1 uncultured Clostridia bacterium | reverse complement strand
GACGGAAAAGATGCCGTCAAGACGTGCGCGGGGATTTATTCAGCGCTTCCATAGAAATAATGCGCGCCGGTAAAGCCCAGAAAGATGCACAGCAGCAGCGCCACGCTCTTGCTCTTGTCGCTGGTGATCGTCGAATAATTCGCCATGATAGCGCCCTTCTCCCTTTGATTCGTTCCCGCCGCGGTTCGCCGGCAAAAAGGGGGATCCGCTCCGCCGCGGCACGGTCCGTGCCGGGTATCGTATCAAATAATTATAGTATACTGCCCGGCGCGTTGCAAGGATGGATAACTTTTTCTCATTGCGGACAAATTATCCATCTGTCCCGCAGCCGATGGAGCTCAGGCAGCGGGCGAGTCCGCGGGCAAACGCCGCGTGTCCCTCCGGCAGAAAATGCACGCCGTCAAACGCCAGCGCCACGTCCCATTCGCCCGCGTCCGCGAAGGCGGCGCCCAGCCGGTCCGCGGCCTGCCGGTACAGCGCGGCGAGACGCTCGGACGCCTCGATCAGCGCCCGGTCCCGCACCCAGTCCCCGGGCTTCATCGGCGGCGGGGCGAGCAGCACGACGCGCGCGCCGTCCGCGTGCTCCGTCACAAAGCGCAGCAGCGTCTCCATGCGCGCCGCCGTCTCCTCCGCCGAGGCGCCGCCGAGCAGATCGTTGCTGCCGAGCATGACCGTGACCGCGTCCACCCTCCCCACGCGGCGGAGCAGGTCGGCGACGGCGGGAAGCTGCGCCTCCCGCGGGATGCTCAGCCCGTTCTGTCCGCAGTCGGCGACCTCCCAGCCCATGCCTCGCAGCAGCCCTGTCCAGCGGACGTCCGCCGGATACCGCGAGCCGAAGTACGAGCGCGGATCGTACCCGAAGGTGTTGGAGTCGCCGAGGCACAGCAGCCGTTTCATGCGCCCGCGACCCGGCGTCCCTCGGACCAGACCGCGCGGATCGCGCTTTTGTCCATCAGATAGATACAGCGCTCAAAGCGCTCGCGCAGCGTAAGCTCCCGCACGGGCTCCGGGAAGCCGCTCTCGTCCACCACGATCGCGTGCAGGGGCTTGCCCTTCGCAAAGCCGCCGTCCGCGCCGAACCAGCGGTGCCCCGCCGTCGTGCCGAGGTAAAACGCCTCGTCCACGGTCAGAAAGCCGTCGCGCCCGTCGGTCTTCATGCAGCGCAGCTTCGAGACGCGGATGCTCGTGGTGACGACGCGGCTCATCGCCAGCATCGCGCCGCCCGCGATGTCCGAGCCCAGCGTCACGCTGACGCCTTCGTCCAGCAGCGTGCGCACGGGCGCGAC
Source organism: uncultured Clostridia bacterium (assembly GCA_947165595.1). GTDB lineage: Bacteria > Bacillota > Clostridia > Oscillospirales > Oscillospiraceae > Hominicoprocola. Next base: position 32,109 of record CAMVAV010000021.1, on the reverse strand, counting down.
GCCGCTGCAGATGTTGATGTTGGAGTCCGCGCAGTGCGCGACCGTGACGCCGTGCTCGCGCATCGCAGCGCGCTCGCGCTCGTCGGACCAGACGCAGTGCGCCATGACCGTGTGATCCTTCCAGAGGCCGTATTTGGCGTAGGTCTCCCAATACTGCGCGCAGTCGGGGTGCAGCTCCTTCACCCAGGCGATCTCGCCCCTGTTCTCGGACAGGTGCGACTGCACGTAGAGTCCGCGCTGCTCCGCCAGCTTCCCCAGCCACGCCATCAGCTCGTCCGTGCACGACGGCGTGAAGCGCGGCGTCAGGATGGGCTTGACGAAGTGAAAGCGATCGCACGCGTCCAGCCAGCGCAGGGTCTCGCGCTTGCTCTCCTCCGTCGTCTCGTTCAGGTCGCCGCCGCTGTTGCGGTCCATGTTGACCTTGCCCACATAGCCCGTCACGCCCGCGCGCTCCAGCTCCTCCATCAGGATCAGCGTCGCGTCCGTGTGCAGGGACGAAAACATGCACACCCGCGTCGTGCCGCCGGTGATGAGCTCCTCCGCGAGACGGCGGTAGGTGCGCCGCGCGAACGCCTCGTCCGCAAAGCGCGCCTCGGTCTTGAAGGTGTAGGTGTTCAGCCAGTCGATCAAGGGCAGATCCATGCCCATGCCGAGCATTGGGTACTGCGGCGCGTGCAGGTGCATGTCCACGAACGAGGGCAGGATCAGCGCGTCGCCGTAGTCGACGGTCTCCGCGTCCGCCCCCTCCGGCGCGGCGGGAAGCACGTCCTCCAGCACGCCGTCGTCCCGGAGCAGCAGCGCGCCGCGCGGGATCGCCGTCAGCTCGCCGAGCCGGGGCGAGAATAGGATGTTGCCGAGCAAAAGCCTCATGCCATCACTCTTTTCCTGTGATTTGCCGGGCCGCCGGCGCGAATGCGGCGCGCCGCGGTCCCTTTCTATGTTAGCAAAACGCTCGCCCGTTTGCAAGGGACATATTTCATCCGCCCGTCTCATAGGGTTGTCCGTGAGGTGATGAGCATGAAAAGATCGGTGCGGCGTCTGCTGCGCGGCGGGACGTCCCTGGTGCTCTCGTTCGCGACGCTCTGGGCGGTCTCCGCGGCCGCGACCGCGCAAAGCCTTTCCGAGGCGGTGAGCGCTCTCGGCGGAAACGCCTCGCTGCCGCTGGCTCTGCTGCGCTTCGAGCGCGGCGATTTCATCGGCGGCGGCAGCGCGCTGTCCCTTCCGGCGGCGCTGGCGCTCCGGACGACGCCGCTGCTGCTGGCGCGCGAGGACGAGGTCACCGCGGCGTGGGCGTCGGATACGCCCGAGGCGCCGCAGAGCGTCGACGCTCCCGCCCCGGAGCCTCCCGCGCCGTCCGGGAACGAGGCGGCTTCCGCCGGCTTTACCGAGCCTCCGCCCTCCGCCGCCCGCGACAACGGCGTTCCGTCGACGACGCTGCGCCCCTCCGACCCGTCGGGCTATCTGGTCAGCGGGAAGGTGTATGTCAACAACGTTTCCGCCGCGCCGCTGACCGAAGAGGAGCTTTCCGGCGGCTTCTCCGCGTCGCTCTCGGACGAGGCGCCGCAGGTGCTCATCGTCCATACGCACGGCTGCGAGGCGTATACCATGCCGCCCGGAGAGGAATACGAGGAATCGGACGACCATCGCACGCTGGACGAGGCGTACAACGTCGTGCGCGTGGGGGACGAGATCGCGCGCGTGCTGGAGGAGGCCGGCATCGGCGTCGTGCACGACCGCACGCTCCACGACTATCCGAACTACTCCGGCGCGTACAACCGCTCGCTCGCGACGGTGGAGGACTGTCTGGCGCGCTGCCCGTCCGTCACCTTTGTGCTCGACGTCCACCGCGACGCGGTGTCGGACGAGAACGGGAACCCGTACCGGCTGCTGTGCGCCGAGGCGCCGGGCGCGGCGCAGCTTGAATTCGTCGTCGGCTCCGACGGCGGCGGACTCGCGCACGACAACTGGCGCGACAACCTGCGCCTCGCCTGCGCGCTGCAGGCGACGCTGCTGGACGAATACCCGACGCTGATGCGCCCCATCATCGTGCGCAACTCGCGCTACAACCAGCAGGTCACGGCGGGCTCCCTGCTCCTGGAGGTCGGTACGGCGGGCAACTCGCTTGACGAAGCGCTTGCCGCCGCGCGGCTGTTCGCGGAGGGCTTTGTCAAGACTGTTCGGAAATAGGGACTGGACATCCCCCCGCCTTTGCACTATAATTTTTAGTATATCGTGTGAAACGGATCACAAAGAAAGAGGTGCAAAGGATGAAACTCACAGCAAATCGTATTTTGCCGCTCCTGCTTTCGCTGGTGCTTCTCGCCGGCATATGCCTGCCGGCGCGCGCCGCGGAGGATACCGCCGAGACGAATATCCTCATCAGCGTCGCGCTGGACGAGGAGTATGATTTTTCCAGCCCCAGCCTGAATGGAGCCAGCGCAAAGGCGATCCTCTCCGACATACTCGGCGGTTACCAGTCGATCCGCTTCGGGTCTATCCGGTCCGGCGTTCAGATGGGCACGCTCTACGGCGGAAGCCAGCGTGTCACCGAGGCGCTGATGAACGGCACCGCGATCGTGGAGCGCAGCGACGTCGGCAAGCTCGTCTTCATGGCAAAGCATCCGGGCATTTTCCGCATCGAGTATGCCGCGTATACCGACAGCGGCGCGCGCGGCGAATTGATTGCGCGCGGCTTGCTGACCTTTGTCGCCGGCGCCGACGCGCTTCGCATCACCACGAAGCTGGACAGCACGGAGCCGTTCACGCTGGAATCCCCGTTCAAGGGCGGCAGCGTTTCGGAACGGCTGTTTGACGCGCTCGGGGAAACAGTCGGCGCGACCGCCTGGAACTTCATTCGGTTTGAGGCGCCGCCCGCCGATTCGGCCCGCATCGGCGCGCTCCGGACAAGCCGTTCGTCCACCCAGCCGCTGGACTATTCCAAGTATCTGCTCGGCCCGGACCTCAAGCATCTCTGGTTTGTGCCGGAACGCTCGGGCGCGTTTGAAATCCCCTACGGCGTATACAACCGAGAGGACATGGACAATCCCCTTGCCATGGGCTATCTGCGCTTTGAAATCGCCGGCGTGAGCGCGGAGGAAAAGCCCGTGATCGCCTTCTCCGCCGCCCTGAACGAGACCCTGGCATTGTCGGAGGCCCCCTTTGAAGCCCTGCTGCGCGCCCGGTACGGCTCGGATTACCGTCTCGATTCCGTGGAGATGAGTGATTTCCGCGAGCGCGGGTACGGCTCGTTCTCCTGCAACGGTGAGGAATTCGAGGCCTTCGGAAGCGGCAGCTTTTATGCCGAGAACAGCGGCAAGGCTCCCACGGGCGCCCGACTTTTGAAGGATGTTTTCTTCCAAGCGCCCGCGAAAACCGGCTATCAGGCGGTGGGCTTCACCTGCTACGGCAGCTCTCCCGCCCGCTCGCTCGACGTACAGGTCTCCGGCACGTTTTTCATCTTTGTGACACGGCTTGCCGTACCGGAGATCGTCTTTGACTCCGCCGGCTCCACAACCGTCTCGCTCGACGAGGAGAGCTTCGCCGCGGCATACCGCGCCGCCATGGGCGCGATCTCCGAAACACCGCAGTTTCACATCAGGCTGCTCACGCTGCCGCAGGTGGGACGCCTGAATTTCAGCTATGTCAATCCGATGCGTCCCGGCGTACAGATCACTTCCGAGAATGCCGACGACTATCCGCTCTACATCAACGGCGGCACCGTCAGCGGGCAGGTCTCCGTCTCGCGCGTGACCTATGTCGCTCCCGCCGAGATGGGCGAGGACACCGCGAGCTACATTGCCTACGACCGGGACGGCAAGGGGCTTTTCAGCGGGACAATCCGTTTTGTGCGCGGCGAGGCGCGCGTCCTGTCAGCCCCGTCGGAGGGCTTGGGCTTCACCGAGGCCGATTTCCGCGCGATCGGCAGCTTTGACCCGGTTCTCTATGTTACGCTGCGCCAGAGCAGCCAGGGCACGCTCTACTCCAGCTACGCCAACGGACAGGGTACGCCCATTCGCGAAGGGGACCGGTTCTACGTCTCCAATCCGCCCGCCGGCTCCTTTGCCCTTTCCGCGCTGCGATATATCCCGCGCTCCGGCACAGGCGGCGAGACCGCGAAGCTCGCCTATACCGTTCAGACCGCAAACGGCGCGACCTACAGCAACACCCTCACGCTGAAGAACGCGCACAAGACCGCGTCCTCCGTGTTTCAGGACGTGACCGCCGCCGACGTCGGCTCCTGGGCTGCGGACTCCATCGACTTCGCGCGCGAGTGGGGCCTGGTCGGCGGAACGAGCGAAAAGCCCCCGCTGTTCTCTCCGAGCGCGACGATGCGGCGCTGCGACCTGGTGCTCATTCTCTACCGTATGGCGGGCAGTCCCGCCGTCGCCGGCGAGCTGCCCTACAGCGATGTGAGCGCGGACGCCTATTATCGCGCCAGCGCGCTCTGGGCGGCGCAGAAGGGCATTGTCGAGGGCCCCGTGTCGGGAACCCTGTACGAGCCGGAAACCGCCGTCACGCGGCAGGACTTTGCGCGGATCCTTTTCAACTACGCGCGTTCACAGGGTGCCGACACCGCGGACAGCGGTTCTCTGAGCGCCTTCCGCGACGCTGCGGAAACCGCTCCGTATGCCTATAGCGCCATGGCCTGGGCAGTAGCAAAGGGCTACATCAACGGCGTCGAGGCGGACCTTCTCTCTCCCGCCGCCGCCGCAACGCGCGCGCAGGTTGCGACGCTGCTGCATCGCTATCTGACGTTCTGACCGGGCTTCCGCGCACAACCGAAAAACCCGGGAGCCGGCGCGCCGTGAACCGCGCCGGCTCCTCTTCTTTGCATGTCTTGACAGGGTACGCGGGAAACAGTACAATAGGAATTGTCGGATTCTACACTTTGGGAAGGCGGTTTTTACTTCATGGCAAAAGCAAACAAACTGCGCGACGTCTGGCTCCCTGTGGCGCTGTGCATACTCTTCTCCTCCGCCACAATGTCACACTGCATTATAACCAGCAGCTCTGAAAAGCCGGTCTCGTACAAGCTCATTACGCTTGCCGCCGCGGTCGGCATTTTGTGGCTTCTGATCACGCGGAATCTCAAGCCCCTGCGCAAGCCCTCGACCCTGGCGCTGCTGGGCTATGTCCTCTTTACCTTTCTGACGGCATTTTGGGCGATCGCCGGCAAATTCTTTCTTGCCTCCTTTTCCTGCATTGTCATCGCCCTGTTCTTTTATCTCTTCATTGTGCTGCGTCCCCGCTTTGACCGGGATTTTGCATACCGCGTGATGGCAATCTCGGCGGGAAGCGCCACACTCTTTGCCTTCCTCGGCGTCGAAATAGCCACCACGGGTTACCTGCGCGGCATCGTGGACCTGCTGATGTGTACGCAATCCTTGCCGAACATAGGCTTTTCTACACGTCTCTCCGGTGTTTTTGCAAACTCCAACGTGGAAGCGTCCGTTTACGCATTCGGCATCTTCTTCTCCCTCCCCCTGCTCTGCGGCGCGGATCGCAGGTCCCGGCGCGTTCTGTGGTCTGCCGCGCTGGCAATCAACGCCTACGCAATGCTGCTGACCCTCAGCATCGGCGCCATAGCCTGCTTCGGCGTCGCGGTCATTCTCTATCTGATTGCCGGCGGAGAGGACCGGTGCGCCGCATTGACGCGGATGCTGGAGGGTGCCCTGCCCGCCTTTGTCTGCGCGACGGCGGCGTTTTTGCTCAGCCAGAGGGGAAAATCTGCCCTTGCCCCCCTGTTGATGCTGGCGGCGGCGGGTCTTACCGCGGCGCTGGAGCTGGCGCTCGGCGAGCGCGCGGCGGAGGCGATCGCAAAGCGCGCCAGACTGGTTTTCGGCATACTGATCGGACTGGGAGCCTGCGCCGTCATCTTTTTCCTCGTTGCGCTGCGGCTCGGCGCGCCTCACACCTTCGGTCCGGGCATCTCGCGCGGCACGGTGCTCAGCCCCGGCGAACACGTGCTGACGGTCGACGCGGACGAGGGCGTTTGGGTCAATATCGGAGGCAGAGAGGCATGGCGCATGGCCGTCGGCCTTTACGACGAAAGCGTATACAGCGGCAGCGCCTCCGGCGACATCCCCTTTACCGTCTCCGAGACATATCAGTCCTGTATGTTTAATTTCGGCGGTCCGGCGGGAACGACGATCCGCTCCGCCGTTCTGGACGGAAAACGCTCCCTTGTTCTCGATTACCGCCTCATGCCCAGCTTCCTTGTCTACCGCCTGCAAAACGGCCTGACGGCAAACAGCTCCTTTTCGCAGCGCGCGGAGCTGGCGCGGGACGGCATGAAGATGTTCCGTCTCCGCCCACTGGCCGGAAACGGCGCGGGCTCCTTTGAGACGGGGATCCACTCCGTGCAGGATTACTATTACATCACGCGCTTCGTCCACAACCACTATGTGCAGATCCTGCTGGAGGACGGCGTGATCGGTTTCGCGTTCTTCGCGGCCGCGCTGGTCCTGATGGTTCTTGCGCTGTGGAAAAAGCGGCGCGTGATGCTTGCGGGGGAATTTCGGTGGATCTATCCCGCGCTGTGCGCGGAGCTGGCGATGAACACCCTGAACATGCTCTGGGATGTGCCGATGAGCCTTACGCCCTTCCTCAGCATGATCTACGTGCACTACGCGCTGATCGCCGCATGCTGTGAGGAACCGCTGGAGCTCGTGCGGAAGGAAGCGGCGGAAGCGCAGAGCATAAAAAAAGGCTCGAAAAAGCAGGCAAAGGCGCAGCGAGAGCGGGAAAGCAGTCTCGACGCCGCCGGCCGCGTCGTCTGCATCTCGCTGTGCTCCTTCTTCATTCTGACGCTCTGCGGCAACATCTACGCCGTACGGCTGCGCTCCACGGAGAATGTGACCTACGAGCAGTTCCTCCGGCACGTCGATCTGGGTACAAAGATCGACCTCTATGAGTACAACGACTCGCTTCTTGCCTATGTCATGGCGGTCAAGCAAAATGATACGGACGGCTCGCACCGCGCGCAGGCGGATGAAAAGGCAGCGCAGCTCGCAAAGGCCTATTCCAACTCCCTTCCGCTGTATCTGATGGACTATTACACCGCCACGGGGCAATATGCCAGGGCGATCGACGAGGCGATGCTGGCGGCAGAATACTCAAAGGTGGATGCCGCTGTGTGGAATCGGGCCATCAACTTGCTGCGGTCCTCCCTGTTAAACAGCGGCGAAAGCTCCCCCCTGCTCGGCGGGGACGGAAGCCTGCTGCTGGACAAGCTGCTCGCATATTGCGGAATATATCAGACGGTAAACGAAACAACATTGGGCGGGCTGCGCCTCAGTGAGGGCAGCGTGCAATTCTTTGAGAAGGTGCTGGCGCTGGATGCCTGCCGCGGCGACACGGACGCAATGCTTTCCGTTTTGACCGGCACGGGCGCATAATTCGCTATAAAAAGATGGATGGGAAGAAAACCCGCGTTTCTTCCCATCCATCTTTTATATCGGTGCCCGCCTGGAGGCGGCTTGCTCCGCCTCGCGTTCGATCGCCCGCCGGTTGACCTCCGCGGGATCGTGATAGGTCGGGATCATGCCGCGCAGAAGCTCGATCAGCTGTTCATCCGGCGTCTCGCCGGTCACGGCCTCATCGAGGCGCTGCAAATTGCTCATGATCTGCCCGGAGTCGATCTCCTGCTGCTGCTCGACGAAGATTTGATCGTTTTCGGTCTCAAGCAGCGACTCGCTCTGCATCAGCAGCTCCTCATAGAGCTTCTCTCCCGGGCGCAGCCCGATCTCCTCGATCTCGATGTCGCGGTAGGGCTCCAGCCCCGAAAGGCGGATCAGCTTTTCCGCAAGGTCGAGGATACGCACTGGCTCGCCCATATCGAGCACAAAGATCTGGCTCTGCTGCGCCATTGCCCCCGCCTCAAGCACGAGCTGCGCCGCCTCCGGGATCGTCATGAAGTAGCGAATGATGCGCCTGTCGGTGATCGTGACGGGACCGCCCTCCTCGATCTGACGCTTGAACAGAGGCACCACCGAGCCGTTGGAGCCGAGGACGTTGCCGAAGCGGACGGCGCAGAATTCGGTGGGGCTGTCCGTGCGGCTCTGGAGCACCATCTCACAGAAGCGCTTCGTCGCGCCCATCACGTTCGTCGGGTTGACCGCCTTGTCCGTGGAGATCATGACAAACTTTTTTGTTCCGAATTTTTCCGCCGCGCGCACGACATGATACGTCCCGAAGATGTTATTCTTGATCGCCTCGGCAGGACAGTTTTCCATCAGCGGCACATGCTTGTGCGCCGCGGCGTGGAATACGACGTCGGGCCGGTAGGTGCGAAAAAGCTCATAGATGCGCTCCTTGTCCCGAATGCTCGCGATCTCCACCGCAAGCTTGAGCTTCTCCCCATAGAGGCGGCGCAGCTCCTGCTGAATGTCGTAGGCGTTGTTTTCGTAAATGTCAAGAATGATCAGCTGCTTCGGGGCATAGCGTGCAATCTGGCGGCACAGCTCGCTGCCGATGGAGCCGCCCCCGCCGGTGACGAGGATCGTCTTCCCGCCGAGGAACATCCCCAGCCTCTCCGTGTCGAGCTGCACAGGGTCGCGTCCGAGCAGGTCCTCCACCTGAACGTCCTTGACGCTGGAAAGCCCCACCTCGCCGTTGACGAACTGATAGATCCCCGGCAGCATACGCGTGCGCACGCCGGTGGAGTTGCAGATATTCAGAATCTCGCGCCGCGTATTCTCCGAGGCTGTCGGAATGGCAAAGATGATCTGCGTGATCCCCTCGCGCAGCACAGTCGCGGAGATCCTCTCGCGGCCGCCGACAATGGGAACGCCCTCGAGATACTTGCCCCACTTCTCCTTGTTGTCGTCGATCACACAGCAAAGCTTTGCGGAAACGCGCGGGCTGGTCATCAGCTCCCGCGCCAGCATACGCCCCGCCTCGCCCGCGCCGATGAGCATGATCCGCTCGTCCACGTCCTGCCGCGTCTGATGCAGCGCGAACTGCAGCGCGCCCCAGAAGCGCAGCGCGCAGCGCATCCCGACAAACAGGATCAGCTCAAAGATAAACGTCATAAACAGCACGCTGCGCGGCTGAAAATCGCCGAGCCGATAGCTCACGCCCATCGAAACCAGAAACGTGACCATGACGGCGAGGATCATGTGCTCCACGTCATAGGCGCTGACGCTGCGCCAAACGAAGCGGTACATTCGCGTCAGGGCAAACATCACGATCGTGATGGCACCCTGCAGGGGCAGATAGCGATACCACGCGCTGAGAAAGTACTCGGGGATCGACGCATAGGAAAAATCAAAGCGGACCAGCAGCGCAAGCCCGCCCGCGAGCACGAGACTGAGCAGGTCGACAAATATGATCAAGAGCGTCTTGACTGTGGAGGTTACTCTCTGTGACATAAAGCATAAGCTCCCTTGCTGCCGGCCCGGCGCCGGCAAAATGCAAGCCTCGATAATTTTCGCTAAATATTATAAAGACGCGATCGCGGTTTGTCCAGTGTCAATGTGCGGAAATTGCGCCGTTTTTTTACCTTTTCCCCACAAAAAAGATTCCGGCGACAGCACGTCGCCGGAATCCCGTATCGAGGCGGATATCTCAGAATTTGGGCTTGTTCGCGGGGCACTTGGGCGCCTCGCCGTTGCAGACCGCGACAATGTCGTTCGCGACGGAGGTGCAGCAGTTGAGGACCGACTGCTCCGTGGTCGCCGCCATGTGCGGGGTCATCACGACGTTGTCGAGATCAAACAGCTCGCGGCTGGATTCCTGAATGGGCTCGTGCTCGAACACGTCGAGGCCCGCCTGGAAGAGCGTGCCGTCCTTGAGGCACTCGATCAGCTCGTTCTCCTTGATGAGGCCGCCGCGCGCGCAGTTGATGAACGACGCGGTGGGCTTCATCCAGCTAAACTGTTCGCGGCCGATGGAGTGGTGCGTGGACTCCACCTCGGGCAGATGCACGCTGACGAAATCGGCCTGCTCCCAGACCTCCTTCGCGGTCGCCTTCAGCTCGCACAGATCGCCGACCTTATCCTGCGTGAGGTAGGGGTCGAAGCCGATGACGTTCATGCCGAAGCCGTACTTCGCCTTCTTCATGGCGAGCTGGGAGATGCGGCCGCAGCCGATCATGCCGAGGGTCTTGCCCTCGAGCTCGTAGGTGTGCTCCATGCCCATGCGGACGAGGAAGTTGCCGCCGCGGAACTGCTTGTCGACATAGTTGAAACGCTTGGCGCAGGCGAGCATCAGGAGAAGCACGTGCTCGGCGACGGCGTTGGCGTTGCCGGCGGGCGCGAAAACGACCTGAATGTTCTTCTCGGCGGCGTGATCCATGTCGATGTTGTCAAGACCGGCGCCCTGCTTGCCGATGACCTTGAGGTTCTTGCAGGTATCCATCATCTTCGCCGTGATCGGCTCGGTGCGGCACATGATGCCGTCGGGCTGAAACTCGGCGAGCTCCTTGACGTAGGTCTCCTCATCGTTGTGTGAGCACAGCTTCACCTCAAAGTCGTTCGCTTTGAAGATGTTGGTCGCCACCTCGCTGAGTTCGATGGTGTAGTAAACTTTGAACTTGGCCATGACGCTTCTCCTCCCAAAAAATAGTAAAATCAACAAAAGTTTTTGCCTTCATCCTTATTCTATACGGTAAACCGACGAAACGCAAGACTAATTTTGCAAGATTCCATTCAGGATTTTGATGATATGCATTTCTTTTTGAAATTGTGCCGTCAGACCTCGAAGCACTGCCCCTCGCGCTCGATGGGGACGAGCTTTTCCGCGTCGGCGGGGTGCTCGCGGCAATAGCGCGCGATCCAGTCGTACTTCTCCCACATGTGCATGGGAAACAGCTTTTTAACGGAGACGTTTTTCATCAGATACTCGACCCCCATGCCGAAGGCGTCGCCCAGACGCGGGTCCAGCGGCGCCATGGCGGCGTCGACGACCGGAGCGCAGCCGGAGTCCGCCGCCTCGTCCCGCACGGCGTCGGCGAGCCTGGCGACGGCGCGGCGGTAGTTCGCCGCCATGTTGTTGCGGTACTGCTTGTCCTCCTCCTCCCAGTGCCACCAGTTGAGATCGCCGCCGTGGTAGACGAGCCTGCCCTCGGCGGAGAGCAGAAACGCCACGCCCGTATCGGTGGACTGCACGGTGCGCACGGTCAGCGGCACACCGCCCGCCTCGGCCGCATAGAGGCTGTCGACGCGCATGGAGGTGACGCGCGAAAAGAGCTCCTGCGTCACGCCGAGCTTCTCCCAGTGCCGCGTCGCAAGGCGGATATCGTGCGAGAGGATGAAGCGCGTGTCCGGATGCGCCGCGGGCAGCTTGAAGATCTGCGGGTCAAAGTGATCGGGATGGCTGTGGCTGGCAAAAACCAACAGCGGCTTTCCCTCCTCCAGCGGCGGCAGCTCGCCCTTCCACCAGTCAAAAAGCGAATAAAAATGCTCCCACTCGACCAGAAAGCCGCTGTGGGCGATGTATGTGACCTTCATCGGGTTCGCCCCCCTTCAAGACGGTATTATACAGGAGATCCGCCCCCTCCGCAAGCCTCTTGCATATCCCGCCTTCTTTTGTTATCATCAGTGGGTAAGCCGGCGAACGGGAGGAGAAGCAGCGTGCCGAAAGCGGAGGAACAATGGAACAACTTAACGCTTCTGCGCGGAGAGCTGCTCGACTGGTACGACGCGCACCGCCGCGTCCTGCCGTGGCGCGAGGCGCCCTCGCCCTACCGCACCTGGGTCAGCGAGATCATGCTCCAGCAGACGCGCGTGACCGCCGTGCTGCCCTATTACGAGCGCTTTATGGCGGAGCTTCCCGACGTGCGCGCGCTGGCGGAGGTTCCGGAGGAGCGCCTGCTCAAGCTCTGGGAGGGCCTGGGCTATTACTCGCGCGCGCGGAACCTTCAGCGCGCGGCGCGGCGGGTGGTTGAGGAATACGGCGGCGAGCTGCCCCGCACCGTCGCGGCGCTCAAAAAGCTGCCGGGCATCGGCGACTACACGGCGTGCGCGATCGCGTCGATCGATTTCGGCGCGCCGGAGCCCGCGGTGGATGGCAATCTTCTGCGCGTCGCCGCGCGCGCCGCGCTCTGCGCGGAGGACGTGTCGGACGCGTCCGTAAAAAAGCACTTCCGCGCGCGGCTCGCGGAGGCGATCGACCGCGAACGCCCCGGCGCGTGGAATCAGGCGATGATGGACCTCGGCGCGACGGTTTGTCTGGCGAACAGCGCGCCGCTGTGCGGTTCTTGTCCCGTTCGCGCGTTCTGCGCGGCATACCGCGCCGGCATGGCGGAGCGGCTGCCGGTCCGCGCCGCGAAAAGGCCGCGGCGCGCGGAGGAGCGCACGGTATTCCTGCTTGTGCGGGATGGGCGGCTCGCGGTGCGGCGGAGGCCGGACACGGGGCTGCTGGCAAAGCTGACCGAGTTTCCGAACGTCGGGGGAAATCTGGACGAGGCGGGCGCGTCGGTCGCGCTGGCGCGGTGGGGGCTGACGGCGCGGAGCCTCGTGCCCTGCGGTACGGCGAAGCACGTCTTCACCCATATCGAATGGCAGATGAAGGGCTATACGGCGGAGGTGTCCGGCGACGCGCCCGGCTTTCGCTGGGTGGACGCGGCGGAATTCGGGACGCTGGCGATCCCCGGCGCCTTCAGGGCCTATCTTGCCTGCGCGAAGCAGCTCTTGAACATCATATAGGAACGAGGAGAGAAAACCACATGGCACAGCTTTACTTCAAGTACGGCGCGATGGGCTCGTCCAAGACCGCCAACGCGCTGATGGCGCGGTTCAACTACGAGGAGCGCGGGCAGAAAACGCTGCTCGTCAAGCCGCAGCTCGACACGCGCGACGGGGACCACATGGTCCACTCGCGCATCGGTCTGGAGCACCCGTGCATCTACTTCCACGAGATGCGCGAAATGAGCGAGGACGAGCTGAAAAAGAACGCCTGCATCATCGTCGACGAGGCGCAGTTCCTCACGCGGGAGGAGGTCATGTACCTCGTGCACCTCGTGGACGACTGCGGCATCCCCGTCATGTGCTACGGACTGCGCGCCGACTTCCGCGGGGAGCTGTTCCCCGGCAGCTACGAGCTGCTGGTCATGGCGGACAAGCTGGAGGAGGTCAAAACCATCTGCTGGTGCGGCAAAAAAGCGACGTTCAACGCGCGCTTCGACGCCGACGGCCGCGTTCTCAAGGAGGGCGAGCAGGTCGTGCTCGGCGCGAACGACAAGTACATCGGCCTGTGCCGCAAGCACTGGGCGCAGGGCGATCTCGGACCCGATTTCAAGAGGAAGGCATGATCTGCAATCTCTGTCCGCGCCGCTGCAACGCCGAGCGCACACAGACGCGCGGCGCAGGCTGGTGCCGTATGCCGGCGGGACCCGTCGCCGCGCGCGCCATGCTCCATTATTGGGAGGAGCCCTGCCTCTCCGGCACGCGCGGGGCGGGCTGCGTGTTCTTCTCCGGCTGCAATCTCGGCTGCGTCTACTGTCAGAACGGTCCGATCTCCCACGACAACTTCGGGGTCCCGGTTTCCCCACGCCGCCTGCGCGAGATCTTCGCGGAGCTGATCGGGCAGGGCGCGCACTGTATAGACTTAGTTTCACCCACGATCTATGCCCCCTGGCTGGCGGAGGCGCTGGAGCAGCCGCCGGGCGTGCCGGTGGTCTGGAACAGCGGCGGTTATGAATCCGTAGAGACGCTCCGCGGACTCGAGGGTAAAATTCAGGTCTTTTTACCGGATTTTAAGTACGCGGACGACGCATTATCAATAGAATTCTCTCACGTCTCAGACTATCGCTCCGTCGCCGAGCGGGCGGTGGACGAGATGTACCGGCAGGTCGGCCCCTACCGGATGGGGGAGGATGGGCTGCTGCAAAGCGGGGTCATCGTCCGGCATATGGTCCTTCCCGGTCATCTTGACAATACCAAGCGCGTCATTGACTGGTTCGCGCGCCGGTTTTCCCCCGGAGAAGCGCTTTTTTCGCTCATGAGCCAGTACACGCCGCAGAAAAACGCCGTCGGAACGCTGGCGCGGCGCGTCACGGGCGCGGAATACCGCGCGGCGGTGGACTACATGGAGGCATGCGGCATTTGCGACGGATTTGTTCAGGAAAGAAGCTCCGCACAGGAGGAATACACGCCGGAATTCGATCTTCGTGGATTATAATATTACTGTATTAAGATTTTGATACATCTGACATTTCTCCGCAAAGCATCGTTTTCGCTTAAAAAATCAGCATTGCGCCTTTGTACTAATACATTAGGATAGTCAACATGCACAACGGCCCGCGCATCCGCCGGTCTTCGGGACAGGGTGCGAAAAACGCCGAAAAACACGCGCGGAGGCATAGACTTATGAATCGTGTCAGCAAGGAAAACTATTATCTCGACATCGCGCAGACCGTCACGGAGCGCGCCACCTGTCTGCGGCGCGTCTACGGCGCGATCATCGTCAAGAACGACGAGATCATCTCCACCGGCTACAACGGCGCGCCGCGCGGGCGAAAGAACTGCGTCGATCTGGGGCGGTGTACGCGCGAGGCGATGCAGGTGCCGCGCGGGCAGCGCTACGAGCTGTGCCGCAGCGTACACGCCGAGGCAAACGCCATCATCTCCGCCGCGCGGCGCGACATGGTCGGCGGCACGCTCTACCTGGTGGGGCGCGACGCGCAGACCGGCGAGCTGCTGGGCGACGCGGACTCCTGCTCGATGTGCCGCCGCCAGATCATCAACGCGGGGCTCGCGCGCGTCATCATCCGGCGCACGCCGACGGAGTACGAGGTCGTGGAGGTCCGCGACTGGATCACGGAGGACGACTCCCTTCCCGATTAATAACTGCGCCTGCCGCAAAGCGGCAGGCGCAGTTATTATTCGTAGCGTTCGAGGAAGGAGTGCTCCTCCCCCTTCGATTTCCAGCCGGGGAAGGTGTCGATGTTGACGGCGTGGATCGCGTTGAACACGCTCTTTTCGACGTTTGGGTTCTCCTCCCGCAGCGTTCGCAGCAGCTCCTTGATCTCCCGGCGCTTGCTCCGGGCTTCGAGCAGCGCGTCCGCCTCGGTGAAGCGGCAGGCGCATTGCAGGAACCCGAGCCCGTGATGGCGCGCCCAGGCGATGATATCGTCCTCGTGCACGCGGTAGAGCGGGCGGATGAGCTCCATGCCGGGGAAGTTCTGCGAGTGCAGCTTGGGCGGCATCGCCTGCAGCATCCCGCTCCAGAGCATCCCCATGACGGTGGTCTCGATCACGTCGTTGAAGTGGTGCCCCAGCGCGATCTTGTTGCAGCCCAGCTCCCGCGCCCTGGCGTACAGATGCCCGCGGCGCATCTTCGCGCAGAGATAGCAGGCGGAGTGCGTCTGGGCGTTCGCCACCTCGAAAATGTCGCTCTCGAAGATTTGCAGCGGCACGCGCAGGCGCTCGGCGTTCTCCTCGATGCGGCGGCGGTTCGCCTCGCTGTAGCCGGGGTCCATGCAGAGGTACACCGCCTCGAAGGGCGTGTGCCCGTGGCGCTCGAGCTCCTGCATCAGCTTTGCCAGCAGCATCGAGTCCTTGCCGCCGGAGACGCACACCGCGATGCGGTCGCCGCGTTGCACCAGATCGTAGCGCTGCACGGCGGTGATGAACGGCGTCCACAGCTCGCGCCGGTATTTCTTGACAAGGCTGCGCTCCGCCTGTTGATGGAATTCCAGCTCCCGCGCCATGCTTCCGCCTCCCGGTTGTTTTTTGCAGATCAGACGGGATGAGTATACGACGTTCCCGGAAAAAATGCAAAATATTTTTACCGTTCCTAAACTTTCCGGAACGCAGGTCGATATAGTTATATATAATTATGTAATCCACATTATCCTTTCACCGGGGAGGGTCTGATAATGAAGAAGATATATGGACGTGGAATCAGGAAGCTCGGCGCGCTGCTGCTCGCGCTGGCGATGACGCTGTCTCTGCTGCCGGTCGGCGTGCTGGCGGACAACGAGACCTACGAGCTGAGCGCGGACAACACCGTGCTTACCGTCATAAGCGACGATTTTGATCCCGCCGACAGCAGTATTCCGAAAGAGTCCGTCACAAAGGTCGTGATCGACAAGGATGTGACGACCTATAAGAACATGTATACAGGCCCCTTTGCGAGCTATACCGGCCTTCTATCCTTCGAGGTGGTCGGAAACAGTTCATTCTTCCGGGCGGTCGACGGCGTGCTTTTGTCCTATGTCTCCAACGCATGGACGCTCGTCGGCTTCCCCGTCAGCCGGACGGAGCCGTTTGTCGCGCCCGATTATGTGAGCGGCGTTGCTTTCGGAGCGCTCACGGGTATTTCGTCCGATGCGAAAATCTATCTTTCCGAAGCGGCAATCGCCTATTATCAGCTATATTCCGATCCTCCCGATCAACTGGTGTCATACGGAAGCACCCCTGCCGGGGTGCAAAGCGTCACGATCACTGCGCCGGAGGGAGACGGCACGCTCGACATCGGCGGCACGCTGGCGCTCACGCACAGCGTCGAATGCACCGGCGATCCCGACGCGAATCTGCGGGCGGCGCTGGAGACGGTGCGCTGGAGCAGCGGCAACGAGAGCGTCGCGACGGTGAACGAAAGCGGCACGGTCACCGCGCATGCCGCCGGCACGGCGACGATCACCGCGACGAGCTGTATGTACGACGGGACAAACGCCGGGTCGACGATCGACGCGTACACCGTTTACGTACGCCCCGCGGCGACCGCGGTCACGCTGACGCCCTCCGGGGATCAGGAGCTCACGCCGGGCGACACGGTGCAGCTCAGCGCTCTTGTCGACCCGCGGGACGACAGCGCCGTGACCGGTCCGGACGGCGAGCCTCTCACCGCCAGCCAAAGCGTGATCTGGTCGTGCGAGCCCGCGGGCGTCGTTACCGTCAGCGAAGCCGGACTCGTCACCGCCGTCGCTCCCGGCAGCGCCACCGTTACCGCGACCGCCGTGAACGGCGTGTCCGCGTCGCTCACCGTACATGTTTCCACCCCCGTTGAAAGCCTGACCGTTCCCGCCGATGCCATCCAGCCCGGCAGCGCGGACGAGCGGGTGCAGCGGGATATCGGCGGCGGCGCGTTCATCCTCGCGGTGCAGCTCAACCCCTCCGACGCGACCGAGCGGGACGTCGTCTGGACCTGCGGCGACGCCTCGATCGCGACGCTGGCAGACCCCGGCACCGTGACCGCGGGCCGGGCGCTCTCGCGGCGGCTTTTCGCCTCGAGCCCTCTGTTTGCCGACGCGCCGCAGTCCTCCGGCGTCACGACGACGGCGGATAACAACGGCGTCGCGCGCGTCAGGGTCGTGCCCGGCACGAGCTCCGGCGCGGTTGCCGTCACCGCCTCGGCGGACGGCAAGGAGCTGGTCTTTTATCTCTACCTTTCCAAGTGGGTCCAAAGCGTTTCGCTGGGGACGGAGCCCCTGCTTCTGTCCGTGGGCGACACCAAAACACTGACGCCCATCCTGGTTCCGGAGGACGCGGACGTCGTAAGCACGTCGTGGTCCGCCGCCAAAGAGGATGTCGTGAGCGTGGGAGCGGACGGCACGGTCTCCGCCCTGGGCATCGGCGAGGATATCGTTTCCGTCACCGTAACGGATCGGTCCGGTGAAAACAAAACCGCGACGCGCACGGTGCGCGTAAGCAACGTTACGCTGGATCCGAACGAGATCACGCTGGAGCTCGGCGGCTGCGAGGGCGCGCACGGCACGGAGCGCATCAAGGCATACGTCAGCGGCGCGGCAAGCGATGACGTAACATGGAATAGCGAGAACACAAGCATCGCGACGGTGGATGACAGCGGCAACGTCACAGCCGCCGGCATCGGCAGCACGACCGTCACCGCCACCGCCAAGGACGGCAGCGGCGCGACGGCTGCGTGCGCCGTCACCGTCGTGGCGGTCCCCGTCTCGGGCGTCGGCATCGGCGAAGCGCCCATGATCACGCTGGAAAAGGGAGAAACCGCAACGCTGACCGCGTCGCTTGAGCCGCTCTACGCCACGAATCAGGGCGTGGCGTGGCTGAGCATGGACCCCGCCGTCGCCTCCATCGAGACGAACTCCACAACGGCGGAGAACGGCAGCTCGACGATCACGATCCGCGCGGCGGGCGAGGGCCGGACCACCCTCCTCGTCACCACCGCGGACGGCGGCAAGCAGGCCGTCTGCACCGTGTTTGTCCCCACCCGCGTCACGGAGCTCCGACTGAACAAGTCCGAGCTGACGCTGGGCTATGATACCGATACCAAAGCCTATCAGACGGAAACGCTGATCCCTCTCGTTACGCCCTACAACGCGACGGACCCGTCCGTGTCGTGGACCAGCAGCAACGAAGACGTCGCCGCGGTGAACGAAAACGGCACGGTGACGCCGTGCGCGGATATTCAGTTTGCGCAGGACGGGAACGGCGCCTACGTTCCCGCCACCACGGTCATCACCGCGACGGCCAACGACGGCAGCGGCAAAACCGCGACCTGCACCGTCACCGTGCAGCCGGTCTGGGTCAGGCGCGTCACGCTGAACCACTCCTCCCTGACGCTGAACCTGACGGATCACAAGGAGGAGACGCTGACAACGTCCATCGAGCCGAGCGAGGCGACTGACCCGGAGGTCGTCTGGTCGAGCAGCGACGACACGACCGCGAAGGTGGATCAGAGCGGCAAGGTCACCGCCGTCAAGCCGGGCGGCGCCGTCATCAGCGTCACCACAAGGGACGGCAGCTATACCGCGAGCTGCGCCGTCACGGTGGAGCCCACCGCCGTCACCGGCGTCACGCTGTCGCCGAAGCCGCTGAGCCTCAATCTGAAGGACACGCTCTCCGGCACGCTGACCGCCGAAATCACGCCGCACGACGCGACCAACCGCGTCATCTACTGGCAGGTCTCTGATCCTGACGTCGCAACGATCAGCGCCGAATCGTCCACGGTGAACGAGGACGGCGAGGCGACCGTCACCGTCACCGCGCGCGAGGCGGGCTCCGTTCTCGTGACCGTCACGACGGAGGACGGCGCGAAGCAGGATCACTGCACGGTGGAGATCGCCGCGACCAGAGTGACCGGGATCACGCTGGACCAGACCGAGGCCACGCTGGAGCTCAACGGCACCACGCCCGCCGCCGCCGGCGTGCATTTGACGGCGACGGTCCAGCCCTCCGACGCGACCTACAAAACCGTGTCGTGGAGCAGCAGCAACGAAACGGTCGCGACAGTGGATCAGAACGGCAACGTCACCGCGCACACGACGGGTACGGCCGTCATTACCGCCGCCAGCTCCGACCCGCAGTACAAAGCCTACTGCAACATTACGGTCTACAACGCGGCCAGCGGCGTTTCCATGGTTCCGAGGCAGCTCACAATGAAGCTCGAAAGCACGGAAAGCCTGCATGCGGCGGTCCTGCCGGAAAATTCAGATCAGACCATCGAATGGACCAGCAGCAACGAAGACGTCGTGGAAGTCGACGGCAGCGGTCACGTCACCGCTCGCGCCACCGGCAGGGCGACGATCACCGCCACCGCCAACAACGGCAACTACAACACCTGCGAGATCACCGTCGTGTGCCATACGACGAAGATCGAGCTGGGTCAGACTGCGCTGAATACCCTTAAAATCGGGGACAGCGACACGCTTGCCGCGACGCTGACGCCCTCCGCATCGACGGACGGCGTCACCTGGCGCAGCAGCAATCCGAATATCGCCTCCGTCACGAGCGTCAGCGAGGACGGGCTCACCGCCACCGTCACCGCGGTGGCGGGCGGCAGTGCGACCATCACGGCGTCCAGCGGCACGGCGGAGCCCGCCGAATGCGTCGTGACGATCCCGACCCCCGTGGAGGGCGTCAGCCTGACGGAACACGCCATCTCCCTCGGCATCGGCGAGACCCGCCCGCTCGCTTGGCACTTCACGCCCGCCGACCCCACCGACAAAACCGTGACATGGAGCAGCAGCAACAACGACATCGCGACGGTGGAAAACGGCGTGGTCCGGGGCGTCGCGGTCAGCGATCAGGCGCCCACAGCGGTCACGATTACCATTACCGCGACCAACGGCACGCAGGACACGGCGGACGATCACACCGATACCTGTTTCGTCACGGTGGTACCCACCGCCGTCACCGGCGTCACGCTGAGCGGGACCGCAGAGGACGGATCGCTGACGCTCGATATGACCGACCACAAAACCGAGACGCTGACCGCGACGGTCACGCCCGAGAATGCCACAAACAAGGACGTGACGTGGGCGAGCAGCAATACGAGCGTCGCGACGGTGGAGGGCGGCGTGGTGACGGCGAAGGCCCCCGGCGTCGCCACGATCACCGTCACCACCGTCAGCGGCGGGCACAAGGCGACCTGTCTCGTCACGGTGCAAAAGACGGCGGTCGGCACCCTCTCCATTGACGCGGACGGCCTCGCGGACAATACGCTCACCCTCACGCTCAACGGCACGGCGGAGCTGACCGGCACGATCACGCCGGATAACGCGACCAATTCGAATATTCTGTGGAGCAGCAGCGATACATCCGTGGCGTCGCTGAGCGCAAACAACAGTGTAAGCGGCGGCAAGGTCACCGTCACGGCGAACAGGGCAGGCACGGCGAAGATCACCGCCACGGCGCAGGATGACGCAGCCATCACGGATACCATCACGATCCATGTTCCCGCGACGGCGGTGACCGGGATCACGCTCAACCTCTCCTCCCTGACGATGACGCTGGGCGACGCGGCGACGACGCTGACAGCGACGATCGCGCCGAATGACGCCACGGATCAGACGGTGACGTGGAGCAGCAGCGACGAGAGCATCGCGAAGGTGACTGCCATCGACGGCACCACCGCGACGGTCACCGTTTCCGCGGTCGGCGCGGGCGAAACGACCATCACCGCCGCCTGCGGCGGCAAGACGGCGGTTTGCAGCGTGGTCATACTGGAAAAGACGAGCGGCGTGCAGCTGACGCCCACGCAGGCAACGCTGATCCTCGGCTCGTCCGAGACGGCAAGCCTGACGGCAAAGGTGCTGCCCGAAGGTTCAAGTCAGGCGGTGACGTGGAGCGTAACGCAGACACCGAACACGCCCGGAGAAAACGTGGTGAGCCTCAGCAGCGACGGCGCGACCGCCACGGTCACGGCGCAACACCCCGGCACGGCGACGGTGACCGTGACGGCAAATGACACCGGCTACACGGCGAACTGCGTCGTAACGGTGAAGCAGCCGTCCGGGACGGTGTCGCTGCCGGAGACGCTGAGCCTGACGATGAACGGCGCGGCGGGCGAGAACGAAAAGACGCTGACGGCGACGGTCACGCCCGAGGACACGACGGACGCGGTCACGTGGACGAGCAGCAACGAGAGCGTGGCGAAGGTCGTCGGCAGCGGACGGACGGCGACGGTCACGGCGGTCGCGGGCGGCACGGCGAGAATTACGGCGACGTGCGGCGGCAGCAGCGACGTCTGCACGGTCACGGTGACGGTGCTGGCGACGGGCGTGGAGCTGAGCGAGACGGCGCTGCGCCTTGAAAAGGACGAATCCGCCAGTCTGACGGCGACGGTGCTGCCCACGGGCGCGACGGATAAGGGCATCAACTGGACATCCTCGGATCGCGCGGTCGCGACGGTGGACAACAACGGCCATGTGACGGCGGTCGGCGTCGGCACGGCGACGATCACGGCGGCGAACACGGCAAGCGGCCGGAGCGCGGCGTGCGGGGTGACGGTGACGACGGTCAAGTCGCGGAGCGTAACGCTGAGTGAGACAACGCTGGAGCTGGAGAAAACCGCGACGGCGACGCTGACGGCGACGGTGCTGCCGGACAACGCGGACAGCAAGTCCGTCAACTGGAACAGCGACAACACCTCCGTGGCGACGGTGACAGGCGGCGTGGTCACGGCGGTCGGCCCCGGCACGGCGACCATCACGGCGACGGCGGCGGACGGAAGCGGCGCAAGCGCGAGCTGCACCGTGCGCGTCAGCGTGCCCCTGCAGGGTCTTACGATCGACAAGGGAACCATGACGCTGAAGCTGGACACGGGCGACTCGTCCGACACAGGCACGCTGACGGCGACGGTCACGCCCGCGGACACGACGGCGGGCGCGGTTCAGTGGAGCAGCAACCATGAGGATATCGTGACGGTGAGCAGCGCCTCGACGGCGACGGCGGCGGACGGCACGGCGTCGGTGACGGTCACGGCGCGCGCGGTGGGCAGCGCGGTGGTCACCGCGACGCTCGGCGGCAGGACGGCAAGCTGCATCGTGACGGTGAAGCGCGCGGCGGGCGGCGTCGCGCTCGAGGATTCGCTTTCGCTGACGCTGAACGGAGATTCGAGTCTGAAGACGGGAACCCTGACGGCGACGGTCACGCCCGAGGACTCGACGGACGCGGTCACGTGGACGAGCAACAATGAGAGCGTCGCGAAGGTGACGGCCGATCCGGGCAACAGCAGACTGGCGACGGTCACGGCGATCGGCGGCGGCACGGCGACCATCACGGCGACCTGCGGCGGCAGCAGCGACGTCTGCGCGGTGACGGTGACGGTGCTGGCGACGGGCGTCACGCTGAGCGATACGGAGCTCCGCCTCGAAAAGGACGAATCCGCCAGCCTGACGGCGGCGGTTCCCCCGGAAACAAGCAACCAAACCATCAACTGGACGTCCTCGGACAGCACGGTCGCCGAGGTGGATCAAAACGGCCGCGTGACGGCAAAGAAGGCCGGCACGGCGACCATCACGGCAGCCGCGGCGGACGGCAGCGGCAAAAGCGCGGCGTGCGAGGTGACGGTGACGGCGGTGGCGGTGCGGAGCGTATCGCTTCCGGAAACGCTGGCGCTCGAAAAGGGCGCGCACGAGACATTGTCGGCGACGGTGCTGCCGGAGACCGCCGCAAACAAGAACCTCACATGGCACAGCGACAATACCTCCGTGGCGACGGTGGACGACACCGGCGTGGTCACGGCGGCCGGCCCCGGCATGGCGACCATCACGGCGACCGCGGCGGACGGCAGCGGCAAGAGCGCGTCGTGCACGGTGACCGTGAGCGTGGCGCTGACGAGCCTGACGATCAACAAGGAGAACGTGACGCTCAAGCTCGGCACGGACACGGCGGCGGACACGGCGGAGCTGACGGCGACGGTCACGCCCCCGGACACAACGGCGGGCGCGGTTCAGTGGAGCAGCGGCAACACCGACATCGTAACGGTGAGCAGCGCCTCGACGGCGACGGCGGCGGACGGCACGGCGTCGGTGACGGTCACGGCGCGCGCGGTGGGCAGCGCGGTGGTCACCGCGACGCTCGGCGGCAGGACGGCAAGCTGCATCGTGACGGTGAAGCGCGCGGCTGGCGGCGTCACGCTTCAGGATCTGCTTTCGCTGACGCTGAACGGCGACGACTCCGAAAAGGAAAAGACGCTGACGGCGACGGTGGAGCCGGAGGACACGACGGACGCGGTCACATGGACGAGCAGCAACGAGAGCGTCGCGAAGGTGACGGCCGATCCGGGCAGCAGCAGGCTGGCGACGGTCACGGCGGTCGCGGGCGGCACGGCGACCATCACGGCAACCTGCGGCGGCAGCAGCGACGTCTGCGCGGTCACGGTGACGGTGCTGGCGGCGAACGTGTCGCTGAACAAGAATGCGCTGGAGCTGGAAAACGACGGGAGCGAGCTGCTGACGGCGACGGTGCTGCCGGCAGGCGCGACAAATAAAAACATCAACTGGACGTCCTCAAACGACGCGGTCGCCGAGGTGGATCAAAACGGCCGCGTGACAGCGAAGGCGGTCGGCTCGGCGACGATCACGGCGACGGCGGCGGACAGCAGCGGCAAAAGCGCGACCTGCGAGGTGACGGTGACAGCGGTCAAGTCGCGGAGCGTAACGCTGGACAAGACAACGCTGGAGCTGGAGAAGGACGCTCAAGAGACGCTGACGGCGACGGTGCTGCCGGACAACGCGGACAACAAGTCCGTCAACTGGAACAGCGACAATACCTCCGTGGCGACGGTGGACGACAACGGCACAGTCACGGCGGCCGGCCCCGGCACGGCAACCATTACGGCGACCGCGGCGGACGGAAGCGGCGCAAGCGCTGCGTGCACGGTGACCGTGAGCGTGGCGCTGACGAGCCTGACGATCGACAAGGAGCGCGTGACGCTCAAGCTTGGCACGGGCACGGCGGCGGACACGGCGACGCTCACGGCGACGGTCACACCCGCGGACTCGACGGCGGGCGCGGTTCAGTGGAGCAGCAGCAACACCGGCGTCGTGACGGTGAGCAGCGCTTCGACGGCGACGGCGGACGGCAAGGCGTCGGTGACGGTCACGGCGCACACGGCGGGCAGCGCGGTGGTCACCGCGACGCTCGGCGGAATAACGGCGACCTGCACCGTGACGGTGGAGCAGGCGGCGGGGGGCGTGTCCGTCAGTGCGGCGGACGGCCGGACGACGCTGACGATGAACGGCGCGCAGGAGCTGGCGGCTGTGACGCTGACTGCGACGGTCACGCCCGAGGACACGACGGACGCGGTCACATGGACGAGCAGCAACGAGAGTGTCGCGACGGTGACGGTTGATCCGGGCAACAGCAGAAGGGCGACGGTCACGGCGGTCGCGGGCGGCACGGCGAATATCACTGCGACGTGCGGCGACAGCAGCGACGTCTGCACGGTGACGGTGACGGTGCTGGCGACGGGCGTCACGCTGAACGAGACGACGCTCGGCCTCGAAAAGGGAGAAACCGCGGATCTGACGGCGGCGGTGCTGCCCACGGGCGCAACAAATAAGAACATCAACTGGACGTCTTCGGACAGCGCGGTCGCCGAGGTGGATCAAAACGGCCACGTGACGGCAAAAGCCGTCGGCACGGCGACGATCACGGCGGCGAACACGGCAAGCGACCGGAGCGCGGCGTGCGAGGTGACGGTGACGACGGTCAAGTCGCGGAGCGTAACGCTGAGTGAGACAACGCTGGAGCTGGAGAAAACCGCGACGGCGACGCTGACGGCGACGGTGCTGCCGGACAACGCGGACAACAAGTCCGTCAACTGGAACAGCGACAATACCTCCGTGGCGACGGTGGACAACACCGGCAAGGTCACGGCGGCCGGCCCCGGCACGGCGACCATTACGGCGACGGCTGCGGACGGAAGCGGCGCAAGCGCGAGCTGCACCGTGCGCGTCAGCGTGCCTCTGCAAAGCATGTCTGTGAGGCCGGGGAGCGTGACGCTCAGGCTCGGCACGGGCACGGCGGCGAACACGGCGGAGCTGACGGCGACGGTCACGCCCGCGGACACGACGGCGGGCGCGGTCCGGTGGAGCAGCGATCATGAGGATATCGTGACGGTGAGCAGCGCCTCGACGGACGCGGTAAACGGAACGGCGTCGGTGACGGTCACGGCACAGGCGGTGGGCAGCGCGGTGGTCACCGCGACGCTCGGCGGAATAACGGCGACCTGCACCGTGACGGTGGAGCATGCGGCGGAGAGCGTGACGGTCAGCGCGGAAAACAGCAAAACGACGCTGACGCTGGGCGGCGCGGACGATCTGAAGACGACGACGCTGACGGCGACGGTCACGCCGAACGAGACGACGGACGCGGTCACGTGGACGAGCGACAATGTCAATATCGCGGCGGTCACGGGCAACGACCGGACGGCGACGGTCACGGCGAAATCGGTCGGCACGGCGACCGTCACGGCGCGGTGCGGAACGGAGAGCGCCACCATCACGATCACGGTGGAAACGCTGGTGACGTCGGTCTCGCTCAGCCCGACAGTGCTGACGCTGGAGGCCGGCGAGACCGGCACGCTGACGCCCACCGTCCTTCCGGCGAACGCGGAGGATACGACGGTGACGTGGAAGAGCGACAACGTAGACGTCGCGACGGTTGACGAAAACGGCGCCGTCACGGCGAAGGCGGCCGGCACGGCGAACATCACCGTCACCGCGACCAACGGCACGGACGACACGTCGGACGACAGGACCGCGACCTGCGCCGTCACGGTCTCCGCCGTCACGCCCAGGACGCTGACGCTGACGGCCGAAAGCTACGAGGTAACGGTCGGAAGCACCACGGCGCTGACGGCGACCATCGCTGAAAACGCGGGCAACAAGGGCATCCTGTGGAGCGTGGACGACGAGACTGTCGCGTCGCTGAGCGCGACCGAGAGCACGAGCGGCACCGCGGTCACGCTGTCGGCGCACAAGGCGGGCGCGGTAAAGGTCACGGCGACGGCGGCGGGGAATCCCTCGCTGACCAAGAGCTGCACGATCACGGTGCCGCGCGTGCCGGTGACAAGCATCAGCCTGGATCAGGAGACGCTGCAGCTCATTCTCAACGGCGCGGCCAATCAGGCAGCGGGGACGCTGACGGCGACGCTCAACGCGGGCGGCACGCCCCCCACAAACGCGAACGTCAACTGGACCGTCATAAACGAGGCCCCCGCGGAGGAGCCGCCGGTGGTGGAGCTGAGCGGAGGCGGCGCGGCGACCGTCACCGTGACGGCAAGACATCCCGGCACGGCAACGATCCTTGTGACAAGCGCGGACGGCGGCATGACCGCCCAGTGCAGCGTCACCGTCACCGCGCCGGCGACGGGCGTGACGATGAACAAATACACGGCGGAGCTGCTCGTGAGCGGGACGGAGGTCCTGACCGCGACGGTGGAGCCCGCCGGTCCGGCTCAGGAGATCACCTGGAAGAGCAGCGACACAGGCATTGCTCAGGTCACGGGCAACGGCGGGATGGCGACGGTCACGGGCGTCGCTCCGGGTCGGACGGCCATCACGGCAACCTGCGACGGCGAATCCGCGAGCTGCATCGTGACGGTGACGCAGCCGACGACGAAGCTGACCATCAGCACCTCCGAGGTGAAGCTCAGGCTGAACGGAACGGAGGAGCAGGCGAAGGCCGCGTTGACCGCGACGGTGGAGCCGAATATCTCGACGGACGCGGTGACATGGAGCAGCAACAACGAGGATATTGCGACCGTCTCGGGCAGCGGCACAACGGCGACCGTGACGGCGCACAAGACCGGCACGGCGATCATCACGGCAAAGAGCGGCGCCAAGAGCGTGCGCTGCACGGTCACGGTCGTGGCGCTGGTTGACAGGATCCTGCTCTCGCCCGACGCGCTGACGCTGGAGGTCGGCGACAAGGCGACGCCGGCGGAGACCGTGCTGCCCGCGGACGCGGAGAACCCGGCGCTGCGCTGGGAGAGCGACACCCCCGCCGTCGCGGAGGTCAACGCGGCAACGGGCGAGATCACGGCAAAGGCCGCCGGCACGGCGAAGATCACCGCCACGGCGCAGGACGGCGGCGGCGCGGCGAAGGAGCTCACCGTAACGGTGACCGCCGCGACGCCCAGGCAGATCACGGTATCCCCCGCAAGCGCTTCGGTAAACGTCGGCGACACGCAAAATCTGACGAAGGTCATCACGCCGGACGGAAGCTGGACCGTGCTGTGGAACAGCAGCGACACAAGCGTTGCAACGGTCGCGGACGGCGTGGTCACGGCGCGCTCCGCCGGCAGGGCAACCATCACGGCGACCGTGGAGGGATATCCGTCGGTGACGGCGGCTTGCACGATCACCGTCCCCGAGGTGCCGGTTGCGAGCATACTGCTCACCTCGCCGGGCGAGCTGCTCCTTGACGGCAGCGCGGAGCACGGGCAGTGCGTTTTGACCGCGACGCCGACGGGCGAGGGCGGCAAGACGCCGACGAATACGGGGATCAACTGGATCGTCGCCGACGAGGACATTGTGACGGTCTCGGGCAGCGGCACAACGGTGACCGTGACGGCACAGAACGCCGGGACGACGACCGTTACGGCGGTGGCAACGGACGGAAGCAGCGTCTCCGCGAGCTGCACGGTGACGGTGAAGCTGCCGAGAGATAGCGTGCAGATCGTTCCGGGCAGCGTGCTTCTGACGCTGGGCACGACCACGGAGCAGCTTCTGGTGGCGAACGTGCTGCCCGTCGGCTCCGACCAGACGGTGGCGTGGAGCGTCACCAATCAGTCGCAAAGCGGCGTTATCACACTCAGCGGCACGGGAAACACCGCCACGGTGACGGCGCAAAAGCCCGGCACGGCGACGGTCACCGCAACGGCGGGACCTCTGTCGGCCAACTGCGTTGTGACGGTGGTGCGGCCGACGACGAGCATCGCGGTCGCGCCCGATGCCCACACGCTGAAGCTGGGCGGCGACGAGGCGCTGAAGACGGCGACGCTGACGGCGACGCCGGACCCGGTCGATGCGACGGGCCCCGTGACGTGGCGCAGCGACAACACGAACATCGCAACGGTTTCCGGCAGCGGGGCAGCCGCGACCGTAACCGCAAAGGCGCCCGGCACGGCGACCATCACGGCGGAGTGCGGCGGAAAGTCCGCCTCCTGCGAGATCACGGTCACGTCGCTGGTCACGTCGATCCTGCTGACGCCGAACACGCTGACGCTGGAGATCGACGACACCGCGACGCCGTCGTGTACGGTGCAGCCGTCCACGGCGACGGAAACGGCGCTGCGCTGGGAGAGCAGCGCGTCGAGCGTTGCGTCCGTCGACTCAGACGGCAAGATCACCGCGCGCAAGGCGGGCACGGCGGTGATCACGGCGGCCGCAAGCGACGGCAGCGGCGTCTCGGCAACGATACAGGTGACGGTGACGGGCAAGACGCCGAAGGCCATTTCGCCCGCGCCGCAGAACGCGACGGTTGAGGTCGACGCGTCGGTCGAGCTGACCGCGGCGGTCGCTCCGGAGGGCGCGAACCCCTCCCTGACATGGACCAGCAGCAACCCGAGCATTGCTTCGGTGGACCAGAGCGGCAGGGTGACCGGCGTTTCGGCGGGCACGGCGACCATCACCGTCACGGCGGACGGCGACCCCTCCGTCCGGGCAACCTGCACGATCACCGTCCCCGCCGTTCCGGTGACCGGTCTTACGCTCAACACGCACACGCTGAAAATGACCAGCGGCGTCACGCCGCCGATCACCCTGACGGCGACGGTCGCCCCGCAGAAGGCAACGGATCAGACCGTGGCGTGGACGACCAACGCCCCGGGCGTTGCGACGGTGGAGGGCGGCGTGGTCACGGCGATCGGTCCGGGCACGGCGATCCTTACCGCCACCTGCGGCGGCAAAACCGATACGTGTACCGTTGAGGTCAAGGAGGTCACGTCGGGCGTGAGCCTCAGCAAGAGCGCGCTTACGCTCAGGCTGGGCGCCGCGGAGGTCTCCGAAACGCTGACGGCGACGGTACTGCCCGCGGACACGGCGGATCAGGAGGTAAGCTGGAGCAGCAGCAACCCGAGCGTCGCAACGGTGGACCAGAGCGGCAGGGTGACCGCCGTTTCGGCAGGTACGGCGACCATCACCGCCGTCAGCACGTCCGGCGGCAAGACGGCAAGCTGCTTTGTGACGGTGGTGCAGCCCGCGACCGGGCTCGCCCTGACGCCGGCGGGGAGCATCACGCTCAGCCTCAACGACGCAGGCCTGCGCTCTCAAACGCTGACGGCGACCGTCTCCCCCGAAAACGCTTCCGAGAGCGTGGTGTGGAGCGTTGACGACGGCTCGGTCGTTCAGCTCGGCGCGCCCGCCGTGGCGGGCAACGTTTCCACGGTCAGCATCACGGCGCTCTCCGCCGGAACGGCGATCGTCACCGCGCGCTGCGGAGACCGGACCGAGAACCGCGCGGTCACGGTCACGCAGATCGAACGCAGCGTCACACTGAGCCGGTCCGCTCTCTCCCTCGCGATCAACGGCCGCGAGGATCTGACCGCCGCGATCAGCCCCGCGGACGCCAACGCTCCCTCGCTCGCATGGAGCAGCAGCGACGAAAACGTCGCCACGGTCCTGAACGGGCATGTGACCGGCGTCGCGGCGGGCACGGCGACCATCACGGTCACGCTCAACGACGGCAGCGGCGTCTCGGATACCTGCCTCGTCACCGTCTTCGCGCCGGTGAGCGGCGTGACGATCAAAAACGGCGGCACAGAGGCGGCGAGCCTGACGCTCGACCGTGTCGCGAACACGAGCGCGGACCTGACCGCCGAGGTCGCGCCCGAGGACCCGGCGGGCCTGACCCTGACATGGAGCAGCAGCGACACGGGCGTCGCGACCGTCGACCAAAGCGGACATGTCACGGCGGTCGGAGCGGGCACGGCGAACATCACCGTCACCGCGACGACGGGCAGCGTATCCAAAACGGCAGCCTGCCTCGTGACGGTCAACAAGGCGCGGCTGACCATGAGCGGCTCCACCTCCGCCACGCTCAGCTCCGGCGGCACCTTTGACGTGAGATTCTCTCCGTGGCTGAACGGCGTCACGTCGCTGGAATGGAGCAGTGACAGCGTGGTCGCACAGGAGGGCGCGCTGACCGACGGCGTCAAGAAATACACCATACGCCCGTTGAAGGACGGCGTGTACCAGCTCGTGTGGAGCAAGGCGGCGGACGAGTATTATGAGGCAAACAGCGGCACGATCACGGTCACTTACGCAAACGACCTGATCATAGCCGCCTCGGCCGCGCGAACCGGCGGAGACGACGTGCCCCTGAGCGTCTCGATCGATCAGCAGACCCGCAAAATCCTCGTCACCGGCGTTTACACCGACGTTAAGCCGACCTACACGCTGAGCTTTACCTGCAGCAGGCTCCTCAGCGGCCTTCGCGCAGAGCAGTCGGGCGACACGGTCACGGTCTATCGCAGCGGCTTCTCCTCCGCGTATGCCGTCTATACCATTGACGCGAGCGGCCTGCGGAAGGTCGAGCAAAACGTGACCGCGAGCGCCGCCGTGTCGCTGGTCGCGGAGAGCGGATCGGTCAGCCTCGGCAACACGACCGTCACGGCAGATGACGACGAGCTGGGCGACGCCGCGCTCGCGACGCTGGACGACGTTCCGGAAAGCGGCAGCGTGGACGTCACGCTCAACGTGACCAAGAAGGCGGCGAGCAGCGGCTCCACGCAGTCGCTGGAGCTGGAGATCGTGCCGAGCTACATCGTCAGGGACGGCGGCGGCGAGATCACCGATACCGGCGAGCTGCACGAGCTGAATGCGCCGGTGACGATCACGGCGACCGTCGGCTTCCTGCCGAAGCTGATCGTTCACTCGCACACGGATCCGGCAACCGGCAGGACGGTCATCGAGTACCCCTCGTTTACTTACACATTGACCAACAACGATCCCCTGACCTACGTCGTCACATGGCAGCAGAGCCGGTTCAGCGAGGTGGAGGTGCTGGGCAGGGAGGCGCTCAAGGAGTACATCCGCTCGCTCTCCGCCTCCGAGACTCCGGCGGATCCGCCGGCAAACAACCCGACGCCCCCGTCGAATCCCCAGACGCCTCAGCCGTCGAACCCCCAGACGCCTCAGCCGAGGCCAACGAATTCGGGCGGCCACCACGGCGGCGGCTCGGGCGGAGACGTTGAGGTCGTGCCGCTCACGCAGCCGACGCAGCCCACCCAGCCGACGCAGCCCACCCAGCCGGCCCAGCCGACGCAGCCGACGCAGCCCGTGTTTACCGATGTGGCGACGGACCACTGGGCCGCGGGCGCGATCGCCTACGTCTCCGAGCGCGGCATCTTCAACGGCGTGGGGAACGGCAAATTCGCCCCGGGGCTGAGCATGAGCCGCGCGATGATTGCGCAGATGCTCTACAACTTCGACGACGGCGTGAAGGGCGCGTATGCCTCCCCGTTCCTCGACACCGCCGGCAAGTGGTACGAGACCCCGGCGGCCTGGGCGTCGTCGATCGGCGTCGTGCTCGGCAGCTACGGCAGGTTCTACGGCGACAGCAACGTCTCCCGCGAGCAGCTGGCGGTCATTCTGTACCGCTACGCGCAGTTCAGGGGCTACGACACCTCGGCGGACACGGATCTGAGCAGCTTCTCCGACGCGGGCCGCGTGTCCGACTGGGCGCTCCCGGCGATGCGCTGGGCGGTCGCGGCGGGCCTTTTGCAGGGCACGCAGAACGGAACGCGCGAGGTGGTGCTCGATCCGGGCGCCGGCGCGACGCGCGCGCAGGTCGCGACGATCATGATGCGCTTCTGCCAAAGGATCGCCAACTACGCGTAAATCCCATCAAAAATGGCTTGCAGCCTCGGCTGCAAGCCATTTTCTGTGTTTGGTGGTAAGCGTCAACTCTAGCAACGTCACATAACAGCAGAGCCTCGGCGGTTGCCGAG
>CAMVAV010000020.1 GCA_947165595.1 uncultured Clostridia bacterium | reverse complement strand
CAAAACCAGCGTGCGCAGCACGCGCCTTTCAAATTAAATCTTTTAATTTGAAAGCAGTATCACCGGGACGGGAACGGTGCGGCACGCGTATCTCTGCTCCGTCCCGCGCGGCGGAGAGCTGATCGAGCCGGACCTCACTGGCGAAGACGCCGCGCCCGCAGCGGCTGCGGCGGCAAAGACGCCCGCGACGGTCGTGCCGACGCCCTCGGCGCCTGTGTCCGTGTCCGCGCCCGCCGCCGCGCCGGTCAACGCATTGGCTGCCGCGACGCCGCGTCCGCTTTCCGCGCTGCATATGGGACGCGGCTTCTCTTCGGAGCTGAACGACGCCGCCGAGGTAGACACCGTCAACGCCGGCACCGTCGTGGTGCTGCGGCGCACGCTCAAGATGCTGCGCAGGGCGGTTCCCGGCGCCGTGTGGCAAACGCCGGCGTTCTCCTGGCGCAAGCCGTGATCCCGGTATAACAAAACGTCTGGCTTCCGCGTGAAGCCAGACGTTTTTTATTGTTCTGTTACGGGTTTCCCCACTGGGCGTAGAGGATCAGCTCCCGCTCCGCGCGGATGCGCTCGCCCGCCGGGTACAGCGTGCCGCCGGTGGGCGACGTGCTCCAGCCGAGGAAGCGCTCGCCTCCTGCGGAGCGCGGCTCCGGAAGCGGAATCGCGGTCATGCCGTCCTCCACGGTCACGGTGCGCGCCGGGGAGACCGTGCCGGCGCCGGGATCGAAGCGGACGCAGCGAAAGCTCCACGCGGCATCCTCCGGGATGCTGTGCTCCACCGTCAGGCCCTCCAGCGCCAGCTCCATCTGATCCGTCAGCGGCCGCAGCAGCTCGTCGGTGATGAGCATCGCCGCCGCGTAGCGCGTCGCCTTGAGCACGTTCGGCAGGGACCGGAAGCCGTTATACGGGAGCAGCAGCGTGTTCGTGTAGCCGCTTTCCGGCGTGACGGTGCAAAAGCCGTCGAGCGGGCGGTCGATCAGAGCGTACAGAGCGGGGTACAGGGGCGGAGCCTCGTCCTCCGCCGTCAGTCCGTCGATCAGCGCCTCGACCGCGTTTTCCACGGCGTGCGTCACGGACCTCCCGGTGAGCAGCCTCTTCCAGACGAGGCGGCGCTCCTCCAGCTCCTTCCAGGTCTCCCGCTCGCTGCCGCGCAGATAGCCCTGATACGCCGCGTTGAGCATCGTCTCGAGCGTTGCCTGATCCTCGCGCTCCGCGCGCCGCCCGTCCGGAAGGGCGGTGAGGCTGTCGCTCAGCAGCCTCTCCGCCGCCGCCTCGATCAGGGCAAACAGCTCGGTTTGCAGCTCCGTGTCCTGATCGGCGTAGTTCGTGTCCCGGACGTCGCCCGTCCGCACCTCCTCGTCCAGCCGCGCCAGCAGCTCGTCGATGACGCCGGGCAGCCGCTCCAGATCGAACGTGACCACGTCGGTGCGGTCTTCCCTCGCGCCGTAGCGCAGGGTGACCGCGAGCCGATGCTCTTCGGCGCGGTACGCGATGCGGTAGCTCACGTTCATCAGCAGCACGCTCACCGCGCCGCTTTTTCCGTCGTACCGCGCGGCGGCGCGCTCCAGCGCCTCCAGCCACGTCACCGTCCGCGGCAGGGCGAGCTTCTCCCGGACCCAGCCCTCCGCGCCGTCCCCGTATTCTTCGCTTTGGTAGACCGCGATGTCGTGATACACCTCGCGGATCCTCTCGTCCGTCATACAGCCGATCACATGCGCCGACAGGACGTTATACCCGGCGCTGTAAGCCTGCAGGTCCTCCGTGCCGCAGCTCTCGCCGGTCACGGGATCGGTCCAGCGCGCGCGGCGCACCGGCACCGAACGGACGTCGAACGACCAGGTCTGCCTGTCGCCCTCGCCGTGCCGGATCAGCCGCACGCGGTGATAGGCGCAGGGGTGGACGCAGAGCGAGCCCGATCCGACGTCGTAGAGCGTGTTTCCGCTCTCCGTGGTGTATTTCGCGATATCGTTGACGTGCGTGTGTCCGGTGAAGATCACCGTGACGCCCGC
Source organism: uncultured Clostridia bacterium (assembly GCA_947165595.1). Lineage (GTDB taxonomy): Bacteria > Bacillota > Clostridia > Oscillospirales > Oscillospiraceae > Hominicoprocola. The sequence goes on along the minus strand of CAMVAV010000020.1, from coordinate 31,443 downwards.
GTCGGCAAGCACCGTCGCCGCCTCGCGCCAGTTGTTCAGGATAAAGTTCTCATAGAAGACATTGAGGAACATGGTGTCCGGTCCCGCGTCCTCCGCCGAGCAGGACAGCGAGCTGGTCCCGTCCTTGGCCCAGTCGTAATGAGGGATCACCGAATGGTGGCAGACGGCGATGACCAGATCGCCGCGCGCCGTCGCCTCCCTCGCCTGTGCCGCCGCCCAGTCCAGCAGCTCGCGGGAGAACTCGCCCCCCGTCTTCTGCGCGTCTTCAAAGCGCGCGTTCACATCCGCGGAATAGGTGCAGCTGTCCAGCGCGAGCAGCGTGACGCCGTCGGCGATCCGCCGCGCGTAGGAAAGCGCGCCGGTCGCGCGGGACTCCGGGCCCGGCACGGCGCCGAAGTACACGCTTTCCCCGTCGTAGCCCATCTCGCGGAAGATCTCGCGGAAGCTCGCCGCGTTTTCGCCCCCGTCCGGCAGGATGCGCTGCGTGTTCTGTACGATCTCTCCGCTGAAATCCGCGGCGTAGGAGCAGTTGATGTCGTGGTTGCCGTTGATGACGTAGAAGTCGGCGCCGAGCGCCTTTTCCGCCTCCTGCAGCCTGTCGGCGACCGCTCTCGCGTTGTACGCCTCCCCGTTGCAGGTCATATCGCCGCAGAACAGCACGATGTCGGGCTTCCGTTTCGAGGTGCGAAGGTCCGTGAGCAGCTGGTCCAGAATCCCCTCCGATTCCAGCATCAGGCGGTTTTCCGTCGCGGAGGCCTCCTTCATCGCCGCGAATCCCGCCGCCGAGATCCTCTCCGGGGACTGATAGTGCACGTCGGAGATCACCGCCAGCTCCAGCACGTTGCGCTCCTCCGCCGCGCGCTCAGCCGCGCGGACCGCCAGCAGGGCAAGCAGCACCAGCGCAAACGCGAGAGCCAGCGCGGGTATTCTCTTTTTCATCCGGCGTCACCGCCCCTTCCGGCGAAGCAATGCCTCGCTTTTGATTTTCGGAAAGGCCTCCGCGCCTTTCCCGCGTCCCGCCTCAGCCGTTCTGGACCCGCCGCGGCAGCGGGAGCAGAACGCTCCCCCCGCCGCGTCGCCCGGCGTCAGCCGCCGGAGCCGCCTCTCCGCGCGGCGCGGACCGGTACGGTCAGCAGCGCGGCGGCGGCGAGGATCAGCAAGATGCCCGCGACGTCCCTGCCGGTGATCGCCTCGTGAAACACGATCGCGCCGAGGATGACGCCGGTCAGCGGCTCGAAGGTGCTCAGAAGCGAGGCGCGCACCTCGCCGCAGAGGAACACCCCCTGCTGGAAAAGCGCCAGCGCGGCGGCAGAGGTCAGCACCCCCAGCGCCGCCCACGCAGCCCACACCTGCCACGGGAGGGCAAGCACAAGCTCTCCGCGCGCCAGCGAAAACGCGGCGATCTCCAGCGACGCGAGCCCGGACACCCAGAAGGTCAGCGTCATCAGGGGCAGCGTGCGCAGGCCGCTTTTGCCGAGCAGCACGATATACGCGGCGAAGGTCGTTCCCGAAAGCAGCGCCATGACGATCCCCGGCGCCGCGCCCGCCGTCTGTTCCCCGAAGCGGCACAGGCACAGCACGCCCCCGACGCACAGCGCCATGCAGACAAGCTGCTTCCCCTCCGGCTTCGCGCGGAACAGCGCCAGCCCCAGCAGCATCACCATCACCGGATAGGTGAAGTGCAGCGCCGACACGAGCCCCGTATCGACGAGCTGATACGCCGCGTAGAGCAGCATGGGCGTCGCCGCGTAGAAAAGCGTGACCGGGACGAGGCGGCGAACCTGCTCCTTCGTCAGCCGGAGCGGCTTGCGCGTAACGAGCGCGGCGGTCCCGGTCACGAGCGCGCCGACGAAAAGCCGCGCAAACGCCGTCGAGGCGGAATTCGCCCCGAAGGAGTACGCGGTCTTCGCAAAAAACGGCATCGTGCCGAACAGGACGGCGGAGGCGACGGCGCACAGGACGCCGCGCACCTGCGTGTTCATGCTCTGTCCTCCTTCCGGGACGGCGGAATGGTTCCGTATGACGTATGGCGGAGATGCTCCGCTCCCGTCTGCCGCTGTCCGTTACTATATACCTTTTTTTCGCGCGTGTCTACCGTGCGTATCAAAATACACGGGGATGGAAAAAACTGCGTTTTTTCCATCCCCGTATGTATCGTACGGGCGGGAGCGGCTCCCGTCTGCGCCGGCTCAGAACAGCTGTCCCGGCAGCTTCTGCTTTTCCCTCGGCGGGAACTGCGCGTCGAAGCGCTCGAACGCCTCCGCCTCGCGCTCCGCGGCGAAGTAGCCCTCCGGCGGTGCGTAGACGCCGGTGACGCCGCTCAAATAGCCGGGCAGCAGCTCCTTGCAGAGAAAGAACGAGGCGTCCGCGCCCTCCGGCAGGTCGTGGTAGCGGATGCCGAACTCGCTCGCGAAGGTAAACCCGCTCTTGCCGTAAAAGTCGATGTTCCCCTCGAAGCACACGGCGCCGCAGCCGAGCGCGGCCGCCTTCTCCAGCGAGTAGTCCAAAAGCCGCTTACCGTAGCCCTGCCGCTTGTGGGCGGGCGCGATGCCGATGGGTCCCATCGCCATGACGGGGACGCTTCTCCCGTCGTCGCTGCGGATCGCCGCGCGCACGAAGATATTCTGGCCGATCAGCTCGCCGTCCTTCTCCATGACGAAGGACAGCTCCGGGATGAAGTCCGGGTCGCAGCGGAAGCGGTGCAGCACATAGTGTTCCGTGCAGCCGGGACGGTACACGTTCCAGAAGGACTCGCGCACCAGATTTTCCACCGCGCGGTAGTCGTGTTCCGTCTCCCTGCGGATGATGACGTTTGGCTCGTTCATGTTATCCCTCATTTCCTGATTTTTGTGTGATCGCCTTCAGACGAGCCCGCTCGTCCTCCAGCAGTTCGTCCGCGAGCGACAGCGCCGCCGCCCTGTCCTCCGCCCCGTCGTAAACGCTGCAGAGAAGGAACATCGGGGCGTAAAACCGCGCCGCCTCCCTCCGCGGCTGCGGAACGCCCGCCGTGGCAAGCAGGTCGGTCATGTACCCCAGCGGACCGGAGCCCAGATACTGCTGATAGAGCGCGCCCATCTCCGCGCCGCGGAACTGCTCGAGCGTCAGCATTTTGCGAAACTGCGACGCAAATTCGTCCTCCGTCCAGTAGCGAAACATCGTCTTGCCGAAGTCGACCATGTCGTCCAGCGTCGCGCCGCGGTAGGCGTCCTCCGTCTCCTCCCGCGTCCCCTCCGGCAGATCGTGCGCGTCCGCCTGCTCGGCGTCGCGCCGCTCCATGCGCGCGAGGATGCTCTCAAAGATGTCCCGCTTGCTCCGATAATGCCGGTACAGCGCGCCCTTCGTCACGCCCAGCTCGCCCGCGATGCCGCTGACCGAAACCGCCTCGTAGCCGTCTCTCGCGAAAAGCCGGAGCGCCGTCAGCAGGATGCGCTCCTTCGTGTCGCCCATCGCTTCCATCGCCTCCCCCATAATGTAAACGACCGTTTACTTCCACAGTATAGCAAACGATCGTTTACTCGTCAAGTGTTTTTGAAAAAAAAGGCACGCGCAGCTCCGTTGGACGCGCCGCCAGGGTCATGAATGATTTTCATACGTTTCATCGAAAGCGTAATACCATGCCATGCGTTTTCTTCATTGAAATACGGACCTGTCCGGTATAAGATGGCTTCCGCTGCTCGGCAAAAAACGTGTATTGTGGAGGGAATCATGAAACTGATCGAAAACTCCTCGGACGGCGTCATGTTCGCCGCGACCGCGGAGTACGCCAAGTGGAAGAAGGACGGAAAGCCCCTGCCCAGGTTCCTCGGCGGAACCTTTGAAACCAAGGTCTGATACTACTTTCAAATTAAAAGATTTAATTTGAAAGGCGCGTGCTGCGCACGCTGGTTTTGCGCCAAAGGCGCAAAACACGTCTCATGCGAAATTTAACGCCGCTGCGCGGCTATAAAACGATTTTCAATCGTTTTAATAAATTTCAGTATGATACCAATATTCAAAAAACCTATCCCGCCGCTTACGCGGCGGGATAGGTTTTTTGTTTTCAGGTTTACTTGAGATAGCTGCCGAGGATGCTGCCGCCGAGGTAGGTGGGGTCGGCGTTGAGGAACAGCTCCGCGTAGCCCGGGACGCCGCGGTAGACGATCGGCTTGTCGGGGTTTGCGTTGCTGTACGCCGTCGAATACTCCTTGATGCCCTGCAGGTGACGGCCGCAGCGCTCCTCGATCGGGTGACCGAGAATGCCGTTCACCGTCCAGGGGACGTAGAGCATGCCGAGGCGCTCGCTGAGCTCGTAGCACTTGTCCTGCCCGCCCATGACCTGCCGCTGCGAGGTCGCGCCGCGCAGACGGCCCTGGGAGGCGTTCGCCGTCTCCATCAGGATCGCCATGGTGTCGGTGTAGTCGCCCAGCTCGCGGTGGGTCAGGCCGTGGAAGTTGGTCGGGGACTGCTCGAGCGACATCTCGATGCCGTTGAGCAGCAGGCTGATGCAGCCCTCGGAGGCGATGGGCATCGCGTCCTGATGCGCCACGGTCGCGTTGATGACCGGGTACTCGGGGGACGCCTCATGCAGGTCGAAGGTCAGGCCGATGTTCTCGGTGCGGATCAGCTCCGCCACGCCGTACGCCGCCTTCTCGGTCAGGTTGCCGTCCGGGCGGCCCGGATAGGCGCGGTTGATGTTGCGCGTCTCGGAGCCGGAGAGCTTCTGCCCGGAGGGATAGTGCACATACACGTCGGGGTCGGGCCACTGGTCGATGGGATTCGTGGCGCGGGAGCCGAAGCGGAAGGTGCGCGGCCCGCTCTGGGTCTGGAGCGTAAAGTACTGCATGTTGCCCTCGCCGGGGTCGTTATGCGTCATGCCGCTGCGGTTGGTGTAGGGAATGACGTAGACGGTGCCCTTGTCCACGACGGCGTTCTCGATGAAGGTGAACGCCGACATGTAGCCGGAGGGCTCGTTGCCGTGGGTGCCGCCGAGGATCAGCATGGTGCCGCCCGGCTCGGCGCCCCTGAGGACATAGACCGGAGTGTCGGCGTGCGTACCCTTCAGGCCGGAGAACCAGTCGGAGAGCATTTTCACCTCCGTCACGCCGGGTCCGTTCTGCGGCATGGGAAGCTCCCGCGCCTTGAGAAAGTTCGCGCCCGTGATGCAGCAAACGGCGATCGACGCGGCAAGGCACAGGCAAGCCGTGAGCAGATGCTTTTTTTCTTTCATCGTCTCGCCCTCCCTACTTGATCATCAGCAGACGAAGAATGAGCGGGATCAGCACCATCGCGCAGTTGAGCTGATTGGTGAGCTTCTCCTCCGTAAACAGATTCCATCCGACCAGACCGATCACCAGGGCGACGATCAGGCGGTAAATAATAGTAATCATGGTTCTGTTCGCTCCTTTCTCAGCCGAGGATCAGGAATTGCAGCTGGTTGGCAAAGACAATGAAGAAGATGCCCCAGAGTATGACGATCAGGCAGGGCAGCAGGCACTTCTTGAGCACCGGCGTGTACTTCGGCATACCCACCACCTGCGCGGCGAAGATGCCCGCCAGCGCCGTCGGAGGCATCATGTCGCCCAGCGACGCGATCAAAGACAGCGCGCCGGCGACGATGATCTCCTTCTTCGCGAGGAAGGAAAGCAGGAACGGGACGCCCAGCACGCTGGCGGAGCCGAAGGACGACACCGCGCCGAACAGCGGCATGGACACCGCCATGGCGATGTAACGGGCGACGTTCGGCAGGCTCAGGCAGCTGTTGACGATCAGGCCGCGGACGCCGGTGAGCGTCATGATCTGGATGAACATGCCGACGCCCATCAGGATGCCCATGACCGGCAGCACGGAATTGACGGAATCCTTCGCCATCTTCGCCACGTTGAAGCGGTTGCCGGTGAAGCAGCCGACCGCCGCGCTGATGAGGAACACCAGCGGCATGCCGATGTCGGGGATCGCGGGCACCGCCTTGTTGATGACCATCAGCACGATGGCGAGGATCAGCGGGGTGTAGATGCGGAAGCCGTACTTCTTGCGGGATTCCGTGCGCAGCTTGCCGCGGACCTCCTCATAGTTCATGTTCTTCACGTACTTGTAGCCGAACATCAGCACGAAGAGGAACGCCAGCGGGAAGGTCATCAGCGTCAGCGGCAGGCCGAAGCCGCTGTAGGGAATGTCGATGCCCGCGCCGATGATCATGGCGGGGATGTTGGTGGGCGGCGCGATCATGCCCAGGATGCCGCCCATCGCCAGAATGCTCGCCGTTTCCAGCATCGGCACGCCCATGAGCATCAAAACGGGCGCCATGATGGAGCCGGCGGAGAGCACGGAGGCGGTCGAGGAGCCGGTGATCATGCCCGGGAACATGATGATGACCATGATGAGGCAGAGCATCAGGGCGGGCATTTTGTGAAAGCGCTCGATGATGACCGACGAGATGGCGTCCAGCGCGCCGGACTCCTGAATGACCTTCATGAAGATCATCGCCGTGACGATGACCAAAATCGTGTCCACGTAGGCGAACATACCTTCGACCAGATGGCGCAGAGGAAACCCCTTGCCGCCGACCAGCGCGCCGGCGATGGCGGAGAGGACCATGGAAATGCTGACAGGCAGCTTGCAAAGGAAGCAGCCCAGCAGAAACACGCCTATCATCGCCAGGAAGGTAAGCAGTTCTGTTGTCATAGAAACCTCCAGTTTAGGAACGGGGGGAAGCGGCCGCGCCGCCTCCCCCATGGATCAGGGGATCACTTGAATGCGGCAGGGAGCGCGGTGGTCACGTCGCTGATGCTGTTGATGGTTTCCATCGGGATCCCCTTGTTGGTGCAGATGCCGGACATCAGACCGTCCGCGTCGCCGGAGCCGACCACGATGGCGTAGTCCGCCTTCTCGAAGATCGGCTTGATGAACTTGTCGGACAGATCGCCGCGCCGGGCCGCGCCGCCCGTGTGCATCACGATGACGGACAGGCCCTTGCCCTTCGCGCCGTCGATCAGCTCCGACACGCGCGCCAGCTCGCCGTCCGCGTCGATACCCGCGGCGCCGAGGCCCTTGGACGAGCCGCCCACCACGACGATGAGCGTCTTCGCGTCGCCGAGGTCGGCGGAGGTCGCCAGGTTGTTGAGCGTGAAGTCCATGCCCAGCTTGCCCATGACCGTGCCGATCATCTGGTAGTCGGCGCTCTGTCCGCCGGAGGTGACGAGCGCCGGGAACTCGGCAAAGCCCGCGCCCGACGCCGCCGGCGCCGCGGGCGCGCCCGCCGCGGAGCCTCCGCCGCCGAACACGGCGGGGAGCGCGGTGGTCACGTCGCTGATGCTGTTGATGGCGGTCATCGGAATGCCCTTGCCGGAGCAGATGCCGGACATCAGGCCGTCCGCGTCGCCGGCGGAGACCACGATGGCGTAGTCCGCCTTCTCGAAAATCGGCTTGATGAACTTGTCGGACAGGTCGCCGCGCCGGGCCGCGCCGCCCGTGTGCATCACGATGACGGTCAGGCCCTTGCCCTTCGCGCCGTCGATCAGCTCCGATACGCGCGCCAGCTCGCCGTCCGCGTCGATGCCCGCGGCGCCGAGGCCCTTGGACGAGCCGCCCACCACGACGATGAGCGTCTTCGCGTCGCCGAGGTCGGCGGAGGTCGCCAGGTTGTTGAGCGTGAAGTCCATGCCCAGCTTGCCCATGACCGTGCCGATCATCTGGTAGTCGGCGCTCTGTCCGCCGGAGGTGACGAGCGCCGGGAACTGGGCAGCGCCCGTGCCGGAGCCCGCCGCCGCGCCGCCTCCTCCGCCGCTGAAGGCGGTGGGAAGCACGCTTGTCACGTCGCTGATGCTGTCGATGGTGTCCATCGGGATGTTGTTCTGGGCGCAGATGCCGGACATCAAACCGTCCGAATCGCCGGCGGAGACCACGATGGCGTAGTCCGCCTTCTCGAAGATCGGCTTGATAAACTTGTCGGACAGATCGCCGCGCCTGGCCGCGCCGCCCGTGTGCATCACGATGACGGTCAGCCCCTTGCTCTTCGCGCCGTCGATCAGCTCCGCCACGCGCGCCAGCTCGCCGTCCGCGTCGATACCCGCGGCGCCGAGGCCCTTGGACGAGCCGCCCACCACGACGATGAGCGTCTTCGCGTCGCCGAGGTCGGCGGAGGTCGCCAGGTTGTTGAGCGTGAAGTCCATGCCCAGCTTGCCCATGACCGTGCCGATCATCTGATAGTCGGCGCTCTGTCCGCCGGAGGTGACGAGCGCCGGAAATTCGGCAATGCCCGCGCCCTGACCGCCCGCCGCGCCGCTGCCGGAGCCCGCGGCGCCGCCGGAGCCGCTGCCGCTGTCAACCGGGGGATGCGGCGGCGCGGGCAGGTCGGTGGTGGTCGTGCCCTCCTCGGCGCACGCGACGAGCGCGAGCGCCATGGCAAACGCCATCAGAAGGGCAAAGAGTTTCCTTTTCATAGTACGTTTCCTTTCCGGCCTTATGGATCATCAATAGGCAAGCGCCTTGCCGTCACGACGCGGATCGGCGCCGCCGCGCAGCGTGCCGTCCTTGAGGATCTCAATGCCCTGCACGCCGCCGAAGAACAGGTTCCAGGAGCCCTTGTCGCCCGTCTCGTGGCCTCTGGCCTCCAGCTCGGCGACGACCTCGGGCGTCACGGGCGTCACGCCGTCGGACTCATAGTAGAGCACCATCTTGTGGTTGTCGAAGATACGCGCGGTGTCGATCGCGTCCTGAATGTCCATATCGTAGTCGATCATGCGCTCGACGATCTGGGTGATGGTCGGCCAGATGCGCAGGCCGCCCGGCGTGCCGATCGTCAGGAAGGGCGTGCCGTCGGGGTAGAGCACGATGGACGGGGACATGGAGCTGAGCGGGCGCTTGCCGCCGGCGACGCAGTTGACGCTCTCCGGATCGGAGGAGAAGTCGTCCATCTCGTCGTTCATGATGAAGCCGTAGCCGGGGATGGCGACCTTGTTGCCGTAGAAGTCGTTGATGGTCTGGGTGCAGGCGACCATGTTGCCCCACTGGTCGATCACGGAGAAGGAGGTCGTGGAGCTGGACTCGTACGGGATCGGGTTGTCCGCCTCATAGGTGCCGCTCGTCGCCATGTCGATCTTCTCCGCGAGCTTCTTGGCGTAGTCCTTGCTGGTCAGGCCCGCGAGCGGGACCTCCGTGAAGGCGGTGTCCGCCATGTACTTGGCGCGGTCGGCAAAGGCCATCTTGAACACCTCGGAATACAGGTGGATGTAATCCGCGGTGTTGACGCCGTAGGACTTCATGTCGAAGTTCTCGAGGATGTTGAGCGCCTCGATCAGGTGCGTGCCGCCGGAGGACGCCGGGGGCAGGGAGTAGATCGTGTAGTCGCGGTAGGTGGAGGTGACGGGCTCGCGCACCTCGACCTTGTAGTTGGCAAGGTCCTCGGTGGTCATCACGCCGCCGTACTTCTTCAGGGTATCCACGATCGCCTGCGCGACCTCGCCCTTGTAGAACGCGTCCGCGCCGCCGTCCGCGATCATCTGCAGCGTCTTGGCGAGATCCTTGTTCGTCCAGGTGGTGCCGACCTCGAGCGGCAGGCCGACGTCGTCGAGATAGTAGCCGGCGACCTCGGGCATGCGGGACGCCTCATAGTACTCGTCCTCGGTGCAGGTCTTCATCGTCACGGTGACGATGTAGCCGTTGTTGGCAAGGTCGATGGCGGGCTGCATGAGCTGCTGGCGGGTCAGCGTGCCGGAGCCGAAGTGCTCGAAGGCATACTCCATGCCGGCGACCTCGCCCGGGGTGCCCGCCGCCATGCCGCCGAGCTGGGAAAGGCTGGAATACTCGCCGTTGAGCTCCTCGCCGTCGGCGGTGACGAACATCTTGACGTTGCCCTCGTCGTCCAGCCACATCTGCGGCGTGGCGTTGGCGGGCGCGATCTCGCGGTAATCGATGACGGTGACCTTCTTGGTGGCGGCCTCGTAGATGATCATGAAGCCGCCGCCGCCGAGGCCGGAGGTGTAGGGCTCGGCGACGCCGAGCGTGTAGGAGGTGGCGATCGCCGCGTCCACGGCGTTGCCGCCTGCCTGCAGCACGTCGAGGCCCGCCTTGGAGGCGTACCAACTCGAGCTGGCAACCGCGCCCTTCGTGCCGGTCGCATCGCGGTCGGTGCGCTTGGTCTGCAGATTCTCGTCATAGGGAAGCCATACGCCGTCGTCCGCCGCGGGAGCGGGCTCCGCGGGCTGCGCGGGCTCCGCCGGCTGGGCGGGCTGCGCCGGCTGCTCGGGCTGAGCGGGCTGCGCCGGCTGGGCGGGCTGCTGGGTCTGGCCGCAGGCCGCAAGAGACAGCAGCATGATCATCGCCAGAATGAACGAAAGCATTTTCCTCTTTTTCACCTTTTTTTCCTCCTTTTTAAACTGAACGCACTTTTATTTCAGCGCTTCTCCGCCGCATAAGCGGCGGAGAAGGGAGCTGACTTCTCTTTTCGGCTCAGAAGCCGACGGCCTTGCCGTCCTGACGCGGGTCGGCGGTACCGTACAGGGTGCCGTCGTCCATAAACTGGATCGCCTGCACCGCGCCGGAGGCGGCGGTCTTGATCTCGCCGTGTCCCATCTCCTCGAGCGCCTTGACGGTCTCCTCGGTCACGGCAAAGTCCTCGTAGCCCTTGAGCGGCGTCTCGTACTGGAGATTGTTCTTCGGGCCGTTGTTCCAGATCTTCGGGATGCTGATCGCGTCGTGCAGCGGGATGTTGCTGTCGATCACGCGGGTGATGATCTGCGCCACGGAGGCGAAGATGCGCGCGCCGCCGGGCGTGCCGAGCACCATGAAGGGCGTGCCGTCTTCCTTGAGCACCACGGTGGGGCTCATGGAGGACAGGGGCTTCTTGCCCGGCTCGATCTTGTTGACGCTCTCCGGATCGGTGGAGAAGTCGTCCATCTGGTTGTTCATCATGAAGCCCCAGCCGCCGACCATCACGCCGCTGCCGAAGTAGTAGTTGATGGTCTTGGTGATGGCGACGCAGTTGCCCTCGGCGTCGGCGACGGAGTAGTGCGTGGTGTCGGTGTGCTCAAAGAGCGTCGGATCGCCGAAGTCCACCGGCTCCTTCGCCTGGCTGAGGTCGATGAGCGCGGCGCGGGTCTTGGCGTACTCCTTGCTGGTCAGGCCCTCGAGCGGGACGTCCGCGAAGGCGGTGTCCGCCATATACTGCGCGCGGTCGGCGTAGGAGAGCTTGAAGGTCTCGGCAAGCAGGTGGATATACTCCGGGGAGTTGACCTTCATGGAGCCGACGTCAAAGTTCTCGAGGATGTTCAGGATCTCGATCAGGTGCGTGCCGCCGGAGGAGGGCGGGGGCGAGGAGATGACCTGATAGCCGCGGTAGGTGCCGGTGACGGGCTCGTGGACCATGACCTCGTAGTTGGCGAGGTCCTCGGTGGTCATCACGCCGCCGTACTTCTTCAGGGTGTCGACGACCGCCTGCGCGATCTCGCCCTTGTAGAAGCCGTCGCGGCCCTCGTCGGAGATCTTCTGCAGCGCCTTGGCGAGGTCGGGGTTGGCGATCACGTCGCCGGTCTCATAGGGAAGCCCCAGCTCGTTCCAGTAGACGTCCTGCATCTCGGGGAACTCCACCGCCTTCTCATAGGCGTCGGAGATCGCGTTGGCGCAGTACTGGGAGACGGTGAATCCCTCCGTCGCGATGCGGATCGCGGGCTCCATGACCTGCTGGCGCGTCAGGTTGCCTGAGCCGTAGTTCTCCAGCAGGTACAGAAGGCCCGCCACCTCGCCGGGAACGCCGGAGGCCAGGCCGCCCTTGACGGTGCTGCCGTTGCTCTTCCCCTCCGCGTCGAGGTAGAGGTCCAGCGTCGCCGCGGCGGGCGCGACCTCGCGGAAGTCGATGAAGTAGTTCTCGCCGGAGGCCGTGTGGATCGTGCACAGGCCGCCGCCGCCGAGGCCGGAGGTGAACGGCTCGCACACGCCGAGCGCGAAGCCCATCGCAACCGCGGCGTCGACGGCGTTGCCGCCCTTCTGCATGATCTCCGCGCCGACCTGGGAGACCTCGTACTTGGAGGCCGTCGCCATGGCCGTCGACGCGGTGGCGTCACGTCCGGTGGTGATGCGGTTGCCCTCCGCGTCCACCGTCTCGAAGCCCTCCACCGAGTAGGCGGGGGTCAGCTTCGGCGCCTCGGGCGCGGGCGGCTCCGGCGTGGGCTCGGGCGTTGCCGGTGTCGTCGTCGCGGGCGTCTCCGGCTGAGCCGGGGCCGCCGGCTGTGGGGTGCTCTGTCCGCAGGCAGCGAACGCAAGGCACATCACAAGCGCCAGAACAAGAGCCAGCATTCTTTTCATGTCATCCTTTCTCCTTTCCGCTTTTCCGTCAATTTTCACCAAATCTCCCATTTATTCTCCGCAGGTGTTTGGTGATTGCTGCAATGCAAATATTAACACATTGTGAACGATTTGTCTATCCCCTTCTGCCCCCGTTTTTTCGCCGCCCTCCCTTGCGCTCATTCGGCGCGCTACAGCATTCCGTAAAACCGCAGCACGTCCTCCGCGAAGCGGAGCTGCCGCGCCACGCGCAGGGACAGTTCCTCGCCGCGCCACGTCTCCAGCGTGATGACCGGGATGCCCAGCTCCGCGCTGACCGTCCGGTTGACGCTTCCCTCCGGCGGCGAGCCGAGCAGCGTCAGCTCCCCCTCCGCCGCCAGCTCCCACACAAGATCGGCAATGGGCGCGACGTCATAGACGATGATCGCGTTGCGCAGGTCGTCCCGCTCCGGCGCGTCCGCCTGCGGTCCCTTCGTCTCGTGCAGGTCCAGCACCAGCGCGGGCTGTCTTGCCGCGATGTCGGCGTAGATCGACGCGGCGATCTGCTCCGCGTCCCAGCCCTCCGCGTCGCCGGGGAAGCAGCGGTTGAGATCGCGCTGCGAGCGGGTCTTGCGCTGGTCGTGCTCCGCGCCGTAGGTGTTCGCGGGGCTCAGGACGCAGACCGTCCCCGCCCGCGGACACAGCTCCTTGAGCAGGTTCGCCGCCGTCCAGCCCGCGGTCTCGTCCCCGTGGACGCCGCCGACGATGTAAAGCGTCGGGCCCTCCGCCGCGCCGCGCCGCACGACGACCGTGTTTTCCCACTCGGTCCCCTCCGCGACGGCACAGCGCTCCTCCGCGGCGGTCCCGGCGCACAGCTCCGGCGCGAAGTCCGCGAGCGTCCACTCCGACGGCTCCTCCGGCAGAGCGGACAGGCCGATCGCCGCCGCGGGCGTCTGTTCCCCGGCCGCAGGCGGCTCCGTCACCGTCTGCGGCTCCGCCGCCGCGGGTGTCTCCGGCGCGGGGGAAGGCTTCGCCGGGGCGGGCTCCCGCGCCGCGCAGCCCGCCGTCAGCAGCAGCGCGAGCGAAAGACAGATCGCCGTCAGCCGTCTCATGCGTCTTCCTCCCTTTTGCGCCTTGCGCGGCCCAGCGCGAGGATCGCCCCCGCAGCCGCGAGTCCCAGCACCGCCGCGGCGGGCGGGAAGCGCCTTGTAAAGTAGATCGCGCTCTCCCCCGGCACTGTGGGCCGCTCCGGGTCGTAGGGCAGGCCGTAGTCCGCGACAAGGCGCTTGATGTTCAGCAAGTGCAGCACCGGCAGCCCCGAGGCGTTGTAGATCTCCATGAGGCCGCTGCCCTCGTTGACCGACCGAATCGTGTACGGCTTTACCAGGCCGTAGGGGACGGTGTCCTCCCCCTGTCCGATGGTCGTCAGGTTGCCTCCGACGCCGATGAAGCAGGAAATCGGCCCCTTTTCCTCATAGAGCCGCATCCGCGCACGGATATTCTCGGAATAATCCTCCTCATACAGCATCGGGACGCCGCTCCGCTCAAGCCGCGCGCGGATCTCCGCGGCGAGCGTCTCGTCCATATCCAGCCCGCAGTCGCGCCAGCCGCCCATGGAAAACGCGTCGGGCGCGGCGGGGATCAGCCCGTCGGCGGCGAGGCGCAGCGCCATGTCCGGGAAGGTCAGCTCCGGCTGGTTCGCGCCGTAGGTGGACGCGCCGACCGAGGCGATGCAGACCACGCGCACGTCCATGGCGGCGCAGGCGGAGAGCACCGCGAGGTTCAGCGCCGGAAAGGAGCCGGAAAAGCCCGCGCCGACCGTGTCCCCGGAGCGGACGCCCGCCTCACGGAGCATCTGCACGAGCAGCGCCGCCATATCCGGGTCCGCCGTGGTGCGCTTCGCCTCCAGCGCGCCGCTGGTGGTGGTGATGAAGGTGTAGGGCTCGCCGATCATGCCCGTTTCCCGCAGGTCGTCGGCGCTGATCCCGAGCCCGAGCTCCTCCTTATACTCTTTGACCCGGTCCATGCACGAGCGCATCCGCGCCGCCGCGTCCAGCTTCACGTCCCGGTCCGCCGCCGGAGCGGGCGCGGAGAGCAGCATTCCCGTGCAGAGCGATACGAGCAGCGTCAGCGCCGCGGCGAGCAGGTATCCCGTTCCGATTTTTTTCACGCGATCTCCCTCCCCTTACAGCAGCGGATAGCCCGCCGCGAGCGCCAGCAGCGCCGTCGCCGCCGTCACCGCCGTCACGGCGAGCAGCGCGTCGCGGACGCCCTGCCGGTCGATCTCGCGGGCGAGGATGCCGGGCACCAGCACGCCCACGACATCCGGCAGCCCCAGCGTGGGGCCGAGCCGTCCCAGCAGCGCGCTGAGCAAAAAGGCGAGCACGAGCTGCACGCCGAAGCGCCGCCGCCCGTAGAGGATCAGGTATTCCGAGAGGGCGCGGCAGCCGAGGGCGGAGAGCAGCGCCACCGCCAGCGTGCTCAAAAGCCGCAGCGGCGTGTGGAGCGACAGCGCCAGATACCCCGGCACCACCAGCCCCGCGGAGAGGCCGGTCAGCTCGGAGAACAGCAGGCTCGTCAGCACGCCGGCGATCACCACGCTATCGTACAAGCTCCTCCCCCTCCTCTCTGAGCCGTGTCATCAGGGCGCGCCCCTCTCCCGCGAGGTTGCCGATCAAAAAGACGGCGTCCCGCTCCGTGAAGGCGTTCCAGTCCAGCGCCGCCGCGTTCCTCAGGCGGACGATCTCCGCCTCCGGCAGCAGTTTTTTGAGCCGCGCGTGCATAAAGCCCTGCGCCGCGCCCAGCAGCAGCACCCGCTTCGCGCCGAGCCGCGCGCAGGCGTCCGCCATATCCCGCGCGCGGCTGCCCCGGTCGGGTCGGTTGTTGACCAGCACGCTCAGCTCCCGTCCCGCGAGCGCCGGCGTGCCGCGCAGCCGCTCCCAGACCAGGACGGTGGACTGGATGTCGTTGATCGAAAGCCCGTTGACGAAGACCGCCCTTCCGCAACGGTGCAGGCTCAGCGCGTAGGGATCGCGCCGGTATCGACGCATCCCCTCCAGCGCCGTCTCGCGCTGCACGCCCAGCTCCTCGCAGACCGCGAGCGCCAGCGCGATGTTCTCCGCGAAGTCGAAGTCCGGCTCCGTGCCGTCGGGGCGGACGGACACAAAGCGGCTGCCGAGCGCGCGCGCCTTCTCCGCCAGCACCCGCGCCTGCGCCTCCTCGGCGGTCAGCAGCACGCCGCCGCGCGGCACGGTGTTGGACAGCGCCTCCGCGATCTGCGGCAGCGTGTCGCCCATGACGTCGGTATGATCCCGCCGCACGTTCGTGATGACGCCGACGTCGGCGCGCAGCATCCGGTGCTGCGCCGTGTATTGCAGCTCCGGCAGCACCGCCATGCACTCCGCGACCAGCACCTCCGCCCCCTGCGCGGCGGCGCGGTCCAGGATCGCGAGCTGCTCTTTGATGTTGGCGCGTCCGCGGCGGAGGACCGGCTCCTCCCGCCCGTTCACGTCGATGGTCATCGGGTCGGTGCCCGTCGTCTTGCAGAACACGCGCAGCCCGCCCGCGCGCAGCCCCGCGTCGATCAGGCGGCTGACGGAGGACTTGCCCCGCGTGCCGTTCACATGCACGATGTGCGCGATCGCCTTTCTCGCGCGGTCCGCGCGCACTCTCTCCGCCGCCAGCAGGGCGAGCCATGCCGCCGCCAGCGCCGCCAGTATCGCCGTCATGGACTCCCCCCTTACATATCAGGTAAAAATATTATAGCACGGGACCGGCCGGCAGGCAAGCCCGAGCCGGTCCGCGTCCGTCCCAAAGCGCGTTCCCATGCGGCTTTGCGCCAAAAGGCAGCCATACGCGCGCAAAGTGTGCCGTGCTGGTAAAAAAAGGTCATTTGGCATGGTATACTGAGCTTGCAATTCAGGAAGGAGGTTTCTCAAATGAAGTACCGCATTCACGCGCTCAACGTGGAGGAGCAGGATCAGGAGCAGGGGTTCACCGCCCTGCCGGACCGCTGGAGGGCGTTTTCGCCGGAGCCGCGCAGCCTCGCGCCGCTGGAGGAGTTCGCCGCGCACATAAAGGACGACGCCTTCACGGAGGCGATGCGCGGCAGCCTGTCGTGAGTGAGAGGAGGCACTGTTATGAACAAGCAGGAGCTCATGAATATGGTATCCGGCGCGCGCGGCGGGAGTCCGGTCTGCCGCCCCGTCCGGCTCCGGAGCGTCGGGCAGATGCCCCGGCGCGAGCTGGCGTACTGTCCCTTCCCCGCGGCGGAGCCGGACGTCCTGTTCCGGGAGTTCAGCGCCGCGCCGCAGTTCGGCAGGATCGACGTGCACAGCGTCCTCAGCCGCTCGAAGCACGGCGTGCGCGCCGTCTTCGTGTCCGAAAACGGCTACCACGCGTCTCAGGCGGCGCTCTACCTCGCCGCGCTGTCCTCCCGCATGGACCGCGATCCGCTCCGCGGGGACGCGTGCGAGGAGGACGACGACGAGGAGCTGAACAGGGAGCTCTATGAGATGCTCGGCATCGACGAGGAGGAGCGTGAGATGAAAAACGCGCTGCTGGTGGCGTCCCCCTCCCTGCTCGATCCCGGCATTCTCTCCGGCGGTGAGGACGAGTCGCCGGTCGTCGCGATGATGGCGGGACAGAAGAGGCTGGACACCTCCTCCCTTCCCGCGCCCGCGCTGCTGATCGCCTCCGAGTCCGGCCCGGTGCTGTCCTCCGCCGTGGTCGAGCAGCTCGAGCTCGCGTGCGACAAGGGCCGGGACGTGTTCGTGGCGCTCAAAAAGCGGCAGATCGACCTGGAGCTCATCAACGAGCTGCAATTCCGGCATCAGTTCCAGGTGCTCAGGATCGGGCCCGCCACGGATGACTATCTCGTCAGCGTCCTGCGCTCCGCCGTGAGCGCGCAGCGGTCCTCGCTCGCCACCGGGGTGAACGGCGCCGACGTGATCTCCCGCCTGCGCCGCGTGCGCGGCGACAGCTTCAGCGAGCTCGACCTCTACGATCTGGCGGCGTACGCCGCGCAGAAAACGGAGGGGACGGCGTTCACCGCCGACGACCTGACCTATCAGCCCTTCCGCCCCGTGGAGGAGGAGAAACGCGCTCTGGACAGGCTGAACGGGATGACGGGGCTCGACAACGTCAAGCAGGTCCTGCGCCGGCAGCTCGCCGTGGCGATCTTCAACGCGAAGCACGGAAAAAGCTTCGTCACCGGCCGCAGCCTCGCCTTCGCCGGTTCCCCCGGCACGGGCAAGAGCGTCACGGCGCGGCTGGTCGCGGAGATCCTGCGCGAGGAGGGCTGCGGCACCGGGCGCTTTGTCGAGGCGGGGCGCGAGCAGCTCGTCGGCAAGTACGTCGGGCACACCTCGCCCAAGATCGCGAAGCTCTTCGAGGAGGCGCGCGGCGGCGTGCTGTTCATCGACGAGGCGGGCGCGCTGATCCCCGAACGCGGCGACAGCTACGCCGAGGAGGCGGTCAACGCGCTGGTGCGGCACATGGAGCTGGAGCAGGAGACCGTCGTCATCTTCGCAACCTACTCCGAGGAGATGAAGCGCCTGCTGAACTCGAACCCCGGCCTTGCCAGCCGCGTCGCGAAGGTGCTGGAGTTCCCGGACTACACGGACGAGGAGCTCTGGTCGATCCTCGGCACGCTGACGGCGGAGGCGAATCACACCCTCCCCGCCGAGGCGCACGACGTCTGCTGTGAGTTCTTCCGCGCGCTGCGCGAAAAGCGCGGCAAGAGCTTCGGCAACGGCCGCGAGGCGCGCCGCCTGCGCGACGCCGCGATCGAGGAGCTGGCGCTGCGCGCGTTGGAGGGCGCGGAGGACAGCGAGCTCACCGCCGCCGACTTCGCCGCCGCGGCGAGGTGCCTGCTGGAGCAGGAAAGCAGCGATCCCTCCAGACGCCGCGTCGGCTTCTGATAGGGCTCCGCCGCTTGGAAAGCTCGTATAAAAATCCTGGGACTGTGAAAAAACTTGCGTTTTGTCACAGTCCCAGGATTGTTTCGGTAAAATCGGCGGATCGCTCCCGCGCGCGTCAGCGCGGATAGCCGCACTCGGTGCAGAATCTGCCCGTGTTCCCGGCATGACCGCAGCTCGAGCAGGTCCAACCGCCGGCCTGCGGCTGCGCATTCGGCGTCTCCGCAGGCTTCGCCGGAGCGGGCGCGCCCGAGGCGGCGCCCGCGGGAGCGGAACGCGGCGCGGCGCAGGCGGCGCAGAACGCGCCGAAGTTCCCGGCGTGCCCGCACTTATCGCAGGTCCACGCGGCGCCCACGCCCATGCCCATGCCCGGATTCGTTCCGATACCGCCCATCATGCCCGGAAAGCCCGGCATGCCGCCGAACGCTCCGCCGGTCTCCTTTTCCTCGTTCAACACGCACTCCCCGGCCTCCCGGCACGCCTTGAGAAGCTCCCACGCCTCGTCCTCAAGCTTGCGGAAGGTCATGCCCGCCGGGCCGCAGTCGATGTGCGCCATCTCACAGGGGCTGCCGCCGAGGGCGCTGTCGTCGAAGGTCATGCGGAAGGACGAGCTGGTGAAGTTGTCAAAGACCGCCGGGGTCTCGATCTTCTGCTTCGCGAGCGCCGCGAGGTGCTTTTCCGCGACGAAGGAGCGCACCCGCTCGGCGAGCTCCGGCTTGACGCGATACTCAAAGCGCGTGCTTTTCCCGCCGCCGCTGTATGTGCTCGTCAGGATGATGCTTCCGTCCCGGTTCCAGTCGAGCTCGTCCCCGCTCGACGAGCTGCCGCCCATCATCATGCTGTGCGAGAAGCGGCTGTAGCCGAAGTGGATCAGCGGACCGTGCGCCTCGTCCGAAAGGCCCTCCGTGCGGACGCTCGGACTGAGGCTTTCGCGCAGCGCCTCGCCGCAGTTTTTGCTGTAGTCGTCCATCTGCCCCTCGGCCAGGTCGACGCCGCGGACGTCCGCCTTCGCCGTCACGCCCTCGGCGGCGAGCGCCGACTCGAGCAGGCCGTTCAAAATTTCCCGGTTGCCGGAGCCCATGATCAGCTTGCCCTCGGGCCAGCGCGCGAAGCAGTCCGGAAGCAGCTCCGCGATCCGCTTTTTCAGCGCGGCCTCCGCCGCCGCGCCCTCGCCGAAGCGCGCGGCGTCATAATCGGATACCTCCGCGCCGCCGCGCACGCGCGCCAGATATTCCCCCTCGCAGCCGTGCTCCCGGAACGGGATCGGCTCGGGCGTTCCGAATTTGACGGAAAAAACAGCCATGGCGTCCTCCTTTTGATTCATTTCTTCGCGGCGATCAGTCTGCCCAGCGTCTCCTTCAGCAGGGCGATATCGACGGGCTTGGAGAGGTGCGCGTTCATGCCCGCCGCGAGGCACTGCTTTTCATCGCTCTTCGAGATCGCCATGCCGAGGCCGCTGCCGCCGTAGCGGTTGGTATTGGCGGTGTCCTCCTGGGAGAAGGCGTTAAAGAGCTGCGGGATGAAGTCCTTGTCCATGCCGACGCCGGTATCCTCCATCGTAAAGCGCAAGCGCGCCTGCTCGTCCGAGAGCGCGGTCTGCTCGACGCGGAAGGTGATGACGCCGGAGGGCTCGGTAAACTTCAAAAAGTCCGCCCGGTCCGCCTCCACCACGAACCGGTTGGCGTAGTCCGCGAATTTCTCGTAAAAGGGGAAGCCGTCCCCCTCCCGGACGCCGCCGTCAATTTTTGTGTCCGCGCGGTAGCACACCGCCTCGTTCTTATCCAGATTCACGTAGAAAACGCTGTGGTAGTCGGACGCCATCGCCGTGATCATCGTATCGGACTGCCGCTGCTGGCGCTCCCGCTCAAGCAGCAGATTTTGCAGCTCGAGACGCACCTCGAGGTGCTTTTTTATGCGGTCGGATCTGCGGATCAGAAGCAGCACGATCGCCAGCGCGACGCTCAGCAGGATCACGGTCACCTGCGGCAGATTGCCCTCCACGTACTCGTACTTCCAGCCCGTGTACGACGCGATCTTCCGCTGGTACTCGCAGGCATAGCCGGAGCGCCTGCCGAAGCGATCCGAGAAATTAAAGGGGGGGGACTCGTACCAGTCCACGCGGACGGTCTTTTGCTCCGGCGCCTGCGCAGCTGCCGCGAGCGGCGTCAGAAGGCTCAGAAGCAGCAACAGGCAAAAAACCGCCAGCGTCGTTTTGTTGCAGCGCATCGTTTTGCTCCCCTCCCGATTCCGGACAAAAAACCGACTATCGATCATTTCAACGGTTGTTCTCCGCATTACAGCTTTTTTAGCCTGTTTTTTCAGTATATCACAGATGCATTGCGATTTCCACCCCAAAACAGAATCGGTCGCGGCACAATCCGTTCCGGCCGGCGGAAGCGCGGGGGAAAAGCTCGCTCTCGACAGGACAGCCGATGCGTGGGTCGTCGGCAACATGCGCTTTTCGCACCATCAGGGACAGCAGGCGTCCTTCCGTGCCATCGAACGGCTGGCGGCGAGGTACGGCGTCGAGACGGAGGTCCTCGATCCCGGCTTTCCGTCGCGGCTGACGGACTATCGCGGCACGGCGTTCCGACTGACGGAGCGGGCAGTGCGGACGGTTTTCCCGAACGTGGAGACCGTGCCTTACATCATGACCGGCGCATCCGATTCCCGCTTCTTCGATCCGGTCTGCGGCCAGTGCATCCGCTTTCTGCCCATCCGTATCGACGAACGGCAGATGGCGTCCATCCACGGGATCGACGAAAACATCGATCTTGCCTCGCTTGCCCCGGCAGTGGACTGGTACCAATACCTGATGCGGGAGGTGTAAGCCGTGGAACGGGAAAGCAAGGGTCTGGACATCAGCGTCAAAAGCTTCGTGACCGCGATCGCCATCATCTTTGCGCTGATGCTCGCGACGTATCTCCTGACGTTTGCCGTTCCGGGCGGCGAGTACGCACGGACCGTGGACGCGGAGGGACGCGTCGTGATCGACACAGCCGCGGGCTTTCACGCCGTGAACGGTGGTCTGCCTCTGTGGAAATGGCTGCTCTCGCCGGTTCTCGTCCTCGGCGCGGAGGGCTCCGGCACGCTGATCGCGGTCATCGTGTTCCTGCTGGTCATCGGCGGGGTCTTCAACGCGCTGGCTGTCTGCGGGCTCATGGGCTATATGCTGGACAAGCTGGCGGATCGCTTCGGAGCCGTGCGTTGGCGGCTGATGGCGGTCCTCGTTTTCTTCTTTATGGCGATGGGCTCGCTGGTCGGCTCGTTTGAGGAGGTCGTCCCGCTGGTGCCGATCGTCGTCTCGCTCGCCGTCGGGCTCGGCTGGGACGCCGCGACCGGCGTCGCCGTCAGTCTGCTGGCAGCCGGCTGCGGCTTCGCCGCGGGCGTCGCCAATCCGTTTACCGTCGGAGTCGCGCAGACGCTGGCCGGACTGCCGATGTTCAGCGGCGTCTGGCTCCGTCTGCTGTCGTTTGTTTGCATCTACGCGCTGCTGCTCGGGCTGGCGGCGGGCTACGCCTGACGGATCGGATGCGGATCGGCCTTATCTGGCAAAGCGCGCACCGCGCCCCGGCCTGTACGGCGCGGCGGCGTGACAGGCGTCGCACACGCGGAAGGGCCAGTTGAAGGACAGCTTTTTGCCGCACACTGCGCACCTGCGCTCGTACTCCGTCTTGCTGCCCGCCAGAAACCCGCTGATTTTTTCCGCGAGCAAGCGCTTTTCCTCCATGCTGTAGTCCTCGATCCCGATGCGGCGGTGCATCTGCGAGCGGATATCGAGCGCCCGGTACTGCAGCTCGCAGCCCTCCAGCGTCTCCTGATCGAATTTGGGATAGGGCAGCGGCTTGTCCCGAACGATCGCGCGGAAGCAGTCGCGCCAGTAGCACACGAGCTCCGGCGTCGAGGTGTCGACCGGGCAGGAGATCAGATCGTACAGCAGCGATTTGCTGACCTTGCCGAGCCAATGCTCGTCAACGCGGTGAAGCAGCAGGAGCGGATCGGACAGGTCCGTCCGCACCTCGCGGTCGTGCGCCGGCAAATGCTGCCACGCAAGAAGCATGCGCTCGAGCGGATACTCCGCCTCCAGCGCCGGGCGCGGAAACGGCATGATAAGGGACGCGGTTTCCTCCGCCGCCGCGGCCAGGCCCCTCTCCACCACGTCGTCGTCCACAAGGGAGAGCACCTCCCCCCTGTCATAGATTCCGAACCTGCCGGCACGCCCCGCGATCTGCTGTACCTCGACGGGCTTGAGCGCGCGGCGCGACGTTCCGTCATACTTCTGCGTATCGCAGAAGATCACGCGGCGGATCGGCAGGGAAACGCCCATGCCGATCGCGTCCGTCGCCACGACCACCTGCGTCTCCCCAGCGGAGAACCTGCGCACCTCCTCGCGTCTGGACTGCGGCGGGAGCGCGCCGTAGATCACGCTGGCTTTGAAATGCCGCTTCTCCAGCTCCGCGGAAAGGCCCAGAACACTCTTGCGGGAAAAGGTGATCAGCGCGTCGCCGGGCTGCACCTTGCTCAATCCCCGCAGCTTTCCTGCATACTCCAGCGGGCAGAGGCGCTCGTGTCTGACGATCCTGTATTCCGCGCCGATCCCCCGGACCAGCCATTCGATCAGGGAAAGCGCCTCGGGCGCCAGGCACACATGCACCTCCGCGGCGTTGACTCCGAGGATGGCCTGCGTCCAGTGCTCGCCGCGGAAGGGATCTGCTATGAGCTGCGCCTCGTCGATCACCGCAACGTCATAGCGGCGGCGGAAATCGCACAGCTCGATCGTCGACGCGACGTGCGCGGCGCCTGCGACCGTCTGCTGCTCCTCCCCGGTCAACAGGTCGCACAGACATCCCGCCTCGTTCATTTTGTCGAACATCTCCAGCGCAAGGAGCCTCAGCGGGCCGAGATAAACCCCGCTTTTCGCCCGCATGAGCGCCTGCATGGCGTCGTAGGTCTTGCCGGAGTTCGTGGGACCGACGTGCAGGACAAAGCTGCGGCGCAGATACGCCGCGTCGATCATCATATGCTCCAGGTCGAACCGGGATACATACGCCGAGATCGCGGCGTCCTCGCTTGCCTCGGGACTGAGGCCGCCTTTTCTGCGCCTCCCCTTCCGTCTGTGCGCCGCCGCGTCCTTTTTGCGCTTTTCAAGGATTCTCTCCGACTTGCGTTTGAGAGACGGACGCTCGGAAAACGCGCTTTCAATGTCGGACCGACGCCAGTACCTGACCTCCGCGCCCTTTTTCGTCGTCCGAATCTCCGCGGGCGAGGGAAGATACTTCAGCGCGAGCTTTTCCGTCAACCCGTATTTCGTATACACCACATTCTGATGCAGCAGTTTTTCGCCGCTCACGCCATCCACCCTTTCTTCATTCTTCTTAAACCTAACACATTGTGGTATGTTTTTCAACCGTGCGCGTTTGTAATCTGCGAATGCGCGATCGGCCGGTCCGCTAAAGCAGCAAACAAAAAATCCACCCGCCTGTAAAAGGATGGGTGGATTATCTTGTATTTACCGCGGCGTACCTTCAGCTGCGGATGCGGTTGTCGCGCAGGATGGCGTTGATGTACGCCGTCGTTCCGCGTCCGTTGCCGGGCTTTTCCGGAACGCCGGTCCTGAACGCATTCTCGACCTCCGTCCGGTCGAGCACCAGATCGCTGCGCCGGATGGCAAGCGCGTTCTCCCGCACGTCGTAGGCAAACGCCTGCCCGGCGAGCGTGGCGAAGGTCTGCCCCTCGCAATGCTCAATGTTGTTCCAAATCGTACCAAAATCCAAACGCATATGCCGTTTCCTCTGTTTTCTTCAGTATCGCTGTTCCGCCAAAAGGTCAAAGAAAAACACGGTGAAGTCCGAATCCTTCGCCGCCTGCTGCGGACGCTCCTCCGCCGCGGTCTCTTCATTGGCTTGATATGCCTCTGATTCCATGCCGATCCCTCCCACACACAACTGAAGAGAAGTATAGCAGACACAATCTGAGGGTTCAAGTGGGCAGGATGCACGACAAAAACCGCAAAATATTGTGCATGGTGGGTATTGACACGCCGAAGCACCGGCAAACGGCGCGTTCGCTTCCCCCCGCGGCTTCGCGCCGGTTCCGCGGCATTCCCTGCCCGCGTCGGGACAGGCCGCCGCAAAAAACACACTTGCGCTTGCCCCCGATCCCAAATATAATGGTCTCAGGCTCTATGGGAAGAAAGGGGTAGCACGCATGAAATTCGACTGGAAACCGAACCTGAATTTTGAGTACACAAGCCCGTATGAATTTAAGGGCCGCATCCCGCTCAGGCACGCGATCCCCCTCGGCATCCAGCATGTTCTGGCGATGTTCGTCGGCAACCTGACGCCCCTGATGATCATCTGCGGCGCCTGCGGCATCAGCGGCGGCGAGCCCGCGCTGTATGTCGCGCTGCTGCAAAACGCGATGCTCGTCGCGGGCCTCGTGACGCTCGTGCAGCTGTTCTCCATCGGGCCGATCGGCGGGCAGGTGCCGATCATCATGGGCACCAGCTCGGGCTTTCTCGGCGTGATGCGCTCGGTGGCCGCCACGATGGGCGGCGGCGTGATCGCCTACGGCGCGATTTTGGGCGCGTCGATGATCGGCGGCGTCTTCGAGACGGTGCTGGGCTTTTTCATCAAGCCGCTGCGCAGGCTTTTCCCGCCGGTGGTCACCGGAACGGTGGTGCTCGCCATCGGCCTGAGCCTGATCTCCGTCGGCGTCAACTCCTTCGCGGGAGGCTCCGGCGCGAAGGACTTCGGCTCGGCGGAAAACCTGTTCATCGGCTTTGCCGTGCTGGTCGTCATCGTGGCGTTCAAGCACTTCACGAAGGGGATCACATCCTCCTCGTCCATTCTGATCGGCATCGTCTTCGGCTATCTGCTCTGCGCGCTGATGGACACGTTCCTCGTCACCACCGCGCTGGACGCGGACGGCGCGGAGTTCACGAAGTCGTGGGTGCTCAACTGGAGCCGCATCCGTGAGGCGGCATGGCTGTCGGCCCCGAGGCTCCTGCCGGTCAAGCCGACCTTCAGCATGGCGGCGATCGTTCCCATCAGCATCATGTTCATCGTCACTGCGGTCGAGACCGTGGGCGACACGGCGGGCTGCATCGAGGGCGGCATGGGCCGCGAGGCGACGGACAGGGAGCTCTCCGGCGCGGTGACCTGCGACGGCCTCGGCTCGACCTTCGCGGCGCTGTTCGGCGTGCTGCCGAACACCTCGTTCTCGCAGAACGTCGGGCTCGTCGCCATGACGAAGGTCGTCAACCGCTTCGCGCTGACCATGGGCGCGATCTTCCTCGTGCTGTGCGGCCTGAGCCCGAAGCTCGCGGCGGTCGTGTCCATCATGCCGCAGAGCGTGCTCGGCGGCGCGGCGGTGATGATGTTCTCCTCCATCGCCATTTCGGGCATCCAGCTGATCACGAAGTACGGCGTGACCAACCGCATCATCACCATCGTCTCCGTCGCGCTCGGCGTCGGCTACGGTCTGGGCGCCACGGCCGGCGCGATCGCCGGGCTCGGTCCCAACATCAATCTGGTGTTCGGCGGCTCCGGCATCGTCCCCGCCGCGCTGCTCGCCATCGTGCTCAACCTCGTGATCCCGAAGACGGCGGAGGACCTCGCCGCCGAGGACGCCGCGGAGCAGCTCGCCCAACTCAAGGAGCAGAAGCTGACGGAGCTGCAGCCGGGCGCAGGCAGCGCGTCTGCCGTGAACGCCGGAGCGCCCGCGAACGGCGAACCCGCCGCGAATGATGCATCGGCCGTCAACGACATTCCGGCCGCCGGAGCCTTCCGCGAGGGCCCCGCTTCGCCGGCGGAGGCTCCCGGCTTCCCGCGGGAGGATACCAAACCGGAATAAATGCGCGCGCAAGGCTCCGTACAGAAGGCGCGCGACGCCGCCCGTACGGAGCCTGTATTACTTATCACAGCCGGTCTCATGGCAAACCGTCGGACGGTCCTCCCGCGGTCCCTTCGCGGGGGACGCGGCTTTTCTCCGCTCCCCGCCCCGGCGTTGTTTATTTCAGCTTCCAGTTGTCCCGTCCGGCGTGCTTCGCCTCGTAGACCGCCTCGTCGGCGCGGCCGAGAGCGTCGCCGGCGCCGGTGTCGGACTCGTGAAAATACGTGAAGCCCATCGAGGCGCTGATCGTGCGCTCCCCCTTCAGCTCGGGCAGGGTGATGCCCTTAATGGACGCGCGGATCCGGTCGCCCAGCGCGGGCTGCACCTCCGGCGGGACGCTGCGCAGGATGGCGATGAACTCGGCCATTATACCACACATGGCGCGCGGCGCAATGATGAGCTTCAAATCAGTCCCATGTCAGCGTATAGACACCGTCGGAGACGCTCAGCCGAGCCGTTTCCCCCATGAGCAGCGGGTAGTTGACGCGCCCGTGTCCGGAGGGAAAATCGAACGCCACGGGAATATCCAGATCGGAGAGAAACTCCCTGCGGATCATATCCGCGACCGACCGGAACTCCCCGCCGCGCACCGCGCCGAAGTTGCCCTCGCCGTCCGACGGAAGGTCCGTCCACTCGCCGAACACGATGGCGGATGCCCTGTCCAGCACGCCCAGATGCTTGAGAACCGTCAGATAGCGGTGGATCTCCCGCATATTGTCGTCGACGTCCTCAAAAAACAGGATATACGGCTCTTCGATCCGGGTGCAGTCGTATTCCGTGCCGAGCACCGAGACGAATGTGGACAGG
The DNA here is from genome assembly GCA_947165595.1 of uncultured Clostridia bacterium. Taxonomy (GTDB): domain Bacteria; phylum Bacillota; class Clostridia; order Oscillospirales; family Oscillospiraceae; genus Hominicoprocola. The sequence goes on along the minus strand of CAMVAV010000020.1, from coordinate 4,591 downwards.
TTGCCCCCGATCAGGACGCCCGACGCTTCGCCGTTGACGCACGGCGTGTCCGTCCGGCATCGGTACGCGGGAATCTCGCCCAGCAGCATACGGCGCTCCGCCTTGGCGCAGGCCGCGGGCAGATAAGTGAACACGTCGCTCATGCCGGCATGGACGGACGGAACCCCCGCCGCCGTCCACGCGGAATGATAGACCGTGATGTCGCTGTAGCCGATGATCGGCTTCCTTGCGTTTTCGATCCGCTCCAAAGCGAGCCGATCCATCACGTCCGACGCGCCGGAGCCGCCTCTGACGCAAAATACCGCCTTGATTTCGGGATCGTTCAGCGCCCACACAAGGTCCTCGATCAGCTCGTCCAGCGTGCGGGTCTGCGGACAGACGTGTTTCCCCTCCACCGGGACGAGTCCCCACGCCCTGAGACCGCTGACCGTCGCGTCGACCCGCCTGCGGCTCGGCAGCTCGGACGGCGAGATCACGGCGACCTTGTCCCCCTTTGAAAGGAGGCGGAAGCCGTTTTCCCCCTCATAACGGTGATAGCCGGTTATTTCGCACTTTGCGCTCACGCCCTCCGAATACTTGGCGGAGGCCGCATAGGCCGTGCCGCTCCGCGTTTCCTTCTCCGCGCCGGTGCTCACGATGCAGCCGATGGCGACGGCGCCGAGAACCAACAAAGCTGCCAGGATCGGCGCGAGTCTTCTCCCTGATTTCATACTGCTCTCCTCCATCCCGGATCTCTCAAAACGCCCCGTGCTTCGGGCGTCTCTTCTCAGCCGGACGCCGGTCATTCCTCCGGCAGCTCCTCCGGCGCGGCGTCGGCGCCTCTTGTGCGCCGCGGCCTGCGGCGGCGGCGACGTCTGCGGCGGCGGGGCGGCAGGTCCTGTTCCGAGGCGGACGGCGCCGCGGCAGGCTCCGGCTTTTGAGGCTCGGGCTCGGGCGCGTCCTTCCGCCGCGGCTCCTCCTCCAGCGTCCGCGCCATGTTCTGCGCCTCCTGCTCCGCGCGTTTTTTCGCCGCGCGCTCCGCGTTGAACGCCCGCGCCGCGTTTCGGGACTCCTGCACGTTGGGGTCCACCGGCCTGCCGTGCCGGTCGTGCGGGACCTCAAAGCAGGTCATGGGGTAGGGATGATCCGTGACGACGGGGATCGGCTTCCCCATCAGCTTTTCGATGTTTCGCACATACTTTTTCTCCCAGAACTCGCAAAGCGAGACCGCCGTGCCGGAGCGTCCCGCGCGCCCCGTGCGCCCGATGCGGTGGATGTACTCCTGCGCCGCGTCGGGGATGTCGTACTGCACGATCAGGGAGACGTTCTCCGCGTCGACGCCGCGGGCCAGCAGATTGGTCGAAACCAGGATCCGCGTCTTCCCGCTGCGCAGGTCGGCGAATTTCTTCTGACGCGAATTCATGCTCATGCCGGCGGTCGTCACGTCCGCGGCAAAGCCGTTTTCGCAGAGCTTTTCCGCCACCATGCGGGAGCGGTACTTGGTCGCCGTAAAGATCAGCACCGTCCCGTCGAAGCCGCGCGAGAGGATGTGGAGCAGCAGCGGGAATTTATTCTCCCGATCCACATAGTAAAGCGTCTGATCGATCGTCTCGACCGTAGAGTTGCGCGGCTGCGCCAGCTTGCGCACGTAAGCGCCCATCAGCTCATGCGCGGTGGCTTCCATCTGCTTCGGCATCGTCGCCGAGAACATGAGCGTCTGCCGCTGCGCGGGGACAAAGGAGAGAATGTCCTTCGTGTCGGCAAGAAAGGTCGATTCAAACAGCTTGTCCGCCTCGTCCAGCACGACGGTCTCGCAGCCTCCGAGAAGCCCCCGCGGGGCGTCCGGCTGCGTCAGGATGTCCCGGAGCCGTCCGGGCGTGGACACCAGGATGTCGGGCGTCTGCTTCGCGAGCATCCTCTTCTGCTTTTCCATATCCACGCCGCCAAAGACGCAGTCGCAGCGCAGCGGCAGATATTCGGCGTAGGAGCGGATGTTCTCGCGGACCTGCAGCGCGAGCTCGCGCGTCGGGACGATCACGAGCGCGCGGATACGGCGCTCCTTCGGCGTCTGCGCGGATAATTTGTGCAGGATGGGCGCGCCGTAGGCGAGCGTTTTGCCCGATCCCGTCTGCGCCAGCGCGAGCACGTTGTGCCCCAGCAGGACCTCGGGGATCACCTCCTCCTGAATGGTCGTCGGCTCGCTGATGCCGAGCTCGTGAAGCGACCGCTCGATGGCGTCGCCGAGCTTGAAATACTGAAAGGTAATGAGAGGTTCCTCCTTTTTCGCGGCAGCGGCCTCCGCCCGGACGGTTTTTCCCGGTCGGGGACCGAAATCGCCCCGCTCACTGCGGACCGCCGCGTTTTCTGTAGTGTAGCATACTCTCGGACGCCTTTCAAGTCCACGCGAAGGATAGAAAAGCGGCACAGCCTGCCGCCGTTGTATTCGCCCGGGAGGCCGGCAGGCAGCATGAACTCCCGGGCGGCGGAAAGGAGCATCCCATGGGCTTTATCAGGATCACGGAGGAAAACATCGACAAAGAGCACATCTGCTGCGCCATGTCCAACAATCAGAGCGCGCGGAAAAAGGAGTGGCTCAGGGCGCGCTTTCGCGAGGGGCTGGTCTTTTACCGGAGCGAGGAGCGCGGGAAGTGCTTCATCGAGTACATCCCCGCGGAGTATGCGTGGCAGCCGCTGGACGCGGACGGATACACGCATATCAACTGCCTCTGGGTGTCCGGCGCGCTCAAGGGGCACGGGTATTCGAGCGACCTGCTGAACGAGTGTGTCCGGGACGCGAAGGCGCAGGGCCGGAAGGGACTCTGCATTTTGTCCTCCGCGAAGAAGAAGGGCTTCCTCGCCGACCCGAAGTATCTCAAGTATAAGGGCTTTCGGGTCGCGGACGAATCGGACGTCGGTATCCAGCTGTGGCATCTTCCCTTTGCGGACGACGCGGAGGCGCCGCGCTTCCGGGACTGCGCGAAGCATCCGCGGGTGGCGGAGGACGGCTTCGTGCTCTACTATTCCGATCAGTGCCCGTACACCTACTACTGGGTCCCGCGGCTCGCCGAGGCCGCGAGGGAGCATGACGTCCCGCTCAGGGTCATACATATCGACAGCCGCGAGAAGGCGCAGAGCGCGCCCTCGCCGGTGACGAATTTCTCGCTGTTCCGGGACGGAAAATTCATCTCCCACGAAATTCAGTCCGAGAAGAAATTCCTCGCCCTCGCGGGGCTCTGAGGCAGGCCGCACCCGTCAGCGATCCCCGGACCGTAAACCGCTGCAACGAACGGGCGCGAAAAAAAACGCGCCGGAGAGGAGAGCGCACCAGCAAAGCGACAGGCAAAAGCGCAGCGCGCGTGAAAAGCTGCGGCGGGGTTGGCGGCTGCTTCTGATCGTCATTGCCGCCATTCCGGCGCTGCTCGTGCTCGCGCACGTCACGCGGCAGAGCGGACAGGGCGCGGCGCCCGGCTACACCTACGAGGTGGCGGGCCAATGGGAGCAGACGCCCGGCGACGTCAGCGTCATGCTTTACCTCGCGGACGCGGCGGAGCTCGGCGCGGACGGCGCGATCGAGCTTGCGGTACGCTCGCCCTTCCATCGCTACTGTACCGACACGAAGGACATGGAGCCCACCTCCTGCGCGGATACGACGGAGCGGTACGGCAGACACAGCATCGTCGGCAACACCGTCCTGCCCGACGGGCAGGCGGACGGCGAGCCCCTTTGCATCGTGCTCGACGCGAGGGCGAGGAAGGAAAAAGAAGAGGGCGGCGGTTCATAAGCAAAGAAAGGGGAAAGCGGCATGAGCCTGAAAACGGAACGTCTGATCCTGCGCCGCTGGGAGGACGGCGACGCCGGGAGCCTGTACGAATACGCCAAAGGCCCGGACGTCGGCCCGATCGCGGGCTGGCCCGCCCACCGGAGCGTGGAGGAGAGCCGGGACGTGATCCGGAACGTCTTTCAGGGCAGGGAGGCGTATGCCGTCTGCCTGAAGGACGACAACCGGGCGATCGGAGCCGTTGAGCTGAAGCTGAACGGGCATGCCGGTCTGACCGGGCGGGACGACGAATGCGAGCTGGGCTACTGGCTGGGAAAGCCGTTCTGGGGTCGGGGCATCGTACCGGAGGCGGCGGGGGAGCTGCTGCGGCACGCCTTCGAGGACATCGGCATGACGCGGGTGTGGGCCGGCTGGTACGAGGGCAACGCCAGGTCGAAGCGCGTTCTGGAGAAATGCGGGTTTCGATATCATCGGAGGGCGGAAGGCGTCGACGTGCCTCTGCTGCGCGAAAAGCGGACCTGCCATGTGAGCGGCATCACGGCGGACCAGTGGTACTGGGACCGTATGTATGACGCGGCCCGGGCCGTGCAGAACGCCCGGAAGATCTCCGCCTATGTCGAGGCCGGCGGCGTCGCGGCCGCGGTCCTCTCCTCCTCCGGCAAAATCTATACCGGCGTCTGTGTCGATACCTGCTCCGCGCTGGGGATCTGTGCGGAGCGCAGCGCACTCTTTCATACTGAAATTTATTAAAACGATTGAAAATCGTTTTATAGCCGCGCGGCGGCGTTAAATTTCGCATGAGACGTGTTTTGCGCCTTTGGCGCAAAACCAGCG
>CAMVAV010000019.1 GCA_947165595.1 uncultured Clostridia bacterium | reverse complement strand
GGCGCTTGTGTAGAAAAGGACGTGCCGCAGAACTTTTCATTCTGCGACACGCCCTTTTTATCATTCTGCCGACCCATCGCATAGGATGCGATAAGGGGGAAGCATTATGGATCATTACTTGTTCATGGCACGCTCGATCACGCACGCGCAGCAGATGGCGCGGGCGATGGAGCGCGCAGGCGTCTATGTCAGTATCCGCCGCGTCGGGGGAGTGTCCCAGCACGGCTGCGGTTATTCCCTGCAGGTCCCGGAGCGGCAATATGCCCGGGCAACTGCCGCGCTGCGGGGGGAAGGGCTGCGTCCGGTCAGGGTGTTTCGCGTTTCGGGCGGACAGCGCAGGGAGGTGGCGTTGTGATCTACCTCGACAGCGCCGCGACGACGTTCCAAAAGCCCTCGTCGGTCCGCGCCGCCGTACTGCGCGCCATGCAGACGATGAGCTCGCCGGGGCGCGGCGGTTATCCGAGCGCCCGTGCGGCGGAGGAGGCGCTCTTTCGCTGCCGTTCGCTTGCCGCCGAGACATTCGGCATTGCCGAAGCGGAGCGCGTCGTTTTCACCACAAGTGCCACGCACGGCTTGAATATCGCGATCAAGAGCCTCGTTCCGCGCGGCGGACGGGCGATCATCTCCGGATGGGAGCACAACGCGGTAACGCGCCCGCTCCATGCGCTGGAAGCAAAAACGATCGTCGCCCGCTCGCCGCTCTTTGACCGGGACGCGTGCGTCCGGGCATTTCGGAGGGCGCTTTCCGCAGGTGCGAACGCTGTGATCTGCACCGCGGCGTCAAACGTATTTGGGTATCTTTTGCCCGTAGAAGAGATTGCGCCGCTCTGCCGCGAAGCGGGCGTGCCGCTGATCGTCGACGCCTCGCAGTCGGCCGGCGTCGTGCCGCTCGACATGGGCTCGCTCGGCGCGGCCTTTGCCGCGATGCCGGGACACAAGGGGCTTTACGGTCCGCAGGGGACGGGGCTTCTGCTTTGCGGAACGGCTGAATGGACGGAGCCGCTGCTCGAGGGCGGGACGGGAAGCGCGTCGCTGCAGCAGGAGATGCCGGATTTTCTGCCCGATCGGCTTGAGGCAGGCACGCACAATATGCCCGGGATCGCGGGACTCGAGGCGGGGCTTCGTTTCGTGCGAAAAATGACCCCGCAGCGCATCGCGCGTCACGAGCAAAGCCTCATCCGCCGCGCGGCGGAGGGACTGCGGCGGCTGCGCGGCGTCACGGGCTATTGCGCGGAGGATGAGGAAGCGCAGCTCGGCGTGCTTTCCTTCACGGTCGAGGGACGCGAGAGCGAGGCGATCGCGGAGGCTCTTGCCCGCCGCGGCGTCGCGGTACGCGCCGGATACCACTGTGCGCCGCTTGCGCACCGCAGCGCCGGTACGCTGGAGAGCGGTACGGTACGGCTGAGCGTTTCCGCCTTTTCTCAGGAGGCTGAGATCGACGGTTTTCTCCGCGCGCTTCGTGAAATCATTAAAAACTGACCTTGAAAACAGCGCAAATCTTCCTGTGGCATGGTGAAACGATACAATTTCCGACGGAGAATTCACAGAAAATTCGCAGGTCTTCCCGTTGCATTTTTGCTGCGCTTATATTAGAATATGATTTATCTGTGGACTCTTGCACATCAAGCTTACGGGGAGATAAGGGATGGAAGCGATATTCGAGGGCATGGTACGCTTTATCGGGACGATCAAGCTGTCTGACTGGCTTGACATGGCCCTGATGGCGTATCTGCTTTACCGTGCGTTAAAGCTGGTCGGACGTTCCCGCGCGGCAAATCTGGGCAAGGGCGTTCTGGTTTTCCTTCTGGCGCTGGCGATCTCTGACGTGCTGCACCTCAACAGCATCAATTCCATCTTGCGCAACATCGTGACGACGGGCGTGATCGCGCTGATCGTTCTGTTCCAGCCGGAGCTGCGCCGTCTGCTGGAGCAGGTCGGCTCCAGCAGGCTCAGCTCGTTCAATCCCTTTGCGCGCGTCCAGCAGGCAAGCGTGCTGGAAGCGACCATCGAGCAAACGGTCGTCGCCTGCACCGAGATGTCCGCCTCCCGCACGGGCGCGCTGATGGTCTTTGAGCGCAATATCAAGCTGGACGACATTGCGCGCACGGGCACCGTTGTCGACGCGCGGGTCTCAAGCCAGCTCATCAAGAACATTTTCTTCGTCAAGGCCGCCCTGCACGACGGCGCGGTCATCGTTCGGGACGGGCGCATGCTCTCCGCCGGCTGTATCCTTCCGCTCTCGCACAACACGAACATCAGCAGCGACCTCGGCACGCGTCACCGCGCGGGACTCGGCATGAGCGAGAATTCGGATGCGGTGGTCGTCATCGTGTCCGAGGAGACCGGAGCGATCTCGGTCGCGATCCGCGGGATGCTCAAGCGGCACCTGACGGCGCAGACGCTCGAAAAGCTCCTCAAAAACGAGCTGCTTCCCTCGGCCTCCGATGAAGGCGATTCCGCGGATAAGTTCCGTCTCAGGCTGCCGTGGCAGAAGAAGACGGGAAAGGAGGCGGACGACGATGCAAATGAGTAACGGGAGAAAGGCGCTCTACATTGTAATCTCCATTGTTATGGCTATCGCGATCTGGTTCTATCTGAACAACGATTCGGACGTCGACCTCACGATCACGGGAATTCCCGTGGAGTTCTACAACGCCGGCTCGGCGCTTGCCAACAAGGGCCTGATGCTCATCACCGGCGAGGAGGAGATCACCGAGGACCTCGTGCTCAATATGCCGCGCAGCATGGTCCTCGGCTTCGATACCAACCATGTGCGTCTTGTGGCGGACCTGAGCTCCGTCAGTTCGACGGGCACGCAGACGATTTCTTACAGCATCGTCTATCCGCCGAACACCAACACGCGCCAGATCTCTGTCAAATCGCCCTCCGTTCGCACCGTTTCCGTGAAGATCGGAGAGCTTTTCCGAAGGAACGACGTGGAGATCCGCTGCCACCTGGTCGGCAATGTGGCGGACGGCTATGTCGCCGGCAGCGTTCAGCTTTTGCCGCAGACTCTGGAGATCTGGGGCCAGCAGAAGGACGTGATGCAGGTCAACTACGCGCAGGTGACGCTGAACATCGAAAATGCGCGCTCCACGATCGTGGAGTTGGTGGAATACGAGCTGTACGACTACAACGGGCAGAAGATTGAAAACCCCGGCATCCACGCCGCAAGCGATTCGGTCCAGGTGACGATGCCCGTGATCTCCGCCACCGACGTACCGCTTACCGTCCGCTTTGTCGAGGCGCCCGGCGTGCGGATCGACAGCTTTGATTACAAGCTCGACACCACCTCCGTAACGCTCTCCGGCGACGCGAACGAGATCGCAAAGCTCGGCGAGATCGTGCTCGGCGAGGTCGTGCTCTCCGAAATCGCCGGCGAGCAGACCTTTGTGTATGACATTCCCATTCCCGAAACGCTGACCAACCTCAGCGGCGTGACGACCGCGAAGCTGACGATCGCAAACCGCAACCTGAGCACGAAGGAAGTGACCGTGACAAACTTCGGTTACAGCGGCTTTACGGCGGAGGACCGCAGCGTGGAGGTCGTGACCTCGTCGCTGAACGTGATCCTGCGCGGCGTCTGGGAAACGCTGGACGCCATCAGCGCGCAGGATGTGTCTGTGGTGGCGGACCTCACCGGCGTCGCGGACGCGAGCGGCACCTACACGGTCCCGGCGCGCGTCAGCATCACGGGCGATCCGGACGTCGGCACCGTGCAGGAGCTTCAGCTGACCGTGCGCATCAGCGTGACGGAGCCGGGAAGCACGACGGAGCCGGGAAGCACGACGGAGCACGAGGGCGCCGAAACCGGGACGGCGGAAGGCGGCGAGAACGAGCCAGGTCCGGAGAACGGTCAGGAGAGCGGTTCGGAGAACGGAACGGAGTCCGGCACGGAAGGAGCGCGGCAGGAATGACTCAGATCGCGACTGTGGAAAAGCTCCTCAAGGACGGCCGTGCAGAGATTTCGGTCGCGCGCCAGTCCGCCTGCGCGCATGACTGTCACGAGTGCGCCGGCTGCGGCGGTACGGTCGCCCCGGTCCGCGCGGTGGCGGAGAACCCCATCGGCGCGGCGCAGGGGCAAAAGGTCGTGGTAAAGAGCGAAACGCGCCAGGTATTCGGCGTGATCCTTCTGGTCTATATGCTGCCGGTGGCGCTGTTCTTTCTCGGATACTTCGCCGCGTCCGGATTCCGGAGCGAGGGCCTGCGCGCCGCGGCTGCCATCCTTGCCTTCTTCTGCGGCATCATCCCAGCCGTCTGCTATGACCGCAAGGTTCGCCGCAGCGGGGGATTGACGTTCACCATCGTCAGCACCTTCTGAGGGGCTGTGTTCGGCTATGTAAGGCCCGCCGCGCACAGGCTCGGCGAGGCGGATAACGAGCGCTTCCGCTCCGTCTATTGCGGACTGTGCCATGTGCTCGGCAGGCGCTACGGGCTCGCGGCGAGATTTCTGCTCAACTTTGATTTTACGCTGCTTGCGATCCTTCTGTCGCTAGGGGAAGGCACGGAGCGTTGTGTCCGGCGCTGCGCCGTTCATCCCTGCCGCGGCTGCGCCGTCCTGCGGGAAACGGCGGCGCTGGACGTCGCGGCGGACCGCATCGTGATCCTTGCCTGGTGGCAGCTTCGGGATCACATTGCGGATCACGGCTTCTGGAGCGGGCTCAAATACCGACTTGCGGCGCTGCTGCTGCGGCGGGCTTATCGGAAAGCAAAAACCCTTGCGGCTTCTTTTGACACCGCTGTTCAAAAGCATTTGGACGAGCTTGCGCTGCGCGAGCGGGAGCACTGCGCGTCGCTGGATGCGGCGGCGGAGCCGTTTGCGGCGCTGCTTGCCGAGATCGCTTCCGTGGAAACGGATGAAACGCGGCGGCGCATCCTGACGCAGCTCTTTTATCACCTCGGGCGCTGGATCTATCTGGCCGACGCGGCGGATGATTTTCGTGAGGACGCAAAAAGCGGCAATTACAACCCATTGCGCTATCGCTACGGCGCCGAGGCCGACGTGCTGCCGGAGGACGCGAAGCGGTCTCTGGCTGAAACGCTGGATGCGTCGATCCGCCGGATGGCGGGCGCTTACGCGCTGCTGGACGCCGGGGAATGGGCGCCTCTTTTGGACAGTATTTTTTACGACAGCCTGTTCGGCATCGGCAGGGCGGTGCTCGACGGCGTCTATCATAGACCCCCGCGTATACGAAGCGGCAGGGGGGCGGAGGAAGAACGATATGAGCGATCCTTATAAAGTCCTGAATATTCCGCCAACCGCCACGGACGACGAGGTCAAGCACGCCTATCGTCAGCTTGCGCGCAAGTATCATCCGGATAATTATCAGGATAACCCTCTCGCCGATCTCGCGCAGGAGAAGATGAAGGAGATCAACGAGGCGTACGAGCAGATCCAGCGGCAGCGAAAAATCGGCTCTGCTGCCGCGTCGTCCTCGGACCGGGGCGAGAACGGCTACCGTTACGGCTACGGCGGCTCCGCGCATCGCGCGGCGAGCGGCAGTCCGCTGATGCAGCGCGTCCGTATGGCGATCGCCGAGGGCGACATCAGCCAGGCCGAACGTCTGCTCAACGAAGCGGAGGAGCACGACGCCGAATGGAACTTCCTTATGGCTGTCGTGAGCTCCCGCCGCGGCTGGATGGACGATGCCAAGCGCTATCTTGAGACCGCCTGCCGCATGGACCCGACGAACGAGGAATATCGCGCCGCCATGAATCGCTTCGCCGCCGGCGGCTTCCACCCGGAGGGGTATCGCGGCGTCAGCACGATGTCCTACGACAGCGAGTGCCTGCGCTACTGTGCGACGCTCGCGATCTGCAGCTGCTGCAGCGGAGGCAGGTTCTGTATTCTGCCCTGCTGACAACAAAGAAAAAAGAGGGATTCACCATGATCAAGAGCATGACCGGTTACGGACGGGCAAGAAGGACCCTGAACAACCGCGATATAACCGTCGAGGTGCGAAGCGTCAACAACCGTTACCTCGATACCACGGTCAAGCTGCCGCGCGCATATATCTTCACGGAAGACGCGATCAAGCAGCGCGTGCAGAAGGCGGTCTCCCGCGGGAAGGTCGACGTGTTCGTCACGATCGACGCCACGGCTGCCGACACGACGGTCGTCACGGTCAACCAACCGCTGGCAAAGGCGTATTTCGCTGCCTTCCGCACGCTTGCGGAGCTGGACGGACGCTCACAGCAGGACGCTTACGGCATCGCCGATATCGCACGCTTTCCCGACGTGTTGACCGTGACAAAGGCGGAGGAGGACCTCGAAAGCGTACAGACGGACATCTGCGCCGTCGCCGACGAGGCGCTGGAGGCGTACAACGCGATGCGCGCGGTCGAGGGGGAAAAGCTCGCCGCGGACATTTCCTCCCGCCTGGATACCATTGAGACACTGACCGGCAAGGTCGAGGCGCGCTCGCCGGAGACCGTGAAGGAATACCGTGAAAAGCTGACCGCGCGGATGCAGGAGGTTTTGCAGAGCACGACGATCGAGGAATCGCGTATTCTGACCGAGGCGGCGATCTACGCCGACAAGGTCGCCGTCGATGAGGAGACCGTGCGTCTGCGCAGCCATGTTTCTCAGCTGCGGGGAATGCTCGCATCCGACGAACCGATGGGGAGAAAGATGGACTTTCTTATTCAGGAGGTCAACCGTGAGAGCAACACGGTCGGCTCGAAGTGCAGCGACATGGAGATCGCGCGCGTGGTCGTCGAGCTCAAGGCGGAGGTCGAAAAGATCCGCGAGCAGGTCCAGAACATCGAGTAAGAGGAACGCTATGCAGCTGATCAATATCGGATTCGGCAATATGATCTCCGCCGGGCGGATGCTGGCGGTCGTGTCCCCGGATTCCGCGCCGATCAAGCGGCTCATTCAGGAGTCGCGCGAGCGCGGGATGCTGATCGACGCGACCTACGGCAGAAAAACCGCCGCGGTGTTTATCATGGACAGCGACCATGTGGTGCTTTCGGCGATCCCCGCGTCCAAGCTGGTGGAGCGGATGGGCGTCGAGGTGCTCGGCGTATCGGATGACGAGGAGGTATGATCTATGGCAAGAGGGAAGACGTTTATCATTTCCGGGCCCTCCGGCGTCGGAAAAAGCACGGTGCTCAAAAACCTGTTTGAAGGGCGGGAAGACCTGTATTTTTCCATCTCCGCCACAACGAGGGAGCCGCGCGAGGGCGAGACGGACGGCGTACACTACCACTTTATCTCCGTCGAACGCTTTCAGGAGCTGATCGAGGCGGACGCGTTCCTTGAGTATGCCGAATATGTCGGCAACTTTTACGGCACGCCGAAGAAATACGTGGACAAGGCGATGGACGACGGAAAGGACGTCATCCTCGACATTGAGGTGCAGGGCGCGCTTCAGGTCAGCAACAAGCGCCCGGATACGATACGCATCTTCATCGCGCCGCCGTCTTGGGATGAGCTGGAGCGTCGTCTGAGATGCCGCGGGACCGACAGCGAGGAAAAAATCCAGAAGCGCCTCGTCCGCGCAAAATCGGAGCTTCGGACCGCCGACGTCTATGATTACTTCGTCATCAACGACACGGTGGACCGCGCCGTGCGCGAGATCAACGCCATCATGCTCGCCGAGCACTGCAAGCCGGCGGAGCGGATGAAAATACTGAGTGAATAATTCATTTTTCAGAAAGAAGGAACCCGGCTATGATGCTCTATCCCGCTATGACCCAGCTCAACAAGAATATTCCCAACCGCTATCTTCTGGTGAATGTCGTCGCGCGCCGCGCGCGGCAGATTGCCGAGGCGGCGGAGACGGAGGGCGTGCACCTGACCGAAAAGCCCGTGACCTCCGCCATCAATGAGGTTGCCGACGGCATCATCAGCACCGGCGACGTCGATATCTCCATCAACCGTTGACCGCTGAGCTTGCACAGGTCGCGGTCTCCGGCATACCTTACGCCGCCGACAGGCCGTACACCTATCTGATCCCGGAGGAGCTTTCCGGGCTCGTCCGGGCGGGCATGCGGGTCATGCTTCCGTTCGGGCGGGGCAACCGCGCGCGCGAGGGCTTTGTGCTCGACGCTGCGCGCGGCGAGGCGCAAAGCAACTTCAAGCCGATCCGCTCCGTGCTGGACGACGCGCCGCTGATGGGCATTGAGGCACTGCGCCTTGTCCGCTGGATGAAGGCGCGGTACTTTTGCACCTACTACGACGCGATCAAGACGATCCTGCCCTCCGGCGTATGGTTTCGCTACCGGGAGCTTTGGCGGCTCGCGGACGGAATGGACGCCGAAACGGCGCTTGCCGCCGTACCGGAGGACAGCGCCGAGGCGCTAGTGCTGCGCGAGTTGGCGGCATCGGGGCCCGCGGACGCGGATGCCCTCGCAAAGGTCGCGGGAGACGGAACGCTCCCCGCACTGGAACGGCTGAGGGCAAAGTCGCTCGCTGAGGTGGACAGGCTCCCAGTGCAGGCGGTAAACGATAAAACCATGCGCGTTGCGAGCCTTGCGATGAGCCGGGAGGACGCGCTGGCGGCGGTAGAGCGGAAAAAGGCGTCCGCCTCCGTGCGCTACGCGGTGGTGGAGCTTTTGGGCACGGAGGGCGCTCTGTTCGCCACCGACGTCTATTATTACACCGGCGCGACCGCGCGAACGCTCCGCGGACTTGAGAAGGACGGGATCATCCGCCTTGCGGAGCAGGAGGTCCTGCGCGTTCCGAGCTATACCGCGGCGGCCGGCGCGGCGCCCCTTGTTCTGACGGAGGAACAGCAGACGGCGTTCGAGGGGCTGGATGCGCTGGCGCGTTCGCAGGAGGCGGGCGCCGCGCTGCTTCACGGAGTCACCGCCAGCGGCAAGACGCAGGTGTATATCCGCCTCATTCAGGAAACGCTCGCGCGCGGACGCACGGCGCTGCTGCTGGTGCCGGAGATTGCGCTGACGCCTCAGATCATGGCGAAATTCACCGCCTTCTTCGGCGATTCGGTCGCCATGCTGCACAGCGCGCTGCGGCTGACGGAGCGCTACGACCAGTGGAAGCGTATCCGCCGCGGCGAGGTGAAGGTCGTGCTCGGCACACGCTCCGCCGTGTTCGCGCCGCTGGAAAACCTCGGCCTCATCATCATGGACGAGGAGCAGGAGGGGACCTATACCTCCGAAAACCCGCCGCGCTATCAAACGAGCGACATTGCGCAGTTTCGCTGCGCGCAGCACGGAGCGCTGCTTCTTTTCGGCTCCGCGACGCCGAGCGTCGAAACCTCGTACTATGTGCGCAGCGGACGCTATCGGCTCTTTACGCTCACCAGGCGCTACAACGAGCAAAGCCTGCCGCGGGTCACGATCGCAGACCTCCGGCAGGAGCTGCGCGCCGGAAACGACGGCGTCCTCAGCGCCGCGCTGCGCGCGGAGCTGTCCGACAATATCGAACGCGGGGAGCAGAGCATTCTGTTTCTCAACCGCCGCGGCAACGCGCGGATGCTGCTCTGCGGCGCGTGCGGCTCCGTGCCGGAATGTCCGCGGTGCAGTGCGCCTCTGACCTACCACTCCGCAAACAGGCGTCTCATGTGCCACTATTGCGGCTTTTCCCGCCCCGCCTATGAGAGCTGCCCCGAATGCGGCAGTCCGATGCATCCGGTCGGAGTCGGCACCCAGCGGGTCGAGGAGGAACTGCACGAGGCGTTTCCCGGCGTCGGGGTGCTGCGCATGGACACGGACACCGTCGGCGCGTCGCACGGGCATGAAAAGCTGCTGCACAGGTTTGCATCGGAGAAGGTCCCCGTCCTGATTGGCACTCAGATGGTTGCCAAGGGACTGGATTTTGAAAACGTTACGCTGGTCGGTGTGCTGGCGGCGGATCTTTCGCTTTACGTCGACAACTACCGTGCCGCGGAGCGCACCTTCAGCCTGCTGGCGCAGGTCGTCGGACGCGCGGGGCGCGGCAGCAAGCAGGGCAGAGCGGTCATACAGACCTACACACCTGACAACGATGTGATCCGCGCCGCGGCGGCGCAGGATTACGAGGCGTTTTATCAAAGCGAGATACGCATGCGCAAGCTCCGCCGTTATCCGCCCTTCGCGGACCTCTTTACGCTGACGGTGAGCGGCGTGGACGAGGGGCAGGTGCTTCGCTCCTGCATGGCGCTGCGCGACGCGCTGCGGCTGGAATGCGAAAAACGCGATGCGCTGCGCGCGCTGGAGCCCGAGATACTCGGCCCTGCCGGCGCGCCGGTGGTAAAGGTCAACAACCGCTTTCGCTACCGCGTTTATATCGTCGCAAAGAATACGCAGGAGCTTCGGAAATTTATCGCCGAGTATCTGCTCGCATTTTACCGGCACAGGGAAAACCGCAGTCTGGACATCTTTGCCGACTGCAACTCGTTAGGTTAGGAGAGAACAACATGGCCATTCGCAAAATTGTCGAACGCGGGGATCCCGTCCTGGAGAAGGTATGCCGCCCCGTGACCGAGTTCAACGGGCGGCTCCACACGCTGCTCGACGACATGAGGGAAACGCTGGAGGAAGCCAGCGGCGTCGGGCTTGCCGCGCCGCAGGTCGGCGTCCTTCGCCGCGTCTGCATTGTCGAGGACAGCGAAGGGGAGATTCTGGAGCTCATCAACCCGGAGATCATTGCGACCGGCGGCGAGCAGACCGGACTGGAGGGCTGCCTGAGCATCCCGGGACGGTACGGCATCGTCACACGGCCGTACAAGGTACGCGTGCGCGCGCAGGACCGCGACGGCGTGACCTTCGAGGTTGAGGATGAGGACCTGACCGCGCGCTGCTTCTGCCACGAGATCGAGCATCTGGACGGGCACCTCTACACCGAGCACTGCGACCATCTTCTCAGCGACGAGGAGGTCCAGAAGTATATTGAGGACCACCCCGAGCAGTTTGGCCAGGATGAGGAGGAAGAATGAAGATCGCTTTCATGGGAACGCCGGAGTTTGCCGTCGCTTCGCTGAAGCGTCTGGTCGAGGACGGGCATGAAATCGTCGGCGTGTTTACACAGCCGGACAAACCGGGTAATCGAAAGCAATTAAAAATGCCTGCTGTCAAGGAATACGCCTTGTCAAAGAATCTGCCGGTTTTTCAGCCCGAGAAGATGCGCGGCGAAGAGCCTCTTTCGCTTTTGCGCTCGCTCGCGCCGGAGCTGTCGGTCGTCGCGGCGTACGGACAGATCCTTCCGGAGGCGATCATAGCGGTCCCGCCGCTCGGCACCGTCAATATCCACGCGTCGCTTTTGCCGAAGTATCGCGGCGCGGCTCCGATCAACCGTGCGATCCTGGACGGGGAAAACGAAACGGGCGTCACGCTGATGTATATCGCAAGCAGGCTGGACGCGGGGGACATGATCTGCGCCCGGAGGACGCCGATCCTGCCGGAGGACGACGCGGAAACGCTCTTTGCCCGTCTCGCCGGGATTGGGGCGGAGCTTCTTTCCGAAACGATCCCCGCCATTGCTGCCGGCACCGCGCCGCGCACGCCGCAGGACGAAACGCGGGCGACCTATGCCAAAATGCTCTCGCGCGAGCTTTCGCCTATTGACTGGAGCAGCCCGGCGCAGAGGGTGATCGACCATGTGCGCGGCCTGGTGCCGTGGCCCTGCGCTTCAATGCTGCTGGACGGCAAAACGGTCAAGGTCTGGCATGCCGAACGCGGCGGCGCGACCAACGACGCGCCCGGCACGCTGCGCGCCTCGAAGCGCGGGATCGCCGCCGCCTGCGGAGACGGGAACTGCATTTTCGTGACCGAGTTGCAACCGGAGGGCGGCAAGCGCATGTCCGCAAGCGCCTGGCTCAACGGAAAGCGCGTTTCCGCGGGGACGGTGCTTGCGTGACGGCGGTTATGCTGCGCGGAGGCGCGCGTTGAGCGCGCGGGACAGCGCGCTGCGGGTGCTGACCGCCTGCCGCAAAAGCGGCGCCTGGGCGGACGCGGCGCTCGCGGCGGAGCTGAAGCGCGAAAACCTGAGTCCCGCGGACGCGGCGCTCGCCAGCCGCATCGTATACGGCGTGATGCAGAACCGGACGCTGCTGGACTGGTATCTCTCCGCGTTCTGTACGCAGCGGCTCGAGCATTTGCAGCAGCCTCTGCCGGACATCCTGCGCATCGGAGCGTATCAGCTTCTGTTTCTTGACAAAGTGCCCGACAGCGCGGCGGTCAGCGAATCCGTCGAGCTTGCCAAGGCATCGAAGCGCGGCGCGGCCGCGGGGCTTGTCAACGCGGTGCTGCGGAAGCTCGCGCGCGCCGGAAAGCAACTTCCGCCGCTGCCGGAGGACGATTTGGAACGCCTGTGCGTCGGGACGAGCCATCCGCGCTGGCTGGCAGAGCGCATGATCGAATTGCTCGGCTTTGCAGGCGCGGAGGCGTTTCTGTGCGGCAACAACGTCACAGCGCCGCTGACTGTGCGCGTCAATCCGCTCAAAACGACGCGGGACGCGTTGCTTGACGAATTGAACGGCGCGGGTGTTTCCGCGCAGCCGCACGCGTGGGTCCCGGACAGCATCGAGTTGAGCGGAGCGGGGGACCTTTCGACGCTCCCCGCCTTCTACCGCGGGGAATGCACCGTGCAGGACCCTGCCGCGAGGCTGGTTTCGCTTGCGGCAGGGATACGGCCGGGCCAGCGTGTGCTGGACGTCTGCGCCGCGCCGGGCGGAAAGTCGTTTTCCGCTGCGTTCGACATGCGGAACGAGGGCGCGATCGTTGCCTGCGACCTGCATGAGAACAAGCTCAAGCGCATTCGTGACGGCGCGCGGCGGCTTGGGATCACCTGCATCGAAGCAAAGGCGGCGGACGGGCGGGAGTTCCGTTCGGAATGGCAGAACGCCTTTGACGTTGTACTCTGTGACGTGCCCTGCTCCGGGCTCGGCATCATTCGCAAGAAGCCGGACATCCGCTGGAAGGAGCCGTCGGCGTTGTCCGCGCTGCCTGCGCTGCAGGGGGCGATCCTCTCCAACGCCGCGCGTTACGTGCGTCCCGGCGGCGTACTCGTCTATTCGACCTGTACGGTTCTGCCGGAGGAAAACGAGGGCGTGACGGACGCTTTTTTGCGGGATAACAGGAGCTTTTCTTACGAATCCTTCGAGCTTCCCATCGGCACGCAGAACGGTCCCATGACGCTCTGGCCGCAGAAGCATGGGACGGACGGATTCTACATTGCAAGGTTGAGAAAAAACACATGACTGATATCAAGAGCATGACGAGCGCGGAGCTTACGGATGCGCTGCGCGGCATGGGCGAGCCCGCGTTCCGCGGCAAGCAGATCTTCACCTGGCTGCACCGCGGAGCGACGAGCTTTGAGGAGATGAGCAATCTCTCCAAGCCCCTGCGCGCGCGTCTTTCGGAGGAATACGAGATTACGGTTCCCAGGGCGGCGCGCCGGCAGGTCTCTCAGCTTGACGGCACAATCAAGTATCTCTGGGAGCTCGCGGACGGCAACTGCATCGAGACCGTGCTGATGTCCTATCACCACGGAAACACGGTGTGCATCTCCTCGCAGGTCGGCTGCCGCATGGGCTGCCGCTTCTGCGCCTCGACGGTCGCAGGCCGCGTCCGGGACCTGCGCGCCTCCGAGATGATCGACCAGGTGCTGTTTACGAAGCTGGATTCCGATCGTGAGATCTCGAATATCGTGCTCATGGGGATCGGCGAGCCGATGGACAACCTTGACACCGTGCTGCGCTTTTTAACTCTGGTCAACGATCCGGACGGGCTGAACATCGGGATGCGTCATATTTCGCTGTCGACCTGCGGCGTGGTTCCCGGGATCGACCGGCTGGCGGAGCTTGGCTTGCAGCTGACGCTGTCTGTCTCGCTCCACGCGCCGGACAGCGAGACGCGCTCGCGCATCATGCCGGTCAACAACGCCTACGACGTGGACGAGCTGTTCGAGGCGTGCCACCGTTACTTTCGCAAAACGGGGCGGCGCATTTCGTTCGAATACGCGATGATCGACGGCGTGAACGACAGCGACGCGCAGGCGGACCTGCTGGCAAAAAAGATCCGCGGGATGCCGGGTCATGTGAACCTGATCCCGCTCAACAATGTGGTGGAAAGCGAATTCAAGCCGAGCCGGCGCGTCGCGGCGTTTCAAAGTCGGCTTGCATCGCATGGGATCACCGCGACCGTGCGCCGCAGCCTCGGCGGGGACATCGACGCCTCATGCGGCCAGCTTCGCCGCAAGGCGATGGCGGAAGCGCAGGCGCGCGTAGCTTCGGAAGGGAGAAAACGGACATGAAGGTATGGGGCATCACCGACATCGGCCTGCGCCGCCGTGAAAATCAGGATACCTATGCGTTCGAGGCGTTCGGCGCGCCGGACACGGTGGCGGCAGTGGTCTGCGACGGAATGGGCGGCGTCAGCGGCGGACGGCTTGCCAGCTCGATCGCGGTCTCGACCTTTTTGGAAGAATTGCATGCGCGCGCGCATATCAATATGACGGAGGAGCAGGTTTGCGAGATGGAGGCGGAGTGCGTCCGTCGTGCGAACGCCGCGATCTTCGCCCGCTCGCGTGAGGAGATCGCCTACCGCGGGATGGGTACAACGCTGGTTGCCGCGATCGCCTCGCCGGAAAGCGCCGTGATCTGCAACGTCGGAGACAGCCGCGCCTATCACATCGGCAGCGAGGGGATTCGCCGCGTTACGCGCGACCATTCGGTCGTTGAGTCGCTGATCGAGGCCGGCAACATCACGCCGGAGGAAGCCCGCACGCATCCGAACCGCAACCTCATCACGCGTGCGCTGGGACCCGAAAACGAGATTGAAGCCGACTGCTTTACCGTTCCGCTCGCGGAGGGAGACTGCCTGCTGCTCTGCTCGGACGGGCTGATCGTCACCGCCGAGGACGAAGAGCTTCTTTCCGTCGTGCGTGCCGCGGAGGACGGCGAGCAGGCGCTCGCGCAGCTGCTGGAGCTGTCCAAGAGCCGCGGCGCGCCGGACAATGTGACCATTGTCCTGATTCGGAACGAAAAGGAGGCGGAGCGTCAGGATGGATAATATGACCGGCAAGGTGTTGGACAACCGCTACGAGCTGCTCGAGGTCATCGGCAGGGGCGGTATGGCGATGGTCTACAAAGCGCAGGATCGCCGTCTGAACCGCTCCGTCGCCGTCAAGATCCTCAAGAGCGAGCTGGCGGAGGATGCGGAGTTCCGCCGCCGCTTCCGCGACGAGTCGCAGGCGGTCGCCATGCTTTCGCACCCGAACATCGTCTCCGTTTACGACGTGTCGCGCGGGGAGACGGAGTATATCGTCATGGAGCTGATCGACGGGATCACGCTCAAGCAATATATGGAGCGGCGCGGAAAGCTCAACTGGCGCGAGGCGCTGCATTTTATCACGCAGATCATGCGCGGGCTCAGCCACGCGCATTCCCGCGGCATCATCCACCGCGACATCAAGCCGCAGAACGTGATGATCCTGCGCGACGGCACCGTCAAAATCGCCGATTTCGGCATCGCGCGGCTGGAAAGCGCGCAGCAGACCATGACGCAGCAGGCGCTCGGCTCGGTCCACTATATCTCGCCCGAGCAGGCGAAGGGCGACCGCACCGACGCGCGCTCGGACATCTATTCCGCCGGCGTGGTGCTCTATGAGATGCTCACCAGCCGCCTGCCTTTTGAGGGGGACAGCGCGGTCTCCGTCGCTCTGCAGCACCTCAGCTCCGTTCCGCTCACGCCCTGCGAGATCGATCCGACCGTGCCGGAGGCAATGGAAAAGATCTGCATGAAGGCGATGGCGTCCGACATCAGCAAGCGCTATCCGACGGCGGACGCGATGATCGAGGATTTGGAGGAGTTTCGCAAGAATCCCGACACCTCGCTCAGCTTTACCATTGAAGAGCTGCGCGAGAAACCGAACAAGGAGCCCACGATGCCCATTCCGCGCGTCAGCGAGGTCGCGGCGCGGATCGCCTCCCGCCGGGAGGAGGAGAATCAGGAATCCGGTGAAAACGGCGAGGCGCCCTACGAGGAGGACGAAGAACAGCAGCCGCCGGTACTGCCGAAGGCGCTGATCATCACGGCGATCATCGCAGTCTTTGCCGCGGCGATCTTCGGCCTCTGGCAGCTTGTGCTCGGCAGCTTTGATGCGGTCGAGCCCGTACAGACGGAGTTTGAGGTGCCGTATCTGATCGGCAAGACGATCGAGGAGGCAAATCAGGACGAGCGCGTGAAGGACATCTTCACCATCACGCAGATCGGTCAGAAGGCCAGCACCGAGTACGAGGCGGGAAAGATCATCGAGCAGTCCCCGGTTTCCGGCAAAACGGTGCGGGAAAATCGAGAGATCACCGTCTTCGTCAGCACCGGCGTCAAATCGGATACCATGCCGGACGTCATCGGCAAGGAGCACCGCGCCGCGGCGATCCAGCTGCAGGAGCTCGGCCTCTCCCTGGTGATCGACGAGGCGGCGGAGGAGTACAACGACTCCGTATCCGCCGGTCACGTCATTCGCACCAACCCCGTCGCGGGCGAGACGCTCAAGGAAGGCGACGTCGTTATGTTCGTCATCAGCAAGGGGCAGGAGACGCAGACCTCGCAGGTCATCACGCTGACCAATATCCCGCTCACACAGGCACAGCAGATCATCGACGATCTCAACCTCGTCTGCCTTGTCGAATACGCGCACAGCGATACCGTGCCGGTCGACAATGTCATCAGCCAGAGCGTCCCGCCGTTTACCAAGCTGGAGCAGGGCAGCTCGATCAAGCTGGTCGTCAGCCTCGGCCCGGAGGTGCCGGAGCAGCCGGACACGCCCGAACAGCCGGATACGCCCGAGCAGCCGCCGGAACAGCCGAATTCGGGCGGGCAGGAGCAGCCCGGCGCCGAAATCGCGCCGGAAAACAATACGCTCAGCGGCGAAACCGAGCCTGCGGCGGCGGAAGGGGCGGCGCCGTGACGGGACGCATCACCAAATCGCTCAGCGGCTTTTACTACGTCGATACGCCGGAGGGGCTTCTGACCTGCAGGGCGCGCGGAAAATTCCGTAAAACAGGCGTTTCTCCGCTCGTCGGCGATCAGGTGGACTGCACCGTGCTCGGCGGCGGCGAGGGCATGGTCGACGCGATCGCACCGCGTCGGAACGCCTTTGAGCGTCCCGCGGTCGCAAACATCGATCAGCTTGTGATCGTCGCGTCGGAGGCAGTGCCGCGTACGGAGCCCTATCTGATCGACCGCATGACTGCCATAGCGGCGCTCAAAAGCTGCGAGGTTCTGATCGTCGTCAACAAATGCGACCTCGCTCCGGGCGGAGAGCTGCTCGATTACTACCTGCGAGCCGGCTATCCTGCGCTCCGGATCAGCGCGGAGACAGGGGAAGGGCTTGATAAGCTTTTAAACGCAATATCCGGCAAGGTATCAGCCTTTACAGGTAATTCCGGCGTCGGCAAGTCCAGCATCCTCAATGCGCTAGACCCGTCCTACCATTTGAAGGTGGGCGAGGTCAGTCAGGCGCTGAGCCGGGGCAAGCATACGACGCGTCATGTGGAGCTGTATCGCGTTGCCGGATGCGCGGAGGTCATCGACACACCGGGCTTCTCGTCCTTCGATACGGAGGGGCTGAGCCTGGAGCTCAAGCAGCGGCTGCCCGAGGCGTTCCCGGACTTTGCGCCCTATACGGGCGGCTGCCGCTTCGTCGGATGCAGCCACACGAAGGAAAAGGGCTGCTCCGTGCTGGAGGCTCTGCGGGAGGGAAAGCTGGTAAAGGGCCGGCATGAGAGCTATCTCCGGCTTTACGGCGAGCTCAAGGACCTGAGGGAATGGAATACGTAACGATCATTGGGATGTGGAAAAGCGCGAGTTTTTCACATTCCAATGATTTTATTATGCGATGTCTCGCGGTCCCCTCGCTTCCGCTCGTTTGCCGATGCGTCGAACGGGGGCTTTTTCATCACCTCCTTCTTCGCTGTGACAAAAGCAAAGGGCAGGAAATATAATGGAGTGTCACGGAAAAGGAGAGGAGGAGCGATATGTGCTGTGAGCGTTGGAAGCTGATCGGACTGTGTGCGCTGGCGCTCGGCGCTGCGATCGTTATCGTTGCGGTCTTTCCGGTTTGTTTTTTAATGTTTTTAGCGGCTTTTCTTCTCATTTTTTGCGGCATCGGTCTCATCAAAAGGAGGTGAAAGCCATGAAGATCGTCGTCTGGAAGTCTCCGAAGGCGCTGGGCGGGATTCTGCGCAGACTGTTTGGGATCAAAGCGGAGGAGTTGAACGGTTAGCATATATTTGTCCGATTTGGCATAGAGTGGAACAACACGATGCCAAAGGAGACGAGTACCATGGAACTGGAACTGAAAAAAGAGCATTTCGCGTGTTACCGGCCGGGCGCGCCAATCTCTTCGACCCGCGAGGAGACCGGAGAGACCATCGTTCCGGACTATTGCCCGGACATTGCCCGCATCGTCAGTGTGAGCGCCTGCCTGCTCCTGCGGAGCCAGGCGGTCTCGGAGGGCAGGCTTACGGTGTCGGGCTCGGTCAAGCTGACGCTCCTGTATCTGGCGGAGGATTCCGCGGGTCTTCGCTCGCTGGAGTATACGCTGCCCTTCGAGCAGAACGAAAAGCTGCCCGAGGGCTGCGACGACGCATCCGTCGAAGGGCGGGTCTGCACGGCGGAGGCACGGCTGCTGAATCCGCGCAAGCTGTTCACGCGCCTTGCGATCGAGTGGCGCTTCACGCCCTACGGGCGCGCGTCGCTCACCGTCTGCGGCGAGATACCGGCACAGGAGCAATACGCCATTCAGACGCTCTGTGAGCAGCGCGAGATCTCGCTGATCCGCTCGCTGAGCCATAAGGATTTCGTGTTCTCCGACGAGCTTTCGCTTCCCGGCGGACGGGAGGCGATCCGGGAGCTGCTGTGCCCGCGCGTCAAGCTGCGCGTCACCGAGGTCAAAAGCATCGGCAGCAAAGCGATCCTCAAGGGCGTCGCCTGCATATCCCTGCTGTATGCGGGAGAGGACGGAAATCTGAACTCGTACGCCGAGGAGCTTCCGTTTTCCCAGATACTGGACGGCGTATCGGAGGAGGAGGGCAAGGAGATCGCCGCCTCCGCAGTGCTGAATCTCTCCGGCTGCGAGATACATACCGACGGGGAGAGCGGCGATAAACGCGCCGTGGGCGTCAAGCTGTTTTTGCACGCGTTCGTCATCCTGCGCGGCACCGAAACCGTCTGCTGCATCACAGATCTCTACAGCACCTCCTGCGACACTGTGCCGGAGATGGAAAACGTCGTATTGTGGCAAACGCCGGAGACCGTCACCGTCACGCAGAGCGTACGCGAGCAGCTTGACGCGGGAACCGCGGTCAAATGCGTGCTGAGCGCGGACGTCTGCTTCGGCGGCGCGCTCATCCGGCAGGACGAAGGAAAGGCGACCGTCAGCGCCGCGGCGACGGTTTCCGTGCTCTATCTCGACGAAGCCGACGTTCCGCTTTCACTGGAGCGGCGGATCGAGGTTGCCGCCGAGGCCTCCGTCGACGGCGACGCGCAGGTCAGCGTGGAAAGCGTCTGCGCCGGCGATATCACGGCAAGCATCAATTCCGGCGGTGTGGAGCTGCGCTTCCCGGCGGAATTCCGGCTGATCAGCGCCGCCGCGCCTGTCTGCTCCTGCCTCGCCGGCCTGAGCGTAGAGGAGGGCGGAAGCAAAAGCGGCGTACCGTCCCTTGTCCTGCGCGCGCTCCGCGGCGAGGAATCGCTGTGGGACATTGCCAAGGAGTATCGCACGACCGCGGAGGAGATCCTTTCCGCCAATGAGCTGACGGACAGCTCCGTGATCGAAGCGGGGCAGATGCTGCTCATTCCGCGCAAGCGCTGAGGAGGGGAACGACATGACGAACAACAACTCTTTGATCTATCAGGACATTGCCACCCGTACCTCGGGCGACATCTATATCGGCGTCGTCGGTCCCGTTCGCGCCGGCAAATCGACGTTCATCAAGCGCTTCATGGAGACGCAGGTGCTTCCGAATATCGAGAACGTCTATCGGCGCGAGCGGGCCAAGGATGAGCTTCCGCAGAGCGGCTCGGGACGCATGGTGATGACGGCGGAGCCCAAATTCGTACCGGAGGAGGCTGTCGACATCGCCCTCGGCGACGGCGCAAGCTGCTCTGTGCGGCTGATCGACTGCGTGGGCTATATGGTTCCGGGCGCAACAGGCGACACGGACGGCGAGTCGCCGCGCATGGTCTCCACACCCTGGATGGAGCAGGAGGTCTCGATGGCGCAGGCCGCCGAGCTGGGAACGACGCGCGTCATTCGCGAGCATTCGACCATCGGCATTGTCGTCACCACCGACGGCAGCATCACCGATATCCCGCGCGAGTCGTATGTCGAGGCGGAGGGACGCGTCATCCGCGAGCTGCAGGAGATTGGAAAACCCTTCCTCGTTTTGCTCAACGCCGCCGATCCCGGCTCCGAGCGCGTGCGCGGCATGGCGGACGAGATTGCGCATACCTACGGCGTCACCTGCCTCCCGGTCAACTGTCTGCTGCTTGACGACGCGGCGGTGGAGGAGATCCTCAAGGCGATCCTCTACGAATTCCCGCTTACGGAGCTCGATATCACCATTCCGTCCTGGGTGGAGGCGCTTGCCGCAGATCATCCGATCAAAAGCAGCCTGTACCGTGCCATTCGGGAGAGTGCCGGGCAGCTCCGCCACATCCGCGAGGTCGGCACCGCCGTCGAAGCGATGGGCGCGCTCGAGGAGATCAGCGACGCGCGGGTGACCTCGATCCAGCTCGGCAGCGGAGTCGCCAATGCGGAATTGCAGCTGCCCCGTGTTCTGTTTTATCAAACGCTCAGCGAGCAGTCCGGCTTCCCGATCGCGGATGACGGCGATCTGATGTCCTTGCTGACGGAGCTTTCCTCGGTCAAGACCGAATACGACAAGGTGGCGCAGGCGGTGCGCGACGCGCGGGAAACCGGCTACGGCATTGTGGTTCCCAGCGTTGACGAGCTGGATCTGGAGGAACCGGAGATCATGAAGCAGGGCGGCCGCTACGGCGTCAGGCTCAAGGCAAGCGCGCCGTCGATCCATATGATCCGCGCGGACATCGAAACGACGGTTTCCCCGATCGTCGGCAACGAAAAGCAATCCGAGGACATGGTCAATTATCTGCTGCAGGAATTCGAGGGCGACACCACCAAGATCTGGCAGTCGAACATCTTCGGACGCAGCTTTCACGAGATTGTCAACGAGGACCTGCAGGCAAAGCTCAAGCGTATGCCGGACGATGCGCGGAAAAAGCTTCGCGAGACCCTGGAGCGCATCATCAACGAGGGCAGCGGCGGCCTGATCTGCATCATTCTCTGACAACACTGAAAATACCGGAGCGGCGTCGTATTTTGTGTTCGGCGCCGCTCCGGTTTTACTTGCACTTTGTTCTGTTTTACAATATAATAAAAGGGCAGGGGACAAGCGGATAATTAATAAAGGAGGTCGTATCATGGAGCAGAGGTTTTTCAAATGTGAGCATTGCGGAAATATGGTCGCCGCCATCAAGGTCGACGGCTGTCCGATCACCTGCTGCGGCAAGCCCATGCAGGAGATCGTACCCGGCACCAGCGACGGCGCGCACGAAAAGCACGTCCCGGTCTATACTGTCGAGGGGAACAAGGTCACCGTTACGGTCGGCGCCGTGGAACACCCGATGCTGGAGGCGCACTACATCGAGTGGATCTCGATCCAGACAAAGCAGGGGAACCAGCGCAAGACCTTGAAACCCGGCGACGCGCCGAAGGCCTGCTTCATGCTTTGCGAGGGCGACGAGGTCGAAGCGGTCTATGCCTACTGCAATCTGCATTCGCTTTGGAAGGCGTAACGCGTCGGAGAAAACCTTATTCATGACGGCATACATACCTTATCAATAAGAGCCGCGATCTGCGGCTCTTATATTTTGTTCAATTTTTCTTTTCCGGCGTTTTGATCTTCGAGAGGGGATTCGCCTTTGCTGCGGTTCGGAGCATCTCGTTGTCAACATGGGTGTAGATTTCCGTCGTGTTGAGGTGCTCGTGACCCAAAACCTCCTGCACGGCGCGCACGTCGACGCCGTTTTGCAGCATCAGCGTCGCCGCCGTGTGGCGCAGCTTGTGCGAGGAATACTGCGTCGCATCGAGCCCGGCGGCGGATATGTGCTTTTTGACCAGCGCGTGAACGTTCGATTTGCTGATCCGCTCGTTGCGCGACGATAAAAACAGAGCGTTCTGATCGCGCCCCGTGATCGGACGGCGCACCGCAAGCCAGTCGTTCAGCGCGCTGAGGCACGCTTCGTTCAGATAGACGATGCGGACCTTATTGCCTTTGCCGAGCACGCGCAGCGCCTCGCCCTGGATGTCGTTGAGATTGAGTCCGCACAGCTCCGAGATACGCAGTCCGCAGTTCAGAAAAAGCGTCAGTATGGCGTAATCGCGCTCGCGGTTCTTGCCGTCGACCGAATCCAGAAGCTGCACGCTCTCATCCAGTGTCAAATATTTCGGCAGCGATTTCATCAGCTTTGGCGAATCCATATCCTTCACAGGATTTTGTTCAATCAGGTGCGCCTTGTTCGTCAGATAATTGTAAAAGGAGCGGATCGTGGCGATCTTGCGTGCGCGTGACGCCGCATTCAGGCCATAGTCCGATTTGTCGCTGTTCTGATGCCGGATACGGTCGCGGCTGAGATAGGTCATATAGCCATAAATCTCCGTCAGCGTTACGGTGCGCACAAAATCCACATCGACGTCCATAATGTCGATCTCATGCAGCTCACAGTTTTTGAGCGCTGGATCGCGCGTCATCTTCAGATAGCGAAAAAAATTTCGCAGATCAAGAAAGTATTCGTCGACCGTGCGCTGTGAGTGTGCTTTAATGGTCTCGTGATACGAAAGAAAGTCCCGCAGGACCGCAGGCGCTTCGGTACGATAGTCAAGCATGGCAACCACTCCAATTCAGTGTATTATTATCGTACCGCGGATTCCTCAAAAAATCAATCCCCTATTTTAAACAAAGTTTTTATTTTGTTCAATCGCATATCTTTTTTTATTGCGAGGGCAAGCCCTCGCCTATTGCAGATGTGCGAAG
Source organism: uncultured Clostridia bacterium (assembly GCA_947165595.1). Lineage (GTDB taxonomy): Bacteria > Bacillota > Clostridia > Oscillospirales > Oscillospiraceae > Hominicoprocola. The sequence goes on along the minus strand of CAMVAV010000019.1, from coordinate 11,125 downwards.
AACAAAATAACAGTTTTGTTAGCAGTTTTCCGCGCCACTTGAACCTATCAAACCACCAGAAATGCTCTTTGCTTGTCTGTTACGTTAGCGGATTGTTCATATATTTGTCAAGAGTTTTTTTTGAATTTGTTGAACATGATGTAAAGCAATATTGCTTTCGCAATGTATTGAAATAAGCTTTTGGATTATGCCAAGGGCTTTATTTTTTTTGTGATCGACGCAAGCCAAGGTCTTGCGTCGCACGCCCGAGCCAGCAGAACGATTAAACAAGTGCTTATTCCCGGCACAATCGCTTGCGCGATATTATTTGACTTCCGTGAGACGTCAAACAATGAAAGTGCTGTCAACTGCTTTCTGCTTTCTGCTGTCTCGGTCGTGAGCCAAACCGCAAACGAGATCGCCACTACCCTTCCACCATACCGCGCTTGTCGGTTTTCGCTTCGGCGGGACGGGAGAATAATGTAGTGTAGCATGGACATGAAATTTATTTGTCAAGGGGCTTTCGCGGCATAAAAACCAGTGTGAGCACTGGTATTTATTCCACGGTCCCCTTGACAAACAATTTCGTCCATAAGGCTGTAAAGACACACGCGCGCCGCGAGCGTCGCGCGCGCTCTCCAATTTTGGATGAAAGGGGGAGTTTCGGTGAAGCGGAGAAAGAAGAAGCCAACAAAGCGGAATGCTCTTGATGTTCGCCCCATCATCATTACCGCTCTTGTTGACTTCATCGTTGGGCTCATACTCTTGCTGATAGACAAGAGCCTGTGAGCAAAACCCTGTGCTATATGGGCGGATTCACCGCCCGCCCATATAGTACACCATACCACGAGGCTTTGTCAACCATGTTTGAAAAACTGTATGTGTCAAGCGCGCGTTGGCAAGGATTCCATTCGCTTGAGAATCTTGTTTGCGCCCGTATTCCCGCTCCCGTCAGCTCAGCCGGATTTCCGCAAGAAAAGGATTGAGCAGAAATGTATTCGTTTTTGATTGCCTCGCTCAAAGCTCCCTTGATTATCGTTTCTTCTTCTTCTTCTTCTTCTTCGAGCGTCATGCCCTCCTTTGCGGAAGTAATCAGGTCGAAATAGTGCTGGAAAGCGTCCTTCTCGCGGAATCGGATTGTGACTTCCTTTTCCTTGCCGCTCATGCCGCGCCTCACTTCAACGGCTCGAACCCAACCACGAAGCCGCGCTGGTTGAATTCGACGTTGTACTCCTGCCCGACGTTGATCTTGTCAAGCGGGAAGTCGCGCGGGTCGAGGAAGAGCGTTTCCGCCGTCTGCCCCTCAACGTCCGGAGCCTTGCCGAGATAGTGAATTTGGTTGAAGTCGTACGGCTTCCCTGTCTTCTTGTTCGTGCCCTCACGATGCACCTTGCCATAAACCTTGATCTTCATTTTCCTTTTCCTCTCTTTCATGTAGAGTTTTATATTTCTCAAACGGTATGGCGACCGTCTAAGACAGGGTTACGGGCAAGAAATAATGAAAAACCCGCGGCAACATCTGTTACCGCGGGTTATACCCGAATCCCTGTATATGTTTGTTTCCCACAAAAAATCGAACAAAACTTTCATACATTTTGTTCAATTATGTGTTTTGATGTTTTGTACTTCTCTGCTTGGAAACGCCCGCGCGAAAGGGTTTGATGAATTCTTCGCCTGCTTTCATTTGAAGAATCGTCGCGAACCGTTTCGCGCGGACTTGTGCGATCAATTTTGCTTTTTTCGCTCGCTGCGTCAACCGATGAAGTGCTGTGTCCAGTAATGGCCGTCCGCTACATAACCGACGCCGATGATCGTATAGGACGCGTTCAAAATGTTTGCGCGATGTCCCGGCGACGCCATCCAGGCGTCCACGACCGCCGCGGGCGTGCGATAGCCCATGGCAATGTTTTCTCCCGCTGTGCGATAGCTTACGCCGAAGGAGCGCATCATTTGAAACGGCGTGCCGTAAGTAGGACTGTTGTGGTCGAAATAGCCGAGATCATGCATGTCCTGTGACTTTGCCCGCGCGACGTCGGACAGCGCGGCGTCCTCCCGCAGCGCGGCGAGGCCTGCCTTTTCACGCTCAAGATTGACCAGCCGAACCACCTCGTGCTCATAGGCTCGCGTTGGACTTTCCTGCTGTGCTTCCCCGTCGCCGGCTCCGGCTGAGTCTTGAGGGTGTTCCGGTTCAGGCGGCATTTCGCTGTCTGACGACGGCGCGTCGGGCGCGGTCTCCGGCTGCGGAGGCTTCGCTGCCTCGTCCTGCTCCTTCTGCGCAGGCTCATCGCCCGAGACGAGCTGCTGTGCGAGCCATATGCGCAAAAACGAGTTGAGCTCGTTCCCCGTCTGCTGTCCGCCGCAGCAGCCCGATCGGGTCAGCAGCTGCCACAGCGCCTCGTTCCGGAGGGACGGCGTCCGGCAATTTGCGGCAAAAGTCGGAACGGTCATGGTAAAGATGAGAATGAATGCCAGGATTCCGCTGGATAATTTGCGTTTCATAGGTATTACCTCCCTTTCATGTCCCATTGTAACCATTTTGTAACCTATTTGGCAATGCAAAATGATTTCCAATTCTGGAAGGAATAGGAAGCCTGCTTTCCGCAAAACCTAGCCCCGGCCAAAGGCTATACTATATCGGGAGGCTGGGTATGAACACAAGCGCCTATACTTTGCCAACGTTTCCCCGTCTGGAAGAACGGCTTCATGCCGACGTCGCCGTCGTCGGCGGAGGTATGGCGGGAATCCTGACGGCGTTTGCCCTGCACAAGGCCGGATTGCGCGTCGTGCTGCTGGAGGAAGGACGCCTTGCCGGAGGCGTGACCGCAAAGACGACTGCTCGCATCTCCGCGCAGCACGGCGTCTTCTGCGAGCGTCTGATCCACGATTTCGGAGAGCATCTGGCACGGCAGTATGTGGCGGCGCAGCTCCACGCCGTCAAGCAGTACCTCGACCTGATCGGCGTGCTGGGCGTCGACTGTGCGCTTCGGGAGCAGGTCTCCCACGTCTGCACCGCGCCGAACGGCCCCGATCTGGAGCTGGAATACCTGTCGGCAAGGCTTCTCGGCGCTCCAGCGGAGTTAATCCCTGTAAAGGGTCTTCCCTTTCCGGTGCGTGAAGCAATCAGCTTTTCGGGGCAAGCCGCCTTTGAGCCGGTTCCCTTTCTTGCCGCCCTCCTTCCTGGTCTGACGGTTTTTGAGAAAACACCCGTGCGGGACATCCGCGGACGGCTTGTCCGCTGCGACGCCGGCTGCGTGGAAGCGTCCCACATCGTCGTCGCTACACGCTATCCCATGCTGGAGCGCTGGGGACTCTATCATTTGAAGCTGCGGCAGGAGCAGGCGTATCTGCTCGCCCTTTCCAACGCGCCGCGGCTGGACGGCTGGTATCTCGACGCCGACACGCGAGGCTGGAGCCTTCAGACGCGCGGCGATCTGCTGCTTCTCGGCGGAGGCCTGCACCGCTGCGGCGAAAACCGGGGCAACAGCTATGAGCGGCTGCGCGCGCAGGCGAAGCTCTGGTTTCCGCAGGCGCAGGAGATCCGGGCATGGTCTGCGCAGGACTGCGTGACGATGGACGGCGTCCCCTATATCGGACGCTACAGCGCCGCGACGCCGCATCTGCACGTTGCCGCCGGCTTCGGCCGCTGGGGCATGACAAACAGCATGGTCGCCGCGACGCTGCTCTCCGCCGAGATACTCGGAAAGCACTACCCCTACGCCGACGTTTTCTCTCCCGACCGCTTCTTCCCCTCCGCGTCCATCGAAGCGATGATGGAGGGCGCGCTCTATGCCGCAAGAGGAAAAAAACGGCGGCTGTTCACCGCCGCCGAGCGCGAAGCAGACGCCATCGAGTCCGGACACGCCGGTATTGTTCGGCATCACGGAAAGCAATACGGCGTCTATCGCGACGAGACCGGCAGATTGTACGCGGTCTCGCCTGTCTGCCCGCACCGCGGCTGCGCGCTGGAATGGAACAGCGAGGAAAAGACCTGGGACTGTCCCTGCCACGGCTCCCGCTTTGACTACACGGGTCGGCGGCTCTATCATCCCGCGAAGGCTGCGCTCAGGGCCTTTGACGCGACGGAGCTGTGAAAAGGGGCCCGGCACATGCCGGGCTCCCCTGTTGGCCGTGTTTTGTTTTCCGCGCGGTTTACGCGGTTGGCTTTTTCCCCGCCGCGGCCGTCTGACCGTCCTCCGCGCCGTTCTCCGTCAGCTCGGGATGCTTGAGATAGTGGCTGAAGCTGACCCAGAACTGCGCATACTCCACGCCGGAGCAGATGCGCTCGTCCATCACGCAGCTCAGCGGCAGCAGCTTTTTGCGATACTCGCCGTGGATGTAGTTCGCAACCGGCTTGCCCATGCAGACAAAGACGCTCGTGGTGCCGAACTCGTAGGTGTGGTGGAAAATGTGCGTGGTGTTGATGCTCGCGAGGTTGGTGATAAAAAGGCTTGTGTGGAACGGGCTGAGGTCGATGATCCAGCGCGGCAGGATCCCCCACCGGTCCAACAGGCGCGCAAGCCCGACGACAATGTCCGGCAGCAGCGGCATGGAGAACAGAAAGTTTGCGAACTTGTCCGTGGCGTTGTCGTGCTGGGCGTTGCCGTTTTCCTCAATGATCTTCTCGATCTTCCGGTTGATGGAGAGCACGTCGTCGCCCGGTTCAAAGAAGACCTTGAGCGTCGTCTCGTCCGGCGTGCCGTCCGCGCGCGTTTTCAGCATGACGAAGCTGACGCAGAAGTGGTTGCGCTCGTAGATCCTCTTATTCATCACAAAACGGTTGATCTTCGGATTTTTCAGATACGCTTTGTAGTACGCGGCCAAAACCAGCGCCATATACGAAATGCGGACGCCCTGTTTGCGCTTGCCGTGGATATACTCGCGCAGGATCTCCATGTCCGCGTATTCCGTCACCATATTCATCGCGTCATAACGGTACGGCATGATGTAGGGCGTTACGGCGACAAAGGGGCTCTCGTTTTTTACTTTTTTTCCGTCGGGTCTGATGGAACTCACGTCCTTTACGGTTTTTTAACACTTGCGGTTATTCTACACGCAACTCGGGAAAGATGCAACTGATTTCTTCCTGTACCGCAAAAAACAAAAATTATTTTTGGCTTTCTGAAAAATTATTTGCTTTTACCCCTTGTCTTTTTCCGTGTCCCGTACTATACTGATAGTACACAAATTTTTAAGGAGGACGCGCGCCATGAACTATGATCGTGTATATAATTTTTCCGCAGGTCCCGCGATGATGCCCGAGCCCGTGCTGGAGGAGATCCGCGATGAGATGATGAACTACCGCGGCAGCGGCATGTGCGTCATGGAGATGTCGCACCGCAGCGCGGTGTTCCAGAAGATCGTGGACGAGGCCGAGGCCGATCTTCGCGAGCTGATGGGAATTCCCGACAATTATAAGGTCCTGTTCATCCAGGGCGGTGCGACGCTGCAGTTTGCGGCGATCCCCTGGAACCTGATGAAGAACGGCAAAGCGGTTTACATTGAGACCGGCGCCTGGTCCAAGAAGGCGATCGCCGAGGCAAAGAAGTATGGCGAGGTCATCGTTGCCGCCAGCAGCAAGGATAAGAATTACAGCTATATCCCCGACTGCTCCGATCTCGACATCCCCGACGACACGGACTATGTCTATATCTGCGAGAATGAGACCATCCACGGCGTCACTTGGCAGAAGCTGCCGAACACCAAGGGTCACGTCCTCGTCTCAGACCAGAGCTCCATGTTCCTCTCCAAGCCCTGCAACGTCAAGGATTACGGTCTGATCTACGCGGGCGTGCAGAAGAACGTCGGCCCCGCCGGCATGTCCATCGTCATCATCCGTGAGGACCTCATCCGCGAGGACCTCGATCCCAAGATGCCGATCTATATGCGCTATGACACCCACGCCAAGAACGGCTCGATGTACAACACCCCGAACTGCTGGGACATCTATTGCTGCGGCAAGGTGTTCAAGTACCTCAAGAGCATCGGCGGCCTGGAGGAAATGCAGCGCCGCAACATTGAGAAGGCGAAGATCCTCTATGACTTCCTCGATTCCTCGAAGATGTTCAAGGGCACCGTCGTTCCCGAGGTCCGCAGCCTGATGAACGTCCCGTTCGTCACCGAGAGCGCCGAGCTCGACGCCGAGGTCGTCAAGGCGACCAAGGCTGCCGGCTACGACAACCTCAAGGGCCACAAGAGCGTCGGCGGTCTGCGCGCTTCGATCTACAACGCCATGCCCAAGGAGGGCGTCGAGGCGCTGGTCGAGTTCCTCAAGAAGTTCGAGGCGGAGCACAAGTAATATCCTGAAGGGGGAGCTTGCTCCCCCTTTCCACTGCAATGAAAAAATAATAAATGAGGAGAGCGTTTGAAATGAGAATTCTTGTCACGGACGGAATGGATAAGACCGCGCTTGCCAAGCTCAAGGAACTGGGTCATGAGGTCGTCGAGCAGTTCTATGAGCCGGAGGAACTGGGCAAGGCGCTGCGCGATTTTGACGCGGTGGTCGTGCGCTCCAAGACCAAGGTGCGCGCCAACCACATCGACGAGGCGAAGGGCGGCAAGCTGAAGCTCATCATCCGCGGCGGCGTTGGCGTCGACAACATCGACGTAAAATATGCCGAGGAGAACGGCATCAAGGTCCGCAATACCCCGAACGCTTCCAGCCAGTCGGTCGCGGAGTGCGCGCTTGCCCACATGTTTGCCTGCGCGCGTTACATTTCCGTCGCCGGCAGCACCATGCGCGAGGACAAGTGGGAAAAGAAGGCTTACGCCAAGGGTATCGAGCTTCAGGGCAAGACGCTGGGCATCGTCGGCTTCGGCAGGATCGGCGCTCACCTCGGCGTGATGGCGAAGGCGATCGGCATGGATGTCATCGCGACGCGCTCTTCCCGCACCTCCGGTACGGACGAGGCGACCGGTATCCCCTATGTCACTTTGGACGAGTTGCTGGCAAAGTCCGATTTCGTTTCGCTCCACGCCCCTGCCCTTCCCGGCGGTCCGCTGGTCAACGCGGATACGATCGCGAAGATGAAGGACGGCGTGTGCATCATCAACACCTCCCGCGGCGGCAACGTCGACGAGGCGGCCCTTCTCGACGCGCTGAATTCCGGCAAGGTCCGCGCGGCGGGGCTTGACGTCTGGGCGGAGGAGCCGTCGAAGAATCACGATCTCTACTCCCACCCGATGGTATCCTGCACCCCGCACATCGGCGCGCAGACCGTCGAGGCGCAAAAGCGCATCGGCGCGGAGATCGTTGAGATCATTCAGAGCTTCTGAATTCCTATCCGGCAGCGCCCGGGACTTTCTGTATCGTAACAGGCTCCCTCTGCAGGAGACAGTGAAAATCGGAACTGTCTCCCACAGAGGGAGCTTTTGTATGCCATCAAGTAAATCAACCCGCTTGCAGGGAACCTGTCAACGGCAAAGAGGCACTTTTTTTCGCACAGCGCATATAATAGTATGAAACCAGAAGGAAACGCCGATCCTGTCAGCGCTTTCCGAACAAGGAGGACTATTCATGGACGCAAAAACCGCGGCAGCGATCGAGCGGCTCAAGCAGAACAAGCAGCTTGCCGAGCAGATCATGAATTCGGGCGACGGGCATCGGCTGATGGAGCTGCTGGCGGGCGGCGACGGCGGCGCGGCGCTCCATCGCGCGGCACAGTCCGCCGCGAAGGGCGACACGCAGGAGCTGTCGCAAATGCTGCGGGGGCTGATGCAGACGCCGGACGGCGCGCAAATCATGGGCCGCCTCAGCGACACGGCGAAGCGGTAACGGGGAAAGGCGTATGAAATGGCGGAATGGCAGGAGCAACTGAATCAGATTCTCTCCGACCCCGACGCCATGGCGCAGATCGTCTCCCTCGCGCAAAGCATCTCCGGCCAGTCGCCCGGCACGGGACCGTCGGTCGAGGCGGACGCCGCTCCCGGTGAAAAACGCGCGGAAAAGGCTACGCCCCGCGCAGAGGACGGCGGGCCCGATCCGGAGGCGCTGCGCACCGCGCTCGGCGGGCTGGACCCGGAGCTGCTGCGGCGGCTCATGCCGATGCTGCGGCAGCTCAACCGACCCGAGAGCAGCGAAACGACGGCCTTTCTGCTGGCTCTCAAGCCGTTTCTCAGCGAGGCGCGGCGCGGCAAGGTCGAGCGTGCGGCACAGCTCGCGCGGCTGATCCATCTGGGAAAGACCTTCCTTATCACACAGGGACAGGAGGATTCCGCCCGTGTTTAACCGTTACATCCGCAACGAGCGCGGCGAATATACCTGCATTCCCGTCCGCACGGCGCCGAAGCGCCCGCCGGAGCCGCCGGGCTTCCGTCCCGCGCCGCCCGAGGCTTCCCCGCCCCCGCCGCCGCCCTGTCCGCCGCCGCTCCGGCCTCCTCCGGGGCCGCAGCCTATACCGCCGGGACCGCGTCCCGCTCCGCCGCCCGGTCCGCCTCCCAAACCGCCGAAGCCGCATCCCGCTCCGCCGCCGCCGAAGCCGCCTCCGGACGCGTCCCGCTTTCTCGGCTCGCTGCTTGAGAGGCTGCGGCTGCAGGACGTGGACACCGGCGATCTCCTGCTGCTGCTCATTCTCTTTTTTCTGTTTGAGGAAAAGGCGGACGACGAGCTGCTCATTGCGCTGGGGCTGCTGTTGATCCTTTGATGCACATAAAAAACAAGGACTGGCGAGTCTTCGTCAGTCCTCATCCTTTTCCGCGTGCTCCGACCGACCACGGTCCTCCGCGCCGGGGTACGGATTTGACCCGTCCGGCAGGGAAAACGCCTGCGCGTCGACGTCGTTCAAGACAATCTCCATGCCCTTCATACGATAGACGACCTCCTCGCCCTCCAGACGCTCCGCACACACCAGAAGCCCGTTTTCCACGCTGACCCAGTAGCGCTCCCGGTAGCCGAAAGCGTCCTCCGCAGTTTCCGCATAAACGCATTTCACGCCGTCCAGCACGCGATAATCCGCCGCGGTGATCCGATCCACCGGCAGCCTGAGGATATCCTCATAGGTTGGGATTCCCTGTTCCTCATCGGCGGTGAACGCTGCTGTCCCGGAAAACACGCGCGCATCCGAGCCGTACCAGACCCAGCACATATCGTCGCCTGTGATGACATGCTTCTGCGTTCCGTCTCCACCGGACAGATCGGTGCGCGTCCAGCCGTTCAGGACGCGCACGGTTGCCCCGGTCTGACCGCTCCCCTCCTGCCAGAAACGCTCGAGCGTGATCGTGCGCCGGTAGCTTTCGGGACGCGCAAGCCGCTCGATCACGCGCTGCACGGTCTCCGGAGTCACCTCGACGCGGCGGATGGAATCCTGCGACGGTTCCGACGCAACGCTGCCGCCGCTCTCCGTGCCGGGCAGCTCAGGCAGCACGACCGCGACGGGACGCTGCAGCGTCAGCCGCACAAGAAACACGATAACCAGCAGGATCAGAGCGACGAACACGCCGCCGATCAGCGACATTCCCCGTTTTTTCATGGCGCAAAATCAGCGGGCTTTTCCGTGCGCCGCCCAAAGTGCCACTCGATCGCGTCCGCGATACGGCGGCAGGCGTGCCCGTCCCCATAGGGATTGACGGCGTGCGCCATCCTTTCGTACGCCGCGCGGTCGCGCAGCAGCTCATTGCCCATGCGCAGGATGTCGTCGTAGCGGACGCCCGCCATCGCGACCGTTCCCGCCTCGACCGCCTCGGGCCGTTCCGTCTCACGCCGCAGGACAAGCACCGGCTTGCCCAGGGCGGGCGCCTCCTCCTGCAAGCCGCCGGAATCCGTCATCACCAGATAGGCGCGCGCCATCAGGTTGTGCATCTCGTCCGCGGGCAGCGGGTCGATCAGACGCACGCGCGGCGCGCCGGCAAGGTATTTATTCGCCGCCTCGTGCACAACGGGGCTCAAATGCACGGGATAGACCAGCTCCACGTCCTCGTTCTGCGCCGCGATATCGCGCAGCGCGGTCATAATGCAGCGCATCGGCTCGCCGTAGTTCTCCCGCCGGTGACAGGTGACGAGCACGATCCTGCGCTTTTCGTAATCCAGCTCGTTGAGCGCGCCGGTCGAAAAGACGTAGTCCTCCCGCACGGTGGTTTTGAGCGCGTCGATGACCGTGTTGCCGGTGACGAACACGCCCTCCGTCACGCCTTCCCGCGCGAGATTGTCGCGGTTGTTTTGCGTCGGGCAGAAAAAGAGGTCTGCGATCTGGGTAACGAGCTTGCGATTCATCTCCTCCGGGTAGGGAGAATACTTGTCGTAGGTCCGAAGCCCCGCCTCGACATGTCCGACGGGCACCTTGTGATAGAAGGCGGAAAGCGCTCCGGCAAAGGTCGTCGACGTGTCGCCGTGGACAAGGATCATATCGGGCTTTTTGCTCTCGATCACCTCGTCCATCCCGACAAGACACTTGCTCGTGATGGTCGAAAGCGTCTGGCTCGGCGTCATGATATTGAGGTCGCAGTCCGCCTTGAGCCCGAATACGTCCATGACGGAATCCAGCATCTGGCGATGCTGCGCGGTTACGCAGCAGAGGCTCTCGATCCCCTCGCGCGATTGCAGCTCCCTGACGAGCGGCGCCATTTTGATAGCCTCCGGCCGGGTGCCGAACACGCTCATAATACGCAGCTTATCCATCGTCCTGCTTTCTTTCCTCCTCCTTCTTCTCCTCCGCGCGGTCCCGGTTCTCCAGCCTGTCCGCGTCCACGGCGGGGTGCAGCTCGATCTCATGGCCGAGCGCGCTGACGGCGGGATGCAGCTCGATCTCGTCGCTCTCGTCCGTTTTTTCCGGTTCCGGCATGTCGTCCAGCGGAACGTCAAAATCCGGCAATGCGGCACGCTTCTCCGCCTCCAGCCTTTTTTCCAGACGCGCCGAGGCGATTTCACGCGGGAAAATGACGCGCGAGGCAAGGAAAGCGACCACCGCCACCGTTACAAGAAAGAGCATGGCGCGCATCGCGCCGCTGGTTGTCAGCACCACCGCGGAGAGGCCGAGGATGCTGCTCACGACATAGAGCGCCGCGACCGCCTGCTTCTGGCTCAGGCCCATGTCGATGAGACGGTGATGGATGTGCCCGCGGTCCGGCGACATCGGATTCTGTCCGTGTGCCAGCCGCCTGACGATGGCAAAGAGCGTGTCGAACATCGGCAGCCCGAGAATCAGGAACGGCACCG
>CAMVAV010000018.1 GCA_947165595.1 uncultured Clostridia bacterium | reverse complement strand
CGCCGGCGAACGAGCCATTCTGCATCGGGGGATACGGCTGACCGGCAGCGCCGGCGAACGAGCCATTCTGCATCGGGGGATACGGCTGACCGGCAGCGCCGGCGAACGAGCCGTTCTGCGCCGGCGCGCCCCCATAGGAAGCGCCGGGCTCCGGCGCATAGGGCTGCGGCGTGCTCAGGCGCGGGTCGCACACGGTCCCGTCCCCCGGCGGAGGCGCCATATCGGAGGCGGGACGCGCGCCGTAGAGCCCGACGGTCGCACCCAGCGCGTCGTCCCCGCCCGCGGCGGGCGCGTCGGCGCCCTGCGGCTGCGGGGGGGAGAATTCGCCGGTGCGGAAGGGCCTTCCGCTGCCGCCGGAGCTGCCGCGCAGTGCGGCGCTCACGGTCTCGTCCACGAAGGCGTCGCGCTCGCTGTCCGTGTCCGTGCGCGGCAGCGCCTCCAGCGCCTCGCGCATCTCGGTGGGCGAGGCGTAGCGGTCCTCCGGACGGTAGGCGCACGCCTTGAGCACCACGGCGGCGAGCGCCTCGTCCGCGTCCAGCGGCGCGGGGATCGGCTCGCCGGACATGCGCCGGGCAATGGCGTTGTTCTGGTCGGAGTGGCGGATCGGCGTCGGATACGGGGGCAGGAACGGGGTGCGTCCGCGGTTGAGCATCTGATACAGCACGACGCCGAGGGAGTACATGTCCACGGTGAAGTTGTAGGGCTGCTCCTTGTATATTTCGGGCGCCATATACTTATAGGTGCCCGCGATCGTCGCGCCGGAGGTCTCCTCCATCGTGCGCGCGATGCCGAAGTCGCCCAGCTTGTAGTCGCCCAGCTCCGAGAGGAAGATGTTCTCGGGCTTGATGTCGCGGTGGATGATGCTCTGCTTGCGGCACAGCTCCAGCGCCTTGCACATGTCGATGCCGAGCTTGATGACGTCGTCGTGCCGCAGGCCGTGCTCGATGGTGTGGTTGAGCAGCGGCGTCAGCAGCTCCATGCGGATGATGATGTCCCAGCCGAGCTGGTCCTCGTGGCGGATCGTGTCGTGGTCCATGTAGCCGACGATGTTCGCCGTGCCCTTGAGCTGCGCCATGAGCGCGAATTCCTTGGCGATGCGCTCCACAAAGCTCTGGAAATACGCGGTGACGGAGGCGTCGTCCATACCCTCCGCGCGCACGCTGGTGATCTCGCTCTGGGACTTGGGGATGGTGATGATCTTGATCGCCGAGCGGTAGGTCAGGCCGTAGTCCTCGCGCTGTGCCTCGAAGACCTTGCCGTAGCTGCCCTCGCCGATCAGCCGGACGAGCTTCCAGTTGTTGAGGACGACGTCCCCGATCTCATAGTGTCCGTTCATATCGTAACCGCCTGCTTTCGATTGGAATTGTGTCGCGCGCGGGTTCCATCAGATCGTCTGATCCAGCTCCGGCGTCTCCGCCGGTTCCACCTTGACGATGAGCACGGTGATGTTGTCGCGCCCGCCGTTCTGCATCGCCTCGGAGTACAGCGCCGCCGCCTTGTCGGAGATGCTGTCCGAGCAGAGCAGCAGCTCCCGGATCCGCTCGTCCTCCACCATGTCGTACAGCCCGTCGCTGCACAGCAGCAGCACGTCGTCCTCCCTGAGGTCGCCGATGGCGGTGTAGGGCTCGATGATCAGCTCGTCCGGGAAGATGCCCAGGTGCTGGGTCAGCTTGTGCCGGTCGGGATGGGTGCGCAGCTGCTCCTTCGAGATGGTGCCCAGCTCGAGCATCTGGCGCACGACCGTGTGGTCGCGGCTGATCTGATGAAGCCTGGTGCCCCGCAGCAGATAGGCGCGGCTGTCGCCGATGTTGACGAGATCGGCGCTGTCGTTGCGGATCAAAAGTCCCACGAAGGTGGTGCCGCTGCGCTCGCCGCCGTTGTTTTCGATAAAGCGGCAGATCTCGGCGTTGCGGTCGAGCAGATAGCCCGCGACGCCGGCGCAGCCGCTCTCCCGGTCGACCGCATCCAGCTCGCGCACGGCGATCCACGACGCCATTTCCCCGTGCCGCTCGCCGCCCATGCCGTCCGCCACCGCGTAGAGCCCGCAGTCGTGCGCGCGGTTCTGGATGCGGTGTACGCCGGTGTCGGACGGATCGTTGCGGATGATGCCGTTGAGGTAGAAATTGTCCTGATTTTCCGAGCGGATCTTCCCCGGTCCGCAAATCACTATACTGGAAAGATGCATGTCCCGTTCACCTGCCGTTCTGATTTTTGGTTGTTACCGTTCGCTGACGCCGAGGCGGAACGCCACGTCGCCGAGCTCCAGCGTGCAGTCGCTGCGCGCGGGCACGGACTCGTCGCCCCTGACGGGGATACCGTCGACAAAGGTGCCGTTTTTCGAGCCGAGGTCCAGCACGCGCACGGATTCCCCGCTGAGCAGGATCCTGCAGTGACGGCCCGAAACCGTCTTGTTGTAGTCGATCACGATGTCGTTCTCCGGCGCGCGGCCTATGCTGATCTCCCCGTGGAAGGCGGCGGACGAGCCATGCGCGCCGTGCAGCAGGGACACCGTGCCGGAGTCCTCCGTATCCGGCGCGGCGGAAACGGGCAGCGCCACCTCAAAGCGCATCTCGGGCCGCTCGACGTCCTGGAGGGAGACGATGATCTGCTTCGCGCCCTCGTGCCGCTCGGAGCTCACCGTCCCGCCTCCGTAGGCGGCGGTTCCGGCGCCCATGTAGACCGTCCGCTCGTCGAAGTCCGGCGCGGCGGGCGCGGGAGGCGGCGCGGGGGCGGCCGTTCCTGCCATATCGTCCGGCGCGGGAGCCGGCGCGGCGGGCGCGGCACGGCCGCGCTTCCTCTGGCGCAGCACGGTGACGAGGGGGATCAGCAGCAGCAGCAAAAGCGCGCCGATGACGATGAGGACCCAGTGCTCGCGCATTTTGTCGGCGAGCGTCGGCTCGGGCTCGGGCTCGGGCTCCGGCTCCGGAACGGGCTCGGGCTCGGGTTCGGGCTCCGGCGGCGGGGGCGTGACCGAGCCGAAGGGCATGTTGACCTGCGTCTGCACCGTCACGCCGTTGTCGAAGCTCAGCTGCACGCCCTTGGAAGACCCGTCGCGCAGCGTCTCCGGAATGGGGATCACGGCGCACACGGGCATCTCCTCCCCGCTCATGGCGGAGGTGACGTCCCAGGTGCCCTCCAGCTCGCTGAACGCCCAGTTCTGCGCGCCGGTCTGGCGGGAGAGGGCGTACATCTCCTTGAGCTCCTGCGCGTTGCCGCGGCAGCCGACGGAGTAGATCGGGATGCCGCCCTTGTCCCGCAGGCGCTTTTCCAGCTCCGCGCGCGTGATGCCGCCGGGGTTGTTGTCCACGCCGTCCGAGATCACCAGAACGCGCACGAAGGCGGGCTGGGCGCGCTGCTCCTCGCGGTCGAGCAGCTCGGAGAGCACGTCCGTGAGATAGGTCTCCTGGTTGTTGTACTCGATTGCCTCGATCTGCTTTTTCAACTCGGAATAGTCGCTGCTGTCGTAGAGCAGCGGGTGCAGGTGGTCCGAGATCGTGCAGAGGATGAAGCGCTCGTTGGGCGACTTCGCGGCGACGAGGTCGGTCAGCAGCTCCTTGGAAAGCCGCCGGTCGTCCCGCTTGATGGACAGCGAGTTGTCCACCAGCAGCCACGTCACCGTCTCCACGGTGCCGCCCGTCCCCTCGATCATCGTGCCGGGCGCCGGCTCCACGCCGATGCGCGCGTTCGCGAGGCTGCTGTCCGCGCCGCGCACGTAGAGGAGCACCGAGTCGTCCGTCACCCGGCTTTGCAGCACGGCGGCGCCCTCCGCCGCGCGGGCGAAGGGAAGCGGGACGAGCGCCGTCAGCAAAAGGACGGCGGCAAGCAGCGGCGCAAGCGCGCAAACCGGCTTTTTGGCTCGCATGGTCATACCTCCCGAACAAGATAGGTATACTCTCCTATAATTTACTCTATCTTACGGAAAAAGTCAAACCTTTCCCACCGCCCGCGGAGAAAATGACGGACCGCCGATTTCTTGACAAAACAGATATCCTATGGTATTTTATCATAATAGAATACGGGGAATGTTTCCTGTTTTGTACACTTTGCCGTCAAAAGGACGGAATTGCGGGCTTTACCGGAAGGGGGGGCGGTTGCGTTGGCAAGGCTGATGACGCGGCGGGGGCCGCTGTGCGCGCTGCTGCTGGCTCTGTTGCTGCTGGCGCTTTCCCTCCCGCCGCGCGCCGCCGCGGACTACGATCCCTTCGTCGTCGTCACCCCCGTGAGCGAGGAGGATCAGAAGAAAACGGACGTTCAGATCGGGACCCTGCAGGACCGGCTGACGGAGCTGGGCTACTACAAGGGGAACAAGACCTTTCTCTACGACGTGGCGACGCAGTACGCCGTGTCCGGGTTCTGCGAGACGAACGGCGTTCCGTTTGACGAAAAGGGGATCCGGCAGAGCCTGTGGGACCTGATGATGGGTCCCGACGCCGTGCCGGCAAAGGGCTCCGCCGCGTATGAGGACCTGCGCCCCGGCGCGTCGGGCGAGGCGGTGCTGGCGATGCAGACGCGGCTCAAGGCGCTCAACTACTACGACGGCGGCCTCGTGCTCACGCCGGAGGTTTTCGACGAGGACACGCAGACCGCGGTGCGCCGCTTCTGCGAGTCGAACAACGTCGCCTACGACGGCTCGGGCGCGTCCGCGGCCATCCAGCAGCTCATTTTCTCCGACGGCGCGGTGGAGTACGTCCTGCCCGAGGTGGAGGAGACCACGCCCGAGAAGGTCTCCGGCTACATGATGCAGGACGTGGACATTCTGGTGGCGACGGTGCCGATGTTCGCGGTCTGGCTCGCCGCGGCGCTGCTGCTGGCGCTGATCGCGGCGGTGGTGGTGCACTTCTTCGTGCACGACGCGAAGCCGCCGGAGGGGCCGTCCGTGCCCGCGGCGCGCCCCGTTCGGGCGGAGCCGGCGGCGGTAGAGCCGATCTCGCAGGATAAGCTCCACGGCGAGCGGCACCCGATCGAGTTTCAGATCGAGTATCAGGGGCGCACGCGGAGCGAGCAGCTGGTGTGTACCGACGCGCTCGTCATCGGACGGGGCGAGGGCGGGCTCCAGCTCGATAAGCAGGACCACATGGTCTCCCGCGTCCACTGCGAGCTGCGCTATGAGGGGGCGGTGCTGATGCTCAGCGACCGCTCGACGAACGGCACGCTGGTCAACGGCAGCCCGATCCACAACTGCCGCTGCCGCGTCAACAGCGGCGACAAGCTGACCATCGGCGCGCACAACATCACCATCCGGTTTTAAGGAAGCGCTGAATAAATCCCCGCGCACGTCTTGACGGCATCTTTTCCGTCTTGACTGCGCCAAAAATCCTTGAAATACGTTAGTATTCCTGCGGCTTTTTGGCTTGCAAGACGAAAAATCTGCTCGCCAATCCGCACACGTTGATTTAATCAGCGCTTCCTTAATACAGGCAAAAGAAGGTGATTTGATGTCCCGGAAACAGGCGATCGGCTTTCTGGCGGGCGGGATCGTTCTGCTCGGCGCGGTATTTTTCTTCCTGGCGGTCTTCACCGACCCGCTGGTCGTGATGCTCGCCGTGCTTTTCTGCGCGCTGGCGCTGGCGCTGCTGCTGCGCAAGTGTCCCGGCTTCTTTCAGGCGCTGCGCCGCCCGCGGGGGGAGGACCCCTACGCGCCGCTGCCGGACGTGGGCGAGCGGCGCGACGGCGCGCGGTTCACGCCGCGCGTCATTCTGGTGAGCATGGACGGCGCCGCGGGGCAGATCGTGATCGACAAGCCGGAGTTCCGGCTGGGGCGCGACCGCTCGTGCGATTACGCCTTTCCCCCGCCCTGCCCGGAGATCAGCCGCGTGCACTTTATCATCCGCTATGACCCGCAGCGGCAGGAGAGCAGCATCATCGACAACCACAGCCAGAACGGGACCTTTGTCAACCGCAACCGGCTGAGTCCCGGCGCGGCGCAGAAGCTCGCCAACGGCGACATGATCCAGGTCGGCACGCTGCGCTTCGTCGCGCAGTCGGCGCACTACTGAGCGTTCGAGAGAGACACACACCCCGCTCCGCGCCCGCGCGGACGTCAGATCAGCGAGGAGGTTTCCGGTGCTGTACGCTTGGCTTTATTACGAGAACCGCATCCAGGACTACTATCTTCCCAGCGGGGAGAAGTGGTCCGACCGCATCGCGGTCTGGCAGTCGATGAGCGGCTGGGACCGTGATTACTTCATCCCCATCTACGCCCTCGGCGGGAAGAGCTTCATCTCCCTGCCGGAGCAGTTCCGCTGGGACGACGGCGGCGAGCGCACGGGAGACCTGCCCGTGGAGAACGGCGCGCGCTACACCATGCGCAGCGGCAACTGCACGCTCGGCATCGTCTTTACCGAGTGCACGGAGACGGACGGTATCTTCAAGAAGTTCCTTCTGCCTCCCGGCGACGTCAGCATCGGCCGGGGCGAGGACTGCGCCCTGCGCATCCGCCCGGAGCTGCGCACCGTGTCGAAGCAGCAGGGCTTTTTCAGCCTGCGCCCCGACGGGGTGTGCACCTATACGGACAACAGCAAAAACGGCAGCCACCTCAACAACATCCAGCTCACCTCCAACGCAACGAAGCTCCGCTTCGGAGACACGATCACCCTCGGCGCGGGCGTGAAGCTGATCTACCTCGGCGGCATCCTGGCGGTGGACCACCTCAGCGCGTTCACGAGTATCGCGCTCACGCCGGTCTCCCCGCCGGAGGAGAAGCCCCGGCGCGACGGGCTGGAGCTGCCGTCGGTGCAAATTCAGTTCCACCGCTCGCCGCGCTTCCTGCAAAAGCCGGACGTCGAGCCGCTGCACATCGACCCTCCGATGGAGAAGCAGCAGCAGAACAACCAGCCGCTGTGGCTGACGCTCGGCCCGTCGACGACGATGGTGCTGCCGATGCTGATGGGCGCGGCGATCTCCTCGTCGCGGGGCGGCTTTATGAGCGCGGGCCTCACAATGGTCGGAACGGCGTCGGTGCTGGCGGTGTTCTGGGGCCTGATGAACAACAACTACCGCAAGAAGCAGGCGGACGAGATCGAGAAGAAGCGCGTGGGCAAGTACGCGCTCTACATCCGCGAGATCGACCAGAGGCTGCGGGAGCTCAACGAGCGGGAGTACCGCCGCCTGCTGGAGACCTGCCCCAGCGTGGAGGAGTGCTCGCGCTTTCCGCAGACCAGCCGCTTTCGCCTGTGGGAGCGGATGCCCAAGCACACCGATTTCATGTCCCTCCGCGTCGGGCTGGGCGACGTGCCGCTGCCCAACGCGCTTGAGACGGAGGACGTCAAGCTCTCGATGGTGGACGACCCGCTGCGCGACGAGCCGCAGCGCCTGGTCGACGCCTACGGCACCATCGCCGACGCGCCCGTGACGGTGGACCTGCGGCGCGAGAGCGTCGTGGGCATTCTGGGCGGCGAGGCGGCGGCGTCGCTCGCGCAGAGCATTCTGCTCCAGCTCGCCGCGCTGCACAGCTACCACGACGTGCGCATCGCCGTGCTGTGCGAGGAGGGCTCCTACTCCCGCTGGGACTGGACGCGCTGGCTGCCGCACGTGTTTTCGTCCGAGGACCGCGAGCTGCGCATGATCGCCGTCTCCCCCACCGCGGTGCAGGAGGTCATCACCCACCTCGACGAGGTGCTGTCCATGCGGCTGGAGTCGGCGATGGAGAAGTCCGGCGGCAAGGACGACGGAGGCAAGGCGGACGAGGAGCTGCCCCTGCCCCACTACGTGATCTTCTGCACGAACCCGCGCATCCTCGACAACAAGCCCATCATGCGCCACCTGCTCGAGCGCCCGTGGGGCATGACGCTGGTGCTGCTGACCCCGACGATGGAGCTGCTGCCCAAGGAGTGCCACATCGTGCTCGACGCCGGCGCGAGCCCGGGCGCGATCTACACCTCGGACGGCGACGCGCGGCGCATGGACTTCGAATACCCCAACCTGGAGCTGGTCAAGCAGTTCTCGCACATGCTGGCGCCGCTGCGCGTCAAGGACTCGTCCGAAAGCGCCGCCATCCCCTCGATGGTGTCCTTCCTCGACCTGTACAACGTGCGCGAGGTGGAGCATCTGGACGTCTGGCGCCTGTGGAGCCGCAACCACGCCTATGAGGGGCTGCGCTCCACCATCGGCCTCGGCGCCGGCTCGCAGCGCTTCGTGCTGGACATCTCCGACAAGGCGCACGGGCCGCACGGACTGGTGGCGGGCACCACCGGCTCCGGCAAGAGCGTCATGCTGCAAACCTACATCCTGTCGCTGGCGCTGAACTACCACCCCGACCAAATTCGCTTCATTCTGGTGGACTACAAGGGCGGCGGCATGGCGGACGCGTTCCGCCGGCTGCCCCACGTCACCGGCATCATCGACAACCTGCAGACCGGCAACACGATCGCGAGGGCGCTCGCCTCCATTCAGGGCGAGATCCACCGCCGCGAGCGCATCTTCCGCGACGCGGACGTCAACAACATCGACGACTACATCCGCTTTTACTACGACGATCCCGCGCAGGAGCGGCTGCCGCACCTCATCATCATCGTGGACGAGTTTGCCGAGCTCAAGGCGGACCAGCCCGACTTCATGCGCGAGCTGATCAGCGCCTCCCGCGTGGGACGCTCGCTGGGCGTGCATCTGATCCTCTCCACGCAGAAGCCGTCGAACTCCGTCTCGGACGAGATCTGGGCGAACTCCAACTTCAAGATCTGCCTGCGCGTGCAGAGCCGCAGCGACTCGATGGAGATGCTGCACCGGCCCGACGCCGCCTACCTCAAGGCGCGCGGCCGCTGCTACGTCCAGATCGGCAACGACGAGATCTTCGAGCAGGTGCAGACCAGCTACAGCGGCCTGACCTACAACCCCAACGAGCCCTCGGAGACCGAGCTGCCCCACCTGCTGACCGCCACCGGCAAGGTCGTTTCGACCAAGCGGCAGAAGAGCGGCGGCAGCAACCGCGAGGTCACGCAGATGGACGCGGTGCTCGAGCGCATCATCGGCACGGCGAAGGAGCACGGCCTGCCCGAGTCCTACCGCCTGTGGATGGAGGAGCTTTCGAGCCGCATCTTCCACGGCAGCCTGCCCGACGCCTCGACGCCGGAGCGCGACCTGTGGATCGGGCCGAACGACGGCGAGAACCTCGGCGTCGTCTACGCCATGGGCGACGACGTGCACAACCAGAAGCACTTCCCCGTTTCGCTGGACTTCATCGCCAACCGCAACTACATGGTCGTCGGCATGGCGACCACGGGCAAGACGACCTTCGTGCAGACGGTCGTCATGGCGCTGGCGCTGCGCTACAGCCCCGCCGCGCTCAACATGTACATCCTCAGCCTCTCCAGCCGGACGCTCGGCAGCCTCGCGGACCTGCCGCACGTCGGCGAGATCATCTACGGCGAGGAGGAGGCGGAGCTGCGCCGCCTGATCGACCTTTTGGAGAAGGAGGACGCGCGCCGGCGGAGCCTGTTCGCCGAGATCGCGACGGACAGCTTCCTCGCCTACAACCAGTTCCGCAACCTCAAGGGAGAGAGCATCGTCCCCGCCATCGTCGTGTTCATCGACCGCTTCGCGCAGGTGATGGAGATGATCGGCAACGACGATCTCTACACCCAGAAGCTCTACGCCCTGCTGCGCGAGGGCAGCGGCCGCGGCATCTTTTTCGTCGCCACCGCGATGAAGACCAACGAGATCCCCTACAAGGTGCGCGACTGCTTCCGCGGCATCGGGCTTCAGATCAACGACCGCGCCGATTACACCGACATCGTGGGCATGCGCATGCCCAGCGACATGCCGGACATCGCGCAGTTCCCCGGCCGCGCGCTCGCCGCGGTGGGAGACAGCCTCTACGAGGTGCAGATCGCCCTCGCCGGCACGCATGAGGCGGACGTCGAGCGCGCCGCCGAGCTCAACGCCGTCGGAAAGGAGCTGGCGGCAAAGTGGGACGGGCCGCTGCCGCAGCACCTGCCCCGCATCCCCTCGGAGCCGACGTGGGAGCTCTTCTCCGCCACGGAGGAGTATCAGGCGGCGAAGGACGACCCCTGGCGCTTCCCGCTCGCCTACGATCTCGACAAGGGCGTGCCGGCGGTCGTTTCGATGGAAAACAGCTTTTCCTTCCTCATCACCGGCGCGCGGCAGAGCGGCAAGACGAACCTGCTGCGCCTGATCGCGGAGCAGTGGTGCAGCCGCGGCGCGGAGGTCGTCGTTCTCGGCGACGTGACCTGGGCGCCGCTGTGCAAGCGGCTGGGCGCGAAGCTCTACGACGTCAAGAGCGACGAGTGGGCGGCGTACTTCAACGACTTCAACGCCGAGGTCACGCGCCGCAACCAGCTGCGCAAGAAGGTGCAGGCGGAGGACCTAAAGCGCTTCGACGAGACCGTGCGCGGCTTCCGCCCGATCGTGTTCCTCGTGGACAATCTGGACGCGATGATGACAGCGTGCGCGGAGCCGGTGAAGAAATACTTCGCCTTCCTCGTGCAGGACGCGGCGAAGTACAACATCTACTTCTTCGGCGCCATCTCCCATCTCGCCTTCGGGCAGAACCGCATCCAGGAGCCGATGCTGACCCTCTCGCGGCAGGGGCGCGGCATCGCGCTGGGCGGCAAGCTGTCCGAGTGCGACCCGTGGAACGTCCCGATGCCCGCGATGAAGAAGAACAAGGCGCTTCCGTTGGGCGAGGCGTATCTCATCCTCAACGGCGAGGTGTCCCACATCGTGATCCCGAAGGCGCCGGAGGATGGAGAGTGATGTGATTTGCTGCCCGTTGTGATCTATGAGCCGGACGAAGGCGACCGCCGGCAGATCCTCAGCTATCTCAACGGCTACTCCGACCGGCACGGCCAGCGCTTTGCCGTCCTGGGCAGCACGGGCGCGCTGAAGGAGGCGGCGGGCTGCCTCGGCGCGGAGAGCGGCGTGCTGCTGCTGATCCTCGGTGTCCGCGGCGGCGCGGGACGGGACGCCGCCGAGCTCGAGCGGCTCTCGGCAAAGGCGAACCGCGACAACTACACGATGTACTGGCTGCACAGTCCGGACGACCTGTACGAGATCGCCGGCAGCTGCCTGCGCCCCGCGGGCTTCCTCATCCCCCCGCCGAGCGAGGAGCAGTTCGAGCGGATCGTGCGGCGCATCTGCGAGGACTACGAGAATCTGACGGAGGCGCCGCCGGACATGTTCCTCGCCCTCCAGAGCGGGGGTACGGTACACCGCCTCCCGATCGGGCGGATCCTCTACATCGAGGCGTTCGACAAGAAGCTGAACATCTGGACGCAGCGCCAGTGCCTGACGGTCTGCGAACGGCTCGCGGACGTCGAGCGGCGGCTGGGCGACCGCTTTGTCCGCTGCCATCGCTCGTACCTGGTCAATTACGCGCAGATCGAGCGCGCCGATTTCGCGCGGATGGAGCTCACGCTCGCGGGCGGCACGAGCCTGCCCCTCTCCCGCACGGGGAAGGACGCGCTCAAGCGCCGCATGTCGAGGGAAAACGAAGAAGATGAAGCTTGACACCGTTTCCTATTGCTATACCGAGGCGGAGCTTGCCGCCCTGCTGGAGCTGCTGGGCTGCGAGGAGCTGCCTTTCCTGCACCTTTGCGCGGCGGAGGACGGCGCGGCGCTCGCGGGGCTGGAGGCGGATCAGGTTGTCTGCCGCAGCGGCGGGCGCGTGGTGGTGGACAGGATCGCGGCGTTCCTCGTCAAATCGCTGGACGGCTGCGAGAACTACGTCTGCGCCCGCGGCGAACAGGGCTACGCGGGGCTGTTCTACACCCCGGCGGCGAGCCTGGTGCTCACAAAGGCCGGCGCGCGCTGCGCGATCCACCCCTATCCGGCGTTCCCTCCCGCCGCGGAGCGCGCCGCGAAGGAGGCGAAGCGCCTGAAGCGGGACGCGCGCGTCTGGCTGCAAAACGCATCGGGCGTGTGGGAGTGCCCCGCCGGCGCGTCCGGCAGCGTGCCGGAGACTCTGCTTTCGCTCGCGCCGCTCGTCCGCTCGGACGGCGCGCCAACCGGAAAGGATGTGATACCGTGGAGACCATGATCGTCGAGATCTCCGTCCCCGCCATCAGCAAGACCTTTGACTTCCAGCTTCCCGCCGCCGGCATCGTGCGGGACATCATCCGCGAGATCATCCGCATTCTGGAGCAGACGGAGAACTGCGCCGTGTTCGACGACGAGTATCCCATGCTCTGCCACATCGACGACGGGCGCATCCTCAACCTTGACGACACGATCGCCGCGGCGGGCGTGTACGACGGAGTCAGCCTGATGCTCCTTTGACGCTGTTCACGGAGAAAATCGGTCGATTCGTCGCAATCGCTTGCCAACGCCGCGAAGGCGTGCAATACTGGGTCCAACGAAAGCAAGAAATCAAAACGATTTTATATTTTGAAAGGAAGTGCTTCAATCATGGTCAACTGGGCAGTAGAGATCGCAAAGCTCGCGATCGCGGAGTCGGAGATCCAGAAGGCGCTCGCGGAGTACCGCCAGACGGTCTCCAAGGTCAAGGCGGCGGGCGACAACCTGGCGTCGAACTGGGAGGGCGAGGCGCAGAAGGTTTTCGTGACCGAGCACGAGAACGCCTACAAGTGGCACAACAGCATCATCGAGATCGTGATGAGCTATGTGAACACGCTCAAGACGACCGCGGAAAAGTACACCAACGCCGACAACGCGGTCAAGTCGCTCATCGGCAATCACTGAGGGAGGTGACGCACCATGTCGGAAATGATCAAGGTATCCCCGGAGGAAATGCGCCAGACCGTCAGCGAGTACACCACCGCGAAGGCGTCGCTGAAGGAGGCCTATGAATGGATGGACCGCGCGCTCAAGATGCTGGACAGCTGCTGGAAGGGCGCGGCGTACATGGCGATGAAGGCGCAGTGGGAGCTGACGTATAAGAACATCCAGCTCTCCGAGGCGAAGATGCAGGACGCCATCGACGAGCTCAACAAGACCGCCGATCTCTTCGACGAGAACGAGACGAACACGGCGAACACCTTCAAGTCGCTGGATATCGGCTCCTCCCCGTTCCAATAAGCGGCCATGAGCGCGGAATATGATACCGGCAGGATCCGGGAGCTGGCAAGGCGCATCGGCCTTGTGGCGGACGCGGTGGCGGACGTCGATACGAATACGCTCAACGCCGCGCGCAATGAAATTCCCGGCAACTTCGTCGGCAGCGCGGCGGAGGCGCTGACAGACTCCGTGGAGGAGCTGAGCAGGGATATCCGCACGCTCAGCGGCGGACTCGGCGAGCTGCGGGACGCGCTGTACGCTCTGGCGCGGCGGGTCGACGCGGCGGACGCGGCGGCAAAGGCGCTGATCGCAAGCCGATAGCGGGAGCGGCGCTTTCCGGAGCGGCAGGGGGTGAACACCGGCGTGGACAAGATCATATGGGACGGCGATACGCTGCGGGAGCTCGCCTCCCTGCTGCGCACGGCGGCCTCCGCGCTGGAGGAAAACGACCTGGAGCTCCGCCGGCTGCGCGCCGAGGAGCAGACGGAGCTGTGCGGCGTGCCGGACGGGCTGATCCCGGAGCTCTGGCGGCTGACGGACCGCGGCGTCCGGCTGCTGGACGAGGCGCGCGAGCGCGCGTCCGGGCTCGCCGGGGCGATGCGGGAGACCGTCAGCAGGATCACGGAGACCGAGGCGGCGGTCCGGCGCATGATGAACGAGCTGGCGACCGCCGCGGCGGACGGCGGAGCGGACATCCCGGCTGGCGTGCCGGCGGCGACGGCGGGAATGACGCGGCAGGGCGCCCGCGGCCTGCCGCCGAACGTACAGACGGCGCGCATCATGGCGGACCCGTCCGTCATCACGCCGGATTGGCTGGCGGAGGCGGCGGACCGCTTCTTCTGACACGATTTTCAGGATACGAATAATAAGCAGGAGGTAAGGACTCATGGCATCGAGGATCGAGGTAACGGTATCGGAGCTGCAAAGCGCCGCGAACAACATCACGAACTATGCGAACGACTACGAGGCGGCGGCGAAGGCGCTCAAGAGCGCGGCGGACGAGCTGGCGTCGGCGTGGTCGGGCGACTCGCAGGTGGCGTTCGTGACGGAGCAGGAGCGCGCATACGAGTGGTACGTGAAGATGGCGCAGATCTGCCGGGACTACGCGCAGGCGATGAACACGGCGGCGCAGAAGTACACGGATACGGACAACGAGGCGGCGAGCACGATCAAGGCGCGCTGAGGACGCTGAAAGGAAAGAAGGAGGCAGAGCAAAATGGCAGATGTGATCCATGTATCATCGGAAGAGCTGCGCAACGCAGTGAGCAAGTACAACACGCAGAAGGGACAGCTGCAAACGGCGTATCTGCAGATGTCGAACGCGGTGCGCCAGGTGGACGGATCGTGGAACGGCGACGCGAGCGAGGCGTTCAAGCAGCAGTTCGAGCAGCTGTACAAGAACATCGAGCAGACGGAGGCGAAGGTGCAGGACGCGGTGGACGAGATGTCGAAGGCCGCGGAGATTTTCGACGAGGTGGAGCAGGCGAACCAGACGGCGTTCCAGAACCTCGACGTCGGCACCAGCCCCTTCAACTGAGAGAATGAACCGGACGCCCGGGGCAGCGCCCCGGGTATCCCCTGAAGCAACGGAGTGTGCGTATGCAGGATAAAATCGTCGTCGATTTCGACGCGCTCAACAGAATAGCGGGCCGCCTGCAAACGGTGAGCCGGGAGCTGGACGAGGCGGCCGGTATGCTCAACGGGCTTCCCCTGACGAAGGACGCGGGCGCGGAGCAGCGTCTGGGCGGCGGCAGCCGCTCCCTGAGCACGACCGGCACGAGCGTGACGGTGGACGTGGTCTCCTCCGCCGTGGCGAACTATCGCGGCGCGCTCGGACAGGTCGGCGGCTTTACCGAACGGCTCGGCAACGCGGTCAAGAACGCGGCGTCCCTGTTTGAACAGACGGAGAGCAGCCTCAGCGGCAAGGAGCTGGAGACGGGGACCGACCCGTTCAGCGGCGGAGGCGGCAGCAGCGGCGGCACCCTGACCGGCGGCTCCGGCGGCGGAGGCGCGGGCGGCAGCGGCAGCGGCGGAGGCGGCGGTGGAGCCGCCGGCGCCGAGCAGCGCAAGACGAAGGAGATACCGCATCTCCAGGGCGAAGGCGCCGTGTTCAGCGGCGACGCGAGCGGCAAGAGCAACAACTGGCTCAACGCCGAGGGGAAGGTCTCGGGCGACGCGTTCGGCGGCTCCTACGACGTGTCCCCCACCAGCGTGAGCGGCGAGGTGCATCTGGCGCAGGGCAAGGCGGAGGGCAGCCTCTTCGGCGGGATATTGGGCGGCAGCGCCGTGGTGGCGGTCGGAAAGGTCGCCGCCGAGGGCAAGGTCAGCGCGAGCATCTACGAGGAGGGCAAGCTCCGTCCCAACATCGGCGCGGAGGCGAAGGCGGAGGCGTCCGTTCTCACCGGCGACGCGAAGGCGCGCCTCGGCAGCGAAAACAACAACGCCCACGGCGCGGCGGAGGGCAAGGTCCTGACCGCCGAGGCGAAGGCAGGCGTGAAGGCGGGCGTCTACAAGACCAAGCTCGAAAGCGGGGAGGAGATCACCGTGGCGGGCTTGAAGGCGGAGGCCGGCGCGGAGGCGTACATCGCCTCCGGAAAGGTCTCGGGCGGCGTCCGCATCCTCGGCATCGACATCGACGCGTCCATCAAGGGACACATCGGCACGGGCGCGACCGTCGGCGGCGAGGTTTCCACCTCCCACGCCGGGATCGACCTCGGCGCGGCGCTGGGCGCCGGCGCGGGCGTCTCCATTGACGTCGACTGGTCGAACTTCAAGCTCGGCTGGTAATACAGGATTTCATTTCACCGATTAGGGGGGAAACAGATGTATAAGGACTTAATGCCCATCGGCTCCATCGTTCGGCTCAAGGGCGGCGAGCGCCGCGTGATGATCTGCGGCCGGGTCTTGTGCAGAAGCGGCGAGGAGAGGATCTACGACTACACCGCCTGCCCGTACCCGCAGGGCATCATCGGCTCGGACGAGATGTATTTCTTCGACCGGGACGCGATCGAGGAGGTGTTCTTCATCGGATTCCAGGATCCGGAGGAGCTGCACTTCCGCAAGGACGTGCTCAACCAGCTCGGCGAGCTGACCGTCGTGGACGGGAAGATCGTCGCCAAGCAATGAGCGGCGGCGCGGTCGTCATCCTGTTCTGCGCGCTGACGGCCGGCATCGGCTTCGTGTTTCTGTGCGTTTCGTTCCTGCTGCGCGGCGTCGCGGCGAAGCGGGAGCGGGACTGCACGGTGCACACCGTCGCCACCGTGGTCGACAACGTCTACAGCAGCTACGACTCGGACGCCCCGCGCACCTGGCACGCCGTTTTTGAATACACCGCCGGCGGCCGGAGCTTCCGCAAGGGGAGCGCCTACGGCACGACGAAGCCGCAGTTCGAGGTCGGACAGCGCGTCGCGATCCGCTACAACCCGGACAGGCCGGACGAATATCTGGTGGAGGAGCAGCGCACCGGAAGGGCGCTGCAACGGGTGTTTCTCGCGGTCGGCGCGGGGCTTCTCGCGCTGGGGCTCGCGCTGTTCCTTCTCCGCGGCGCGGGAAAGCTGTGACGGCGCTGTGCCGTTCACGGCGAAAAACGGGCGATTCGTCGGAAGGACTTGCAAAGCGGGGACGGACCGGCGATAATGAACACAGAAAGGGCAAACAAAACAACGAGGGAGGCAAAAGCCTTCCCGGAGCAAGGAGGTAAGGACTCATGGCATCGAGGATCGAGGTAACGGTATCGGAGCTGCAGAGCGCGGCGAACAACATCACGAACTACGCGAACGACTACGAGGCGGCGGCGAAGGCGCTCAAGAGCGCGGCGGACGAGCTGGCGTCGGCGTGGTCGGGCGACTCGCAGGTGGCGTTCGTGACGGAGCAGGAGCGCGCATACGAGTGGTACGTGAAGATGGCGCAGATCTGCCGGGACTACGCGCAGGCGATGAACACGGCGGCGCAGAAGTACACGGATACGGACAACGAGGCGGCGAGCACGATCAAGGCGCGCTGAGGACGCTGAAAGGAAAGAAGGAGGCAGAGCAAAATGGCAGATGTGATCCATGTATCATCGGAAGAGCTGCGCAACGCAGTGAGCAAGTACAACACGCAGAAGGGACAGCTGCAAACGGCGTATCTGCAGATGTCGAACGCGGTGCGCCAGGTGGACGGATCGTGGAACGGCGACGCGAGCGAGGCGTTCAAGCAGCAGTTCGAGCAGCTGTACAAGAACATCGAGCAGACGGAGGCGAAGGTGCAGGACGCGGTGGACGAGATGTCGAAGGCCGCGGAGATTTTCGACGAGGTGGAGCAGGCGAACCAGACGGCGTTCCAGAACCTCGACGTCGGCACCAGCCCCTTCAACTGAGAGAATGAACCGGACGCCCGGGGCAGCGCCCCGGGTATCCGCATCCGAAAAAACAATGGCACGGCTCCGGCGCGCACCCGATTTGGGCGCGCGCCGGATTTTTATGCCAGAAAGTGACTTGAAATTGTATCAGGTTGTATGGTATAATCAAAATGTTCCAAACAAGGGCGCCGGAGCACAGACGGCAGAAAAGCCCGCCCGCGGCGGCCATACGAAAGAAGATGGACACGATGGACAGCAATCCGATTTTGAACCACACGCTGACGATGGACAGCGAAATGCCGCTTTACACGCAGCTCATCGGCATCGTCAAGCGCAGCATCACCTCCGGCGAGATGGGCGTGGGGGCGCTGCTGCCCTCCGAGGCGGAGCTGTGCGAGGCGTTCCATATCAGCCGCAACACCGTGCGCCAGGCGATCGGCGCGCTGGAGGAGGACGGCTTCGTCGTGCGCAAGCGCGGCAAGGGCACCTTCGTCGCGGACCCGACCACCCGGCGCAAAAGCGTGCAGTACTCCTTCACGACCGAGATATCCCAGATGGGGAAGACGCCGTCCTCCACGCTGGTCAACTTCGACGTGATCCCGGTCTCCCCCCGCCTGGGCGAGATTCTCGACCTCGGGCGCGACACGAAGCTCTACTGCTTCACGCGCGTGCGCAACGTCGACGGCAAGCCCCTGATCGTGGAGACGTCCTACTATCCGCAGGACATCTATCCCAACCTCACGCGCGAGATGCTCCAGACCCACAGCTTTTACAGCCTGCTCTACCACGTGGGCGTGGTGCCCTTCTCGGCGGAGGAGAGCTATGAGGCGGTGCTGCTGGGCGACCGCGAGGCGGCGCTGCTCGACTGCCGCAGCGGCGCGCCGGCGTTTTTCCATCAGCGGCGCACCACGGGCGAGAACGGGCGCGTCTACGAGTACACGACGAGCTATATGCGCGCCGACCGCGTCAAGCTGAACGTGCGCTTCCAGAAGGGCTCGACCGAGTTCACGCGCGCGGTGGACCAATAGAATCAATCAAAAGAGTGCGGCTCCCATGCCTCCGGCATGGGAGCCGCTTTATCGTGCAACACCGCGAAAAGCCGCGGTGCGTTGCGTCAAAATCAGGCCTCCTCGGTGGTCTCGATCAGGCCGTAGCCCTCGTCGTTGCGCTTGTAGACGACGTCGACGGAGTCGCTCTCCGTGTTGCGGAAGACGAAGAAGCTGTGGCCCAGCAGGTTCATCTGCAAGATCGCCTCCTCCACGTTCATGGGCTTGACGGCGAAGCGCTTGGTGCGCACGACCTCGAAATCACGCTCCTCGTGGACGTCGAATTCCTCCGGGACCTCGGCCTTGATGGAGCCCTCGCGCAGATTCTTGGCCAGGCGGGTCTTGTTCTTGCGGATCTTGCGGTCGATCTGGGACTCGCAGGAGTCGATCGCGCCGCGCATATCGCCGTCCGGGTCCTCCGCGACCGCGCGGAACATCGTTCCGTCCGGGCTGCGAAGCATGACCTCGACCACGCAGCGGTTTTTCTTCTCGACCGCGAACGTGATCGTCGCGTCCGGCTCTGTCCGGAAGTACTTGTCCAGCTTGCCGATCTTCTTTTCGGCGTAGGCCTTGACGGAGTCGTTGAGGGAAATCTTCTTGCAGGCAAAAGTGAATTTCATAGCGCTGAACTCCTTTCTTTGGGGAGGCAAAGAGGAAGTCCGCGCAGACTCCCTCTTCACTTTTAACAATTATAACATATTTCAGTGAAATGTCAAAGGGAAACGAAACGGATTTCCGTTCCTTGTTCAAATCGCCGAAAATTGCTCCGCCGCCCCGCTTCGACGGATTTTTTCGGACGAGCCGGGTAAACTGCGTATCGGAAGCTTTCCAATATCCCACCCACTTGAGCCGCCGTCCCGCCGGGACAGCGGCCCCTTTTTACGCCGAAAAGAGTTGCAACCGCCTCGGCGCTCTGTTATACTATATCCCATCATGCAGCATGGCTGCGAAAGCCGGAGGCGCGTATGACGGAGAGGAAGACGCGAAAATACGATGAGCTGGAGATCGACCTGATCGAGGTCCTGGTCGGGATCCTGCGCAGTGTGGGGCCGCTGCTGCTGTGCACGGCGGCATTCGCGCTGCTGCTGGCCGCGTGGAGAGTGCATTCCGTCCGGCAGGAGGCGCAGCAGGTGAACATGATCGAGAACGCCGCGGCGGAGCTGGAGCGGACGCGCGCCGAAATCGACAGGCGCCGGGAGCATCTGACGCACTCGATCCTTCTCAACCTTGACCCCTGGCACGTTTACAAGCGCGACGCGGTCTGGTACGTCAGGCCCGACGCCGCGGACGGACAGCTCTTCCGGCAGCAGAGCGCCGCGCTGGCAAGCGCCTACGCGTCGCTTCTGGGGAGCGAGGACTTTTGTGCATACGTACGGCGGACCGCCGCCCCGGAGTTGGGATCCTGCTGCATCCGCGAGCTGCTGCTTGCGCGCGCGGATACGGAGTCCGGGATGCTCCGTCTGACTGTGATCGCCGACAGCGGCGAGTTGGCGGAGGGGCTGTACGGCGCGGCGGCGGACTATCTGGCGCAGGTGAAGCCGCGGCTGGACGCCGCGATCGGCGCGCATCGGACGGAGCTGATCAGCGCTTCGGCGTACGACGACGGGGACGTTGCCGGGACGATGGACGGCAACACGAATGAAGCCGCCGGCGTGCAGGGCGGCCTGACGGTCGATATGCTGAGCGCTATCAGCAATTCCCGCAAGGTCTATGAAAACGAGCTGACGGCGCTTGGGAACAGGCAAACGACGCTGGAGCAGCAGCTCGCACAGGACACGGCGATCCGCAGCGGCGTAAAATACGGGATCATCGGCGCGATTCTGGGCGCCGCCGTCTGGTGCTGCCTTGTGCTCCTGCGCGTGGCGCTGCGCGGTCCCGCGACGAACGAGGAGATGCTGCGCGAGCTGACCGGCGCGCCCGTGCTGGCGAGCGTGCGCCGCTTTTCCGACAAGGGCGCGCGGCAGAGACTGCTGACCGCCCTCACGGGCGACGCGCGCCGCGCCGCGACGGCGGAGGATGCGGCGGTCATGGCGCGCGACGCGGCTATGCCGCTTCTGACAAAGGACGGCGGAGACGTCGCGCGGCTGCTGCTCGTCGGACGGGACGAGGCGGACGTCGCGGAGCTGGCAAAGCAGATGGACGGCGAAGGGCTCAGCGTCAAGGCGGCGGCGGGCGATATTGTCACCGACCGGCAGGCTGCCGCGGCACTGGAGGGCTGCGAGGACGTGGTCCTTGTCACGCGCAAGGAGCGCGAGACCTACCGGGAGGTGGCGCGGGAGCTGGAAAGGCTGACGCTGCTCCAAAAGCGCGTCGTCGGTGTCATCGCGCTCTAAGGAAGCGCTGAATAAATCCCCGCGCACGTCTTGACGGCATCTTTTCCGTCTTGACTGCGCCAAAAATCCTTGAAATACGTTAGTATTCCTGCGGCTTTTTGGCTTGCAAGACGAAAAATCTGCTCGCCAATCCGCACACGTTGATTTAATCAGCGCTTCCCTAAGAAATCGAAACGACCGCGGCGAACGCTCGCCGCGGTCGTTTTTTCAGTTGCTCACGTCGTAGAAATCCCGCTGCCCCGGCGTGACCATGCCGAGCTGATCGCGCGCGAGCTGCTGCAGATACTCCGGGTCCTCCGCCCGGTCAAGCGCCGCCTCCAGCGAGCGGTTTTCCTGCTCCTGACGGGCGACCCGCTCGGCGAGAGCGGCCTGCTCCGCCTGCGCGGAGGCGAGCCTCGCGCGCATATGGAGCAGCTGAAAGCCCGCCAGAAACAGCAGCACGAGCACGAGCATCGCCGCGAGTACGCCGGCGCGCCGCTTCGGCTTTTCCGCCATGCCCTTCGCCCTCCTTTCGCGCCGCGCGCCGGTACGCCCGCCGCGCATAGCTTCGATATGAGCCTATTATAAGGGAACGGCGCGAAAAAAGGAAGAGCCTTTTGACGATTTTATGTAAATTTGTATAAAAGTTTTTCAACATCCGCAGCGGGAGGCGCAGCAGACGCAGTAACTCGAAGAACGTGCGCGCCCAGAAGTCCCACAGCGGGCGCAGCAACGGCGAGAGCGCGCGGAAGAACAGCGCCGCGCCGCACAGCCCCGAGAGCACGGCGTAGAGCCGCAGCTCCCCGTCGCCGCGCCGCAGCGCGAACCAGAGTCCCGCGAGCGCGAGGGCGGCGCAGAACAGGGCGTCCAGCGCGCCGGTGAACCAGCGCGTATCGCGCCGCCGCTGCCGCAGCGCGCGCAGGAGGTCGTAGACGAGCGCCAGCGCCATGCCCAGCAGCGCCGACGCCGCCAGCAGCCGCAGCTGCTCGTGGAGCGTAACGCTCATGCCTCAGCCGCCGAACAGACGCGACAAAAGCCCGCCGCGCGCGCCGGAGGCGTCGTCCTCGTAGCTCAGCGCGTCCACGCGCCCGTCGACGTGCAGCTCGCCGCCGTCCAGGCTGAGCTTGTCGATGTGCAGATTCTCGCCGGTGACGACGAGCGCGCCCTCGGCGGTGTTCATCACGATCTCGTTTTCGTCGAAGCGGTCCACGTCCTCGACGCCGGAGACCACCAGCCGCCCGCGCCCCTCCAGCGTGACGCGGTGCGACGCGGCGGAAAAATCGGTATCATATGCCATACCTGCGCTCCTTTCGGTGTAAAGAGAGTAAAAAGAGAGGGTGTTCCCTACATTGTACGGAGCACCCTCTTAAAATATGCTTTTTGATTTTCCGCGGTCCCGGATACACGGCGCGCGGCCGCGTCCGGCGTCAGACGATCTCCCGGTAGAGCGTCGCCGCCTCGTCCTTTCCGGCGTTTTCCCGCACGCTCACGACCTCGACGGTCAGCGTCCGCTCGCCGAAGTGAATCGCGATTTTATCGCCCTCCCTGACCTCATAGGACGCGCGGGCAATCTTGCCGTTGACCTCCACGCGCCCCGTGTCGCACGCCTCGTTGGCGACGGCGCGCCGCTTGATGAGCCGCGAAACCTTCAGGTATTTATCCAGCCTCATGCCCTCTCCTCCTTTTTCGCCGCGTTCCACAGCTCCGCCAGCTCGTCGTCCGTCAGCTCCTCCGTAGTTTTGCCCCGCGCGGCGGCGGATTCCTCGACGGCGCGAAAGCGCCGGATGAATTTCTCGCACGTCCGGTTGAGCGCCGCCTCCGGGTCGACGCCCCGGTAACGCCCGGCGTTGACCGCGGCGAACAGCACGTCGCCCAGCTCCTCCTCCACATTGGCGTCGTTTTCCACGGCCTCGCGCAGCTCGCGGACCTCCTCCTCCAGCTTGCGGAGCGAGCCGTCGCCGTCGCGAAAGCGAAAGCCTGCCTTCTCCGCCTTTGCCTGCAGCTTGTCCGCCCGCCAAAGCGCCGGCAGCGAGCGGGCGACGGCGTCCAGCGCGTCGGCGGTGGATTTCTGCCCCTTCTCCGCGCGCTTGAGCTTCTCCCAGTTGACGAGCACCTCGTCGCTCGTGTCGGCGCGGACGTTGCTGAACACGTGCGGGTGGCGGTAGATGAGCTTGCGCACCACATGGTCGGTCACGTCGTCGGTGGTGAAGCGGCCCGCGTCCTCCTCGATGTGGATGTTGAAGAGCACCTGCATGAGCATGTCGCCCAGCTCCTCGCACATGAGCGCGGGGTCGTCGCGGTCGAACGCCTCCGCCGCCTCGTACGCCTCCTCCAGAAAGTTGCGGCGGTTGCTCTGATGCGTCTGCTCACGGTCCCACGGACAGCCGCCCGGCGCGCGCAGGATGCGCAGCAGCGCCACGAGATCATCCATGTCGTAGACGGGTTTTTCGGGAAATTGTACCATGATTTCTTTGTTCCTTTGTATGATCTGACGGATTATTTGACGCGCAGCAGCCGCGCGAGCTTGTCGCCCTTGGGCAGCAGCCGGAGATCGTCCCTTGTGATGATGCGCAGCGCGAGCACGAGCGCGACGTAGACCGCGGCGGCGAGCACGATCGAAGCGCCGACACGCACGAGGTTGGATGAGACGAAGCGCGCGAGCAGCGCGTACGTCAGCTTTGCGGTCGCCGCCATCAGGAGCGACGCCGCCAGCGGCTTGGCGAACAGCGCGAGATAGCTGGGCTTATCCCGGACGATCAGCCAGACGAAAAACAGATTGACCGCCGTGGAGAGCGCGAAGCACACCAGCGTGCCGATGGGCGCGGCGTGGATGTTGACGGATTCAACGGCGGCGAGGTTGTAGTTGAGGACGATCTTGACCACCCCGCCGATGAACATGCTCAAGATCGGCACCTTGACGGCGTTGTGCGCCTGGAGGATCGAGTTGGAGATCAGTGTCAGGCACACGAAGAGCGAGGCGAGGCCCAGCGTCGCGAGCAGCTCTCCGCCGAGCTTCGCG
This sequence comes from uncultured Clostridia bacterium, assembly GCA_947165595.1. Classification (GTDB taxonomy): domain Bacteria; phylum Bacillota; class Clostridia; order Oscillospirales; family Oscillospiraceae; genus Hominicoprocola. The sequence continues at coordinate 13,182 of CAMVAV010000018.1, read as the reverse complement.
TCGTAGCGCGGGTAGCACAGCCGCGTGATCGGCTCCGACAGCGCCCACAGGCCCAGCCCCATCGGGAACGCCAGCAGCGCCGTCACGCGCAGCGAGGCGTTGGTCACGCGCGCGGTCTGGGCGCGGTCGCGGGCGGCGAGCGAGCTGGAGAGCGTCGGGATGACCGAGGCGGTCAGCGCCACCATCAGCGACGCCGGCAGGTTGTAGAGCTTCATCACCGCGCTGTAGGTGCCGTAGAGGTCGCGCGTCTTGTCCAGCGAATAGCCCAGCGCGTTTTGCAGCTGTCCCTGCACGAGCGAGGTGTCGATCAGCGTGATGACCGAGACCATCGACGACGAGATCGTGATCGGCACGGCGATGGCGATCAGCCGCCGCAGGATGACGCCGCTCTCGTCGGGGCGGTCGTTCGTGCGCGGCGGCACGCGGTGGAGCAGGTAGTCCAGCCCCATGTACGCCAGCGCCAGCACCGTGCCCGCGGTCACGCCGCCGATCGCGCCCGCGGCGGCGACGGACTCGCCCCTTCCGGCGTCCATGAAGCGCTTCGCCAGCGCGAGACCGAGGATGAGCTTGCACAGCGCCTCCATGATCTGCGACACGGCGGTCGGGGTCATGCGGAACGAGCCCTGCGCGTAGCCGCGGAAGGCGGACAGGCAGCCCACGCAGACGACCGCCGGCGCCAGCACGCGGATGCCGTAGGCGGCGTTGGGGTTGTGCAGCAGCCCGGCGCAGAATTCGTTGCCGAACCACATGACGAGGAACGAGAGCGCGCCGAGCGTCAGAAACGCGGAAAAGCTGACGCGGAAGATGCGCTGCGTCTGGTGCTCGCGCCGCAGCGTGTTCGACTCGGACACCATTTTGGAAAGCGCCACGGGCAGGCCCGCGGTCGAGATCATCAGCAGCAGCGAGTAGATGTTGTAGGCGTTGTTGAAATCCGCCGCGCCCGCCGCGCCGAGGATGTTGAACAGCGGGATGGCGAACACCGCGCCGATGACCTTGACCAGCGCGATACCGACGGCGAGGATCGCCGCGCCGCCGAAAAAGGATTGTTTTTTGCTCTGCGCCATAAGGGATGCTCCGCCTTTCGACCGTGCCCCGCGGGGGGCTTATTCCGCCTTTGGGGCGTAGAACCCCGCGAACGCGGCGAGGTTCGCGCGCCATTTCTCCGGGCGCTCGATGTATTCCCTGGGGTACTTGGCGTTGAACGCGCGCCGGATCACCGCGTCGCCGGAGGGGGCGCGACCGACCATCTTGGTGGAGCCGCCCGCGCCGAGGGACAGGATGCCGTGCAGCTCCTCCATGATGCAGATGTTGTATAGGCTCTCCGTGCCGGGAAGCGCCCAGCCCACGTTCTCGAAGCTGCCGGACATGTACTTCTGCCGGTAGAGGTAATAGGGCGCATACCCATTCTTACGCAGCGCGGCGTTCGCGTAGTCCAGCATTTTTGCGACCGCCTCCGCGTCCGGCAGCCGAGCCTCCGGCGCGCTGCGCGAAAGCGTGATGCGGCTGCCCTTCTTGAGAGACAGCGTGTGGACCGTGATATTGTCCGCGCCGAGGGCGAGGCACTCGTCCAGCGAGCGCTCGAAGCTCTCGGGCGTATCCTCCGGCAGGCCGGCGATCAGGTCCATGTTGACGTGCGCGAAGCCTGCCTCCGCGACCTGCGCCATCGCGCGGCGGATATCCCCGGAGGTGTGGCGGCGTCCGATGGCGGCGAGCACCGCGTCGTTCATCGACTGGGGGTTGACGCTCAGCCGCGTGACGTTGTGCGCGCGCAGCGCCGCCAGCTTGTCCGGCGCGATGGTGTCGGGCCGCCCCGCCTCGACGGTCAGCTCCGCCAGGCCGGCAAAATCGAAGGCGGCCTCCAGCGCGGTCAGCAGGCGGTCCAGCTGCGGCGCGGTCAGCGTCGTCGGCGTGCCGCCGCCCATGTAGAAGGACTTGACGCGCAGGCCGCATTGCCGCGCCGTCTCGCCCGCCTCCGCGATCTCGGCGCAGAGCGCGTCCAGGTAGGGCTCGACCAAGGCGAGGGTCTTTTCCACGCTCTGCGCGACGAAGCTGCAATAGGCGCAGCGCGTCGGACAGAACGGAATTCCGGCGTAGAGCGAGATATCGTTCGGCGCGAGCGAAGCGGCGGCGCGCAGGTCCGCCTCCGCCGCCTCCAGCACGAGGCGGCGGCGCTCCGGCGTGACGGCGTAGGTCTCCGCCAGCTCCCGCTCGGCGTGCTCGCGTCCCCCCTCGCGGAGCAGGGCGAGCGCCACCTTTGTCGGGCGCACGCCCGTCAGGCTCCCCCACGGGGGAGAAACGCCCAGCGCCTCCCTCGCCGCGCCGAAGAAGCTCAGCCCCAGGGCATGACGGCGCTGCCCCTCCCGTGCGTAGTCGTCGCCCGAGAGAGGGTATTCATAGGCGCAGCGCCCGGTTTTTCCGTCATAGCACAGCACCGTGACGAAGCGGACGCGGTCCGCCTCCTCCGTCATCGTGACCGACGCCCGGCGCGCGTCGTCCGGGCCGATCTCGCCGTAGACGGGCCTTTCGCCGGGAAAGAGGGTCAGCAGGCTCTGCTCCAGCGCGTATTTTTCGTTGTGTCCGATAAGCTCAAGCTTCACAGCATTTTCAGATACAGATTATACTGCCGCTCGCGCGCGAGCGTTGTCGTTTCCATGTGCCCCGGATAAACATCGTAATCGCCCGGAAGCTCCTTGAGCTTTTTGAGCGACGCCATCATCCTGTCCGGCTGCGCGCCGGGCAGGTCGACGCGGCCCATGGAGCCGGCAAACAGCGTGTCGCCCGTGAAGAGCGCCATGCCGCATTTGAGGCAGACCGAGCCGCCGGTGTGCCCCGGCGTATGCAGCACCTCAACGGTCAGGCCGCCCAGCGGCAGCGTGTCGCCCTCGTCGTAGAGCTTGAGCTCCGGGCCGATCAGCTCCTCCATCGGGTAGTGATAGATGCCCACCACTCCCTTGTCCGCGGGGTGGATATAGACCGCCGCCTCCGGGAACAGCTCGTGCAGCCGCGGCGCGGCGAGCGTGTGGTCGCGGTGGCCGTGGGTGAGCAGGATATAGCGGAGCGCCGCGCCCAGCCCCTCCAGCTCGCCGCGCAGCGTCTCCGCCTCGTCCGCGGGGTCGATGACCGCCGCCTCCCTCGTCTCCTCGTCGAAGAGGATGTAGCAGTTGGTTTCCAGCTCGCCGAGTATCTTGCGGATGACCTTCATGTGACGCACCTCTTATTTCAGATCGTTCGTGTCCACGATGAGCGTGAACGGGCCGTTGTTGACGGATTCGACCTCCATGTGCGCGCCAAACTCGCCGGTCTCGACGCGGTAGCCCTTCTCGCGGCAGAGCTCGACGAATTTCTCATAGAGCGGGATCGCCAGCTCGGGCCGCGCGGCGCTGAGGAACTCCGGGCGGCGCCCCTTGCGGCAGTTGCCGTAGAGCGTGAACTGCGAGACGACCAGCAGCTCGCCGCCCACGTCATCGAGGGAGAGGTTGATCTTGTCGTTTTCGTCGTCGAAGATGCGCAGCGAGCAGATCTTGTCCGCGAGCTTGCGGCACAGCGCCTCCGTGTCGTCGTGGGTGACGCCGAGCAGGATGAGGAAGCCCTCGCCGATCTGCCCGACGGTTTTGCCGTCCACGCGCACGGAGGCGGAGGTTACTTTTGATACGACTGCTTTCATGGAAACTCCTTTTTTCGTCTTTTTTATCCCGCCGGGCGCTCCACCTTCATCACCCCGCTGATCTGGTTGAGCTTGCGCATCAGCGAGGAGAGCTGCTTGTTGTCCGCGACGTAGACGCTCAGCTTCACCAGCGCGAAGCCGTCCGCCATGCCGATGGCGTTGAGTGCCTGCACGCGCGTCGCGGTGGTGGACAGCGCCGTGGAGATATCCAGCACCAGGTTGAGCCGGTCCTTGGCGTAGACCTCGAGCGAGGTGAGGTACGACTCGCGCACGTCCTCCCCCCACGTGACCCTGATCCAGCGTCCCGCCTCCTCGGGCTTGCGGCGGTGGGCGTTCGGACAGTCGCTGCGGTGGACGGACACGCCGTAGCCGCGCGTGATAAAGCCGACGATATCGTCCCCCGGGACCGGCGTGCAGCACTTGGAGAACTTGACGAGGCAGTTGGAGAGCCCCTCCACGACGATGCCCTGCTCGCTTTTCGCGCGCTGCGCCGCGGCGGGGCGGGTCTTCTCCGGCTCCTCGGGCGCGGGCTCCGAGGCGTCCTTCTCCGCCTGCTGCTGCCGCTTGAGCCGCAGCAACTCCTCGTGGATGCGGTTGACCGCCTTCTGCGCGGTGAAGCCGCCGTAGCCGATGGCGGCGTACATGTCGTCGATCGAGTTGTAGGGCAGCTTTTTGAGCATCGCCGCCTCCAGCTCGGTGCCCATCACCGCCGCGAGCGGCACGCCGACGTGGCGCAGCTCCGCCTCGAAGGAGGCGCGTCCGGCGACGATGTTCTCGTCGCGCTTTTCCTTTTTGAACCACTGGCGGATCTTGCTGCGCGCCTCGCTGGACTGGGCGATCTTGAGCCAGTCGCGGCTGGGGCCGTGGGCGTTCTTCGCGGTGAGGATCTCGACGATCTCGCCGTTTTGCAGCTGATAGTCCAGCGGCACGATGCGCCCGTTGACCTTCGCGCCGATCATGTGGTTGCCCACGGCGCTGTGCACGCTGTAGGCAAAGTCGATGGGCGTCGCCCCGGCGGGCAGGTTCGTCACGTCGCCCGCGGGGGAGAACACGAACACCTCGTCGGCGAACATATCCACCTTGAGCGTGTGGATGAACTCCTCCGCGTCGGTGTTTTCCTGATTTTCCAGCAGCTTGCGCACCCACTCGTAGGTGCCCTCGTTCGCCGCGCCGGAGATGCCGCGCTTGTACTTCCAGTGCGCCGCGATGCCGTACTCCGCGATCTCGTGCATCTCCTGCGTGCGGATCTGCACCTCGAAGGGGATGCCGCTTTTGCCCATGACCGTCGTGTGCAGGGACTGGTACATGTTGGGCTTGGGCGTGCCGATGTAGTCCTTGAACCGGCCCAGCATCGGATGATAGAGGTCGTGAATGATGCCCAGCACGTTGTAGCAGTCCGGCACCGTGTCCACGATGACGCGGAAGGCGAAGAGGTCCAGCACCTCCGACATGGATTTCGACTGCACGTACATCTTGCGGTAGATCGAATACGGGTGCTTCATGCGTCCGTAGACCTTGTGGAAGGGAATGTGCGTCTCGCGCAGACGGTCCTCGATCTGTTTGGTGACGCGGGCGAGGAAGGCGTCGTACTCCTCGCGCTTCGACTCCAGCGAGGACTCGATCTCGTTGTACGCCACGGGGTCGAGGTACTTCAGCGACGTGTCCTCCAGCTCCCACTTGATGCGCTGCATGCCGAGGCGGTGGGCGATGGGGGCGTAGATCTCCATCGTCTCCAGCGACTTCTGGCGCTGCTTCTCCCTGGACTGGTACTCCATCGTGCGCATGTTGTGCGTGCGGTCGGCGATCTTGATGAGAATGACGCGGATGTCCTTCGCCATCGCCATGAGCATCTTGCGCAGGTTCTCCATCTGCTCCTCTTCCTTCGTCGTGTAGACGACGCGGGTCAGCTTGGAGACGCCCTCGACCAGATTGGCGATGGTGGGCGAGAACTCGCGGGCAATGTCCTCGTAGGTCGCGTCCGTGTCCTCAATGCAGTCGTGCAGCAGCGAGGCGATGATGGACTCGGAGTCGAGATGCAGCTCGTCCGCCACGATCTGCGCCACCGCGATGGGATGCGTCACATAGGGCGAGCCGTCCTTGCGCTTCTGCTCGCCGTGGTGGTTCACGGCATAGCGGTACGCCTTTTCGATGAGCGCGAAGTCCGCGCCGGGGTTGTAGCTCCGGATAGTTTCGACCAGATGCTCGTATTGCTCCTGTACGGTCATGCCGTTCACCTCCCTTTCTTCCCAAATCAGCTCAGCAGCGCACGCAGCTGCTTCATTTGCGGATTGTCGTCCAGCGCGACCTTCTTGCCGTCCGAGGTCAGCCGGAGCGTCAGCACGCCGTCCTCGCGCTCGAGCGTCAGCAACCCGCGCTCGGCAAAAACGTTCAGGCACACCGACGTGCGCAGAAAGCTCTCCGCGCCGGGCAGCTCCGCCGCGAGCCGCCGCAGCAGCGGAAGCTCGGGTCCGGCGAGCGCGCCGTCGCCCGCCTCATGCTCCAGAATACGCCACGCGCGCACGAACTGTTCGCGCGAGGGCAGCAGCCTCGCCGCGTCGCGCGCGGCGAGCGGCTTGCCGGAGAAGAGCGCTTCGCTGAGCGCCAGCAGCTCCGCCTCATGCGCGCTGGGCGCGCGGGCGGGGCGCAGGTCGAGCAGCTGAAGCTGTACGCTGCGGCTGCCGCGGAACTCGTTGATCTGCAAATAAAACGCGGCGTCCACGCGGCTCCCGGCGGCGACGCCGGCGTCGGTGGCGCTGACGGAGAAAAAGATGCCCTCGAAGCTCGTGTGTCCCTTTTGCAGCCGGACCTTCAGGTGCCGGTTCTGCCCCACGCTCTGCATGGTCTCCAGGATCGCGCCGCGCAGGCAGAACACCGGACGGTCGTTGCCCGCGCCGAAGGGCTCCAGCTCCGACAGGCGCTCGACCTCCTCCAGCGTGACGAGGGCGGGGCGCGTCAGCTCCGCGTCCACCGTCAGCGACGATACCGGGCGCGCGCGCCCCGTGTGCTCGCGGACGTATTTGTTCATCTTGCGGCGGAAGGCGGGGATGTTCGCCTCCTCGATCGTGAAGCCGGCGGCGAGCTCGTGCCCGCCGAAGCCCGCCAGCAGGTCGGAGCACGCCTCCAGCGCGCCGAAGAGGTTGAACCCTCCGTAGCTGCGGCAGGAGCCCTTGCCCACGCCCCCGGCGAGGTGGATCATGAAGCTGGGACAGGAGTATTTTTCAGACAGGCGCGAGGCGACGATGCCCACCACGCCCTGATGCCAGTCCTCGCTGGCGAGGACGAGCGCGTATTTTTCGTCCGGCGGCAGCGCCTCGAGCTGCTCGACCGCCTTGGCGTAGATATCCTGCTCGACGCTCTGCCGCTCGCGGTTGAGGTCGCACAGCTCTTTGGCAAGCCGCTCCGCCTCCGCCTCGTCGTTCGTCAGCAGCAGCTCCGCGGCGAGCGCGGCGCGGCCCATGCGTCCCGCGGCGTTGATGCGCGGCGCGAGGACGAAGCCGATCTGGATCGACGAGATCGGGCGTCCGGCGAGGCCCGCCTCCCGCAGCAGGGCGTGCAGCCCGATGAAATCACTGTGGTCGATCGCCTCGAGCCCCATGCTGACGATGGCGCGGTTCTCGTCCTCCATGCGCATCACGTCCGCGACGGTGCCGATGGCGGCCAGCGTGCAGTAGCGGGCGAAAAGCGCGTCCTCGCGTCCGTTGCCGCCGAGGGCGAGCACCAGCTTGAGCGCCACGCCCACGCCGGCGAGGTGCTTGAACGGATAGCCGCAGTCCGGCCGGTGCGGGTCGACGACCGCGACGGCGTCGGGCAGCTCGTCCTTGCACTCGTGATGGTCGGTGACGACCACGTCCACGCCGAGGCTGTTGGCATAGGCGGTCTCCTCGACGCCGGTGATGCCGCAGTCGACGGTGACGATCAGGTTGACCCCGCGCTCCGCGAGGGAGCGGATCGCCTCCGCGCTCAGGCCGTAGCCCTCGTCGAAGCGGCCGGGAATATGCATGAGAACATCGCCCCCGCGGGAGCGGAGATAGTCGGTGAGCAGGCAGGTCGCGGTGATGCCGTCCACGTCGTAGTCCCCGAACACGGCGATGCGTTCGCCGTTCGAGAGGGCGTCCTGGATCCGCGCGACCGCCTTGTCCATGTCGCGCATCAAAAACGGGGAATGGGCGAGCGTGCGCTCGCGCTCCAGGGCGACGGCGGCGCGCTCGGCGGTGTCGACGCCGCGGGAGACCAGCACGGAGGAAACGAGATACGGATAGCCCGCGTCCATCAGCGCGCCGATCCGTTCCTCATCCAGTACGGGAATGTTCCATTGCTCGTATTTCACGCTTCGCCTCCTCTCCTGACAATGCTGAATACTATAACAAATTATAACTATAACAAAGAGGAGTCAAAAGCACAAGAGGAAAATTACCCAAATTTCCCGCCCGAAAAGCCCAAACGGCTCCCGCCGTTTTCGGCGGGAGCCGTTTGGGAAAATGATTCGGTTATCCGGCGTAGCTGTTGCCGTAATAGCTGCCGCCGTAGGGGTTGCCGAAGAACTCATTGAAGAAGTCCCACGGATCGTAGTAGCCGCCGCCGTTGCCGTTGCCGTAATAGTAGTAGCTGTTGTTGTTCTGCTGCTGCTGCTGATCCTGCTGCGGAGCCGTCGTCTGCTCGGGCGTGGCGTCGAAGGTGATGGAGAGCACGACCTCGGTGCCGCTGCGGTTGACGGTCACGCTCGCGGTGTCGCCGGCCTTGTAGCTCTTCTTGACGGCGTTGAGGTCCTGCATGCTGGTGATCGTCTTGTCGCCGACCTTGACGATGACGTCGCCGGGCTTCATGCCCGCCTTTTCGGCGGCGCCGCCGGACTCGACGGAGCTGACCTGCACGCCGGACTCGACGGCGAGCCCGTTCTGACGCGCGTAGTTGGCGGTGACGGTGCCGGCGGTCATGGCGAAGTAGGGACGGTTCGTGACGCGGCCGTTCTCCATGATGTCCTCCACCATGGCGACGACGTCGTTGATCGGGATCGCAAAGCCGAGGCCCTCCGCCGCGGTGTTAGCGTAGCTGGAGTATTTGGCGGAGACGATGCCCACGACCTCGCCGTAGCTGTTGAACAGCGGACCGCCGGAGTTGCCGGGGTTGATGGCGGCGGTGACCTGGATCATGTTGAAGGGCGTGCCGTCGACGTTAATCGCGCGGTCGACGCTCGAGACGATGCCCTCGCTCATGGAGAAGGTCAGCTCGCCGAGCGGGTTGCCGATGGCGGCGATGTCCTCGCCGACCTGAAGCTGCGCGGAGTTGCCGAGCGTTACCGCCTTGAGGCCCGAGGCGTCGATCTTGATGACCGCGATATCGTAATCGGAATCGCCGCCGATGATCCTCGCGTCGTAGGATTGACCGTTGTAGAGCGTGACCTTGACGGTGTCGGCGCTGTCGATGACGTGGTAGTTCGTGAGGATGTAGCCGTCGGCGGTGATGATGAAGCCGCTGCCCGCCGAGGCGTTCTGCACGGTCTGGTTGAAGACGTTGGTCGTGATGGTCGTGTTGATGGAAACGACGCTGTCGATGTTCGCCTTGTAGAGCTCCGGCATGGTGAGCTGCTTTGTGCCGGTGACGGCGATGGTCTCGACCTCCGGCGCCTCGCGCTCGCTGATTGAGATGGCGGTGGTGCCGGCGGCGCGCTTCTGCGCCTCCTGCCGCGCGCTCATCGCGCCCGCGCCGACCAGTCCGCCGACGAGCGCGCATACGAGCATCAGCGCGACGAGCGCGGCGCCGTGGCGCTTTTTCTTCGGCTTCTCGGCGGGCTCGACGGGATCGTCGGCAAAGTTGCGGGTGTTGTAAACCGGCTCGACGACGTTGGTGTCGCCCTTGCGGTAGCTGTAGTGGTACAGGTTGTTTTCGTCCTCGTAATACATGGTGGCTGCCTCCTTATGTGATGCCGTTTCGGCGAGGTTTTTTTCCCTTTGGATGCTCGTATGATAAAACAAGTTTATGTCCAAACTGTGAAATCCATTTTGTTTTTTTTTGAACATTCTTGCGCTTTGCCGCCGCTCATATTATGATAAAAGGCAGTAAGGCAAAGGAAGGACGGCACATGCTGCGGATCGACAACATCAAAACGGAGCCCGGCGCGGACGAGGCGGCGCTGCGGAAACGCGCGGCGGCGATCCTGCGCGTGCGGGAGGACGAGCTTACGGCGCTGCGCGTCCTGCGGCGGAGCGTCGACGCGCGCGACGGCGTCTTTTTCGTGTGGTCGCTGGGGGTCTCGCTGCGCTCCGAGGCGGCGGCGCTGCGGCGCTGCAAAGGCAAAAACGTCTCTCGCTTTGTTCCGCGCCCGTACGAGCTGCCGGAGCCGCTCGCCGCGCCGCCGGAGCCGCGGCCCGTGATTGTCGGCGCGGGGCCGGCGGGGCTGTTCGGCGCGCTGGTGCTCGCGCGCTGCGGCGCGCGGCCGATCCTGCTCGAGCGCGGAAGGCCCGTGGAGGAGCGCGCGCGCGACGTGGAGCGCTTCTGGGCGGGCGGCGCGCTCGATCCGGAGTCCAACGTCCAGTTCGGCGAGGGCGGCGCGGGCGCGTTTTCGGACGGCAAGCTCAACACCGGCACGCGCGACGCGCGCCACGGCTGGATTCTGGAGCGCTTCGCCGCGGGCGGCGCGCCGGCGGATATCCTGATCGACGCGAGGCCGCACGTCGGCACGGACAAGCTGTTCCTTGTGCTGCGGGACCTGCGGCGGGAGCTTGTGTCCCTCGGCGCGGAGCTGCGCTTTTCCCACCGCCTCACGGGCATCGGGACCGAAAACGGCGCGGTCGCGTCGCTCCGGGTCGCCTCGCCGGAGGGAGAATACGCTCTCCCGGCGGAGCGCGTGATCCTCGCGCCGGGGCACAGCGCGCGGGACACCTTCGCCCTGCTCCGCGCCGCGGGCGTCGCGATGGAGCCCAAGCCCTTCGCCGTGGGCGTGCGCATCGAGCACGCGCAGCGCGACATCGACGCGGCGCAGTACGGCGCGGCGGCGGGCGATCCCGCGCTGCCGCCCTCGTCCTACAAGCTGGCGTACCACACGGCGGCGGGACGCGGCGTCTTCTCCTTCTGCGTCTGCCCCGGCGGGCAGGTGGTCGCCGCCGCGTCGGAGCCGGGACGCGCCGTCACCAACGGCATGAGCCGCTCGGGGCGCGACGGGGAGAACATCAACGGCGGCCTGCTCGTCTCCGTCACGCCGGAGGATTTCGGCGGCGCGGCGGGCGACCCGCTCGCGGGCATCGCGTTCCAGCGGCGGCTGGAGGAGGCGGCGTACCGCGCGGGAGGCGGCGGTTACTTTGCCCCGGCGCAGCGCGTCGGCGACTTTCTGGCGGGGCGGCCCTCGACGGGCGCGGGCGGCGTGCGTCCGAGCTACCGGCCGGGCGTCCGCTGGGGCGATCTGCGCGCGTGCCTGCCCCCCTTCGTCAGCGACGCGCTCGCGGAGGGGCTGCCGGCGCTGGACCGGAAGCTGCGGGGCTTCGCCGCGGCGGACGCGGTGCTCACGGCGGTGGAGTCCCGCTCGTCCTCGCCGGTGCGCGTCGCGCGGGACGAGACGTATCAATCGACGCTGCGGGGGCTCTACCCCTGCGGCGAGGGCGCGGGCCGCGCGGGCGGCATCATGAGCGCCGCCGCGGACGGGATGCGCGCCGCGGAAGCCATTCTCAACACATATCGAACCGGGAGGGAAGAAACATGAGCAAGGTCATCGGCGTTATCATCGACTATCTGACGGACGACTACCGCCGCCAAATCGACGAGGCGGCGGCCAGGCACGGCTACGAAACGCGCTACTATCCCGACAGCCGCTCGGCGGTGGGGAACGCGGACGACTGCGAGATCCTCTTCGGGCACTGCTCGCAGAAGGTCATCGCCTCGGCGAAGAGCCTCAAATGGTTCTGCTGCTGCTGGGCGGGCGTGGACCGCTTCTGCAGGGAGGAGCTGTACCGGAACCCGGACTGCCGCCTCTCCAACTCCTCGGGCGCGTACGGCGTGACGATTTCCGAGCACCTGATCATGGTCTCGCTGATGCTGCTGCGCCGCCAGCTCGAGTACGGCGAGCTGATCCGCGCGCGCGGCTGGGACACGCTGCCGGGCAGCATCCGCTCGCTGTGCCGCTGCCGCATCACGGTGCTGGGGACGGGCGACATCGGCACGCAGTTCGCGCGCCGCGCGAAGGCGTTCCAGCCGGCGAAGATCGTCGGCGTGCGCCGCAGCGCGAAGCCGGGCGACCCCGTCTTCGACGAGCTGCGCACCACGGCGGAGCTGGACGCGGTGCTGCCGGAGACCGACCTTCTGGTGATGGCGCTGCCGAACACGCCGGACACGGCGAACATCCTCGACGCGCGGCGCATGGCGCTGCTGCCGGAGGGCGCTTGCGTCGTGAACGTCGGGCGCGGCACGGCGGTCGATCAGGACGCGCTGATCGCGGCGCTGAACAGCGGACACCTCGGCGGCGCGGCGCTGGACGTGGTCGTGCCGGAGCCGCTGCCCGCCGACCATCCCCTGCGCGACGCGAAAAACCTCCTGCTCACGCCGCACGTCGCGGGCAACACAACGCTTCCCTACACGCGGCAGCGTACCATCGACATGTTTCTGGAGGACCTGGAGAACTACGCGGCGGGCCGCCCGCTCCTGCACGAGGTCGACCGCAAAAAGGGATATTGAGCGCTCGCCGGCGTTCTGCCGGGGGAACGGTTTCCGACACCGTTTCAGGCTTCATGCCGAAGAACGGACGCGGCACCGTTTCCTGTCAAGGAACGAAACGCGACCCTATTTCTTCTTTTTCTTGAAAAGAAGAAACGGTGTCGCCCGTCAAAGAAGGAAAAGCGCCGGATGGCTGCACGTTGCTTCGTGCAAACCATCCGGCGCATCTTGTCGATACGGGTATTCTCTTCTTCCGCTGCCGCTGCGTTTTTTGCGCGCGGCGCTGTGCGTTGCCGCAAGCGCGCCTGCCTTATCTCTTTCTCGGATAAGGGCGCGGCTCGTCAGTCAAACCAAGAAGGTAGTCCACGCTTGTGTCGTACAAAAGAGAAAGCTTTCGATAATGCTCCATCGGCATACTGCGCTTTTCCGTCTCATAGTTGCTGTATGTCCGCTGGTTGATTCCAAGATATTCCGCAACCTGCGTTTGGTTCAAATCTCGATCCTCACGCAAATCACGAATTCTCAGCCGATAATCCATACCATCACCGGGAAAAGTATATCTACTATCAAATGTTCCTGTTGATTTTACTATTATCTGATAGTAAAATTAGAGTGAGGTGATTGGAATGGTGGATTACAAAGCGCTTTATCACATAATGGTAGACGGAACAGAAAAAGCAATCAGTGCAATCGAGGCACACAACTACGGTAAGGCAAAGGAACTGCTGATCCGCGCCGAACAGGAGGCGGAGGAACGGTATATCGAAATGGACGAAAGCGACGGGGAAGCCGAATGACCCTTTGAGAAAGCATAAACCATTACCCGCTCGCATCCGCCGCTATATCCCGCCGCAGGCGCGCTTGCGGCAACGCACAGC
>CAMVAV010000017.1 GCA_947165595.1 uncultured Clostridia bacterium | reverse complement strand
CGTGCGCAGCACGCGCCTTTCAAATTAAATCTTTTAATTTGAAAGTAGTATTACCAGGAAACCGTCGGAAAGTAGTCTTCCTTTGCAACGCCCTCAGACGCGCAGATCACCGAGCTTGGACCGTCCCACGAAAGCGGCTTTCCGTCCAGATCGGTGAGGCGGCAGCCCGCCTCCTCCGCGATGAGGCCCCCCGCCGCATAGTCCCAGAGCTGGAGCTCCAGCTCGTAATACAGGCCCACGGTCCCCATGGCAACGGAGCAGAGGTCCCATGCCGCCGTACCGCTGCGGCGCAGGTCGATGCAGCGGGGCAGATACGAGGCGCAGACGGCGAACGTGTGCTCCGCCAGCTCCGGGTAATACGGCGCGGTGCCGAAGAGCACCAGGCTGCGCGAGAGCGGCTCGCCGGAGGACCGGATGGGCGCGCCGTTGACGAACGCTCCGCCGCCCCGCACGGCGGTGAACAGGAGGTCCTGATACGGGTTGTAGACCACGCCGAGATACGGCGCGCCATCCCTGAGCAGCGCGATCGACGTGACCGAGGGGCGCCAGCCCGAGAGAAAGTTTGACGTACCGTCGATGGGATCGACGCAGAAGGCAAAGCCGCGGCGGTCCTCGCTCCGGAAGACGTCCGCGCCGTCCTCCTCCCCGATGAAGTGCGCCTCCGGCAGCAGCCTGCCGAGCGTTTCGAAGAGATACGCCTGCACGCGCCTGTCATACACGGTGACAAAGTTGCCGTGTCCCTCCTTCTCCGTCGTACCGGCGCGGATGTTGTTCGCCTCCAGCATGATGCGTCCCGCCTCGCGCGCGGCGTCGGCGACGCCGGAGAGCAGCTTTTCGATATCCATAATTCTTTGTTCCTCGCTTCCGGTGCAATTTGAGAGGACTATACCACAGGCGCGGGCAAAAGGCAAGCACATATCCGCCGGGAATTCACGAATCGTTCATAATTCGTTGATGAACGGGAAACAATTCCATGTTACCCTGTATGAGGTTCCCAAAGGACAACATACCCTGACGACATGAGGAGGAGATAAGCATGGCGGAGATTACACTGGAAATGCTCGATCAGGTACGCGACCGCACGGGCGTCACCTACGAGGAAGCGAAGAACGCGCTGGAGGCCGCGAACGGCAGCGTCGTCGACGCGATCGTCAACATCGAAAAGAGCCCGGAGTACACCACCCCCGACATCGTGGAGAAGATCAAGACCGCGGTGCAGAAGGGCAATGTCACCCGCATCCGCGTGCTGCGCGGCGAGGAGGAGCTGGTCAACATCCCCGTGACCGCGGGCATTGTCGGCGGTGTGATCGGCCTTGCCACCGCTCCCTGGCTGATGATCTCCGCGGCGGTTGTCGGCGCGGTCGCGAAGTTCGGCTTTGACTGCCGCTTTCAGATCGTCAAGGAGGACGGCACCGTCGACGAAGTCGGCGGCATCCCCAAGAAGGACACGGCGCCCGAGGAGCCCGAGCAGTCCGAGCAGCCCAGCGAGGACAGCAACGGCTGATTTTCCCTCTTCCACCCCGATCCCGCTCACACGAAGGTGTGGGCGGGATCGTTTTTTCGGCGTTTCCGCCGAACGGGCGGGGTATTGACAAACCCATGCGCGCGGAGTAAAGTCCTATATTGGATAGAATTGGTGTAGTATACCTTGTACAACTTGGCAAAGGAGATTCCCCCATGTATCAGATCCTGCTGGGGATCCAGTACGCCAGCCTGCTTGCGCTGGTGATCGAATGTGTGGTCATTTTCAAAAAGTGGAGCGGCATCCTCCACTCTTATCTGTTTTTAAGCTGCATCGCCACGCTCGTGAGCAACACGGGCTATCTGATGCAGATGCAGGCTCATACGCCGGACGCCTACCTCGTCGCGCTCCAGCTCGCCTATCTGGGAAAGGTCTGGATCCCCTTTTCCCTGTTTCTCTTCGCCATGGAGCTGTGCCGGATCCCCGTGATCCGCCCGCTCAAGCTCGCCATGGTGGCGGCGCACCTGACCACCTTCGTTCTGGTCCTCACGGTGCGGTGGAACAATCTGTTCTACACGAGCATGGAGTTTACGGACGACCAGCTCGTTCCCCAGCTCATCCACGGCAACGGCATCTGGCACCATTTCTACACGGGACTTCTGGTCTTCTATGTGATCTTCGGCATCGGCGCCCTGCTCGTCAAGCGGCACAGGGAAAAGGAGCCCGCCTCGCGCAAGCGGCTGCTGAT
Organism: uncultured Clostridia bacterium; assembly: GCA_947165595.1. Classification (GTDB taxonomy): domain Bacteria; phylum Bacillota; class Clostridia; order Oscillospirales; family Oscillospiraceae; genus Hominicoprocola. The sequence goes on along the minus strand of CAMVAV010000017.1, from coordinate 36,048 downwards.
GATTATTCTCGCCTTTCTTGCCGACAGCGCCTTCTTCGGGCTCTACTCCCTCAAGCTCACGCAGGGCTACGACTGCACGGCGCTCGGCTACACCATCAGCACGGTCTTTCTGTTCATCGCGATCTTCCGCTATGACCTGCTCGACACGATGCAGCTCGCGCGGGACTACGTCATGGACGAGCTGTCAGAGGCGATCATCGCCGTGGGCTGCAACGGGAAGGTCGACTACTACAACACGCCGGCCAAGCGGCTCTTCCCCGAGCTTCGGACGAAAGAAAAACCGGTGCTGGACATGCTGCGCGCGGCGATCGCCTCGGGTGAGCCGCTGAAGCTGGACGACCACATCTATACGCCGCAGGAAAACCCGCTCTACCAGTCCGGCGTATCCTGCGGGTCGCTCTTCGTCCTGATAGACGACACCGAGCACTTCCGGTACATGGAGGAGCTCAGGGAGCAGAAGGAGCTGGCGGACGCGGCGAACCACGCGAAATCCTCCTTCCTCGCCAACATGTCCCACGAAATTCGCACGCCCATCAACGCCATCCTCGGCATGGACGAGATGATCCTGCGCGAGTGCGGCGAGCAGGAGACGCTGGGTTACGCCGCCGACATCCAGAGCGCCGGAAAGACGCTGCTCTCGCTCATCAACGACATTCTGGACTTCTCCAAGGTCGAAGAGGGCAAAATGGAGATCATCCCGATCCAGTACGATCTCAGCTCGGTCATCAACGACCTGATGAACATGATCCTCAAGCGCGCGGAGGACAAGAACCTGCGCTTTGAGGTAAACGTGGACGAAAGCACGCCGCACCTGCTCCTCGGCGACGAAATCCGCATCCGCCAGTGCGCGCTGAACATCCTGACCAACGCCGTCAAGTACACGGAAAAGGGCTCGGTGACGCTGGAGATCGGCTACGAAAAGCTGGACGACAGGCGCGTCTCGCTCAAATTCGTCGTGCGCGACACCGGCATCGGCATGAAGGCGGAGGATATGGACAAGCTCTTCTCCCCCTTCTCCCGCATCGAGGAAAAACGCAACCGCTCCATCGAGGGGACGGGACTCGGCATGAGCATCACGCGTCAGCTCCTGGACCTGATGGGCAGCGAGCTGCAGGTGCAGAGCGTCTACGGCGAAGGCTCGACGTTCTCCTTCGCCGTGGAGCAGACCGTCATCAAGTGGGACGGCGTGGGCCGCCTCTCCTGCCGTCTCGACCGAAACGGCGCGGGCAGCCGAGGCTATCACGAGCTGTTCCACGCCCCGGAGGCGCACGTCCTCGTCGTCGACGACACGGAGGTAAACCTGAACGTCATCCGCGGCCTTCTCAAGCGGACAAAGCTGCAGATCGACACGGTGAATTCGGGCAAAAAGGCGCTCGCGATGGTGAAGGAGCAGCACTACGACGTGATCCTGCTCGACCACATGATGCCGGAGATGGACGGCATCGAGACCCTGCACGAGCTGCGCAAGCTGCCGGAGATGCGGGACGTGCCCTGCGTCGCGCTGACCGCCAACGCCATCTCCGGTTCACGCGAGCGCTATCTGGAGGCGGGCTTCTCGGACTATCTCTCCAAGCCTGTCGACGGACGGAAGCTGGAAAAGCTGCTCCGGGAGCTGCTGCCGCCGGAGAAGCTGTCCGCCCCCGCGGAGGCAAACGCGCCCGCCTCCTCCGCGCCGGAGAAGGCGACCGTCCTCGTCATCGACGACGACGAGCTGATCTGCCATCTGGCGGGCGAGATCCTCGGCAAAAGCTTCCGCGTCGAATCCTGCACGAACGGCGAAACGGCGGTCAGGCGGGCGGAGGCGCTGCGTCCCGGTCTGATCCTGCTGGACATCAACCTGGGCGGGACGAGCGGCTTCGAGGTGCTGGAGGCGCTGCGCGCGCGTCCGGCGACGAGCGCCATCCCCGTGGTCTTCCTCACCGGCGAGAAGAACGAGGACGCCGAGATCCAGGGCTTCCGCCTCGGCGCGGCGGACTTCGTGCGAAAGCCCTTCGTACCCGATGTGCTGCTCCAGCGCACGCGGCGGATCATCGAGCTGAACCGTCTGCAGGCGGGCCTGCAGCAGGAGGTGCGGCGGCAGACGCTGCGCGCCTCGCGGCTGACCAGGGAAATGATGCTCGCGCTGTCAAAGGCGGTCGACGCCAAGGACCACTACACCAACGGCCACTCCCAGCGCGTCGCGGCGTACTCCGCCGAAATCGCCCGCCGCATGGGCAAGAGCACGCGGGAGCAGGAGCAAATCTACGAGATGGGCCTGATGCACGACATCGGCAAGATCGGCGTGCCGGAGGAGATCATCAACAAGGCCGCGCGCCTGACGGACGAGGAATTTGAGAAGATCAAGCGCCACACTGTCGTCGGCAGCGAGATCCTGCGCATCATCACGGACATGCCGGAGCTGGCGGACGGCGCGCGCTCCCACCATGAGAAATACGACGGCACGGGCTATCCCGACGCTCTCAAGGGCGAGGCGATCCCCGAGGCGGCGCGCATCATCTGCCTCGCGGACTGCTACGACGCCATGACCTCGACGCGCACCTACTCCACGCCGCGCGCGCAGTCGGCGGTGCGCGCGGAGATCGAGCGCTGCGCCGGCACGCAGTTCGACCCGGAGATCGCCAGGGTCATGCTGCGGATGATCGACGAGGACACGGATTACATCATGAACGAGCGCGGCGCGGACATCCGCGTCTGGAAGGGCAGCGACCGGCTCTGGGCCCTCGCGGAGCAGCAGCCCGAGCCTGCTCCCTCCCCCGCTCCGGCGGGCGCGGAGCCCAATGCGTCGGAAGAGGAGGAGCCGCCCGCCGAGCTTCCCGGCTGGCTCTATGAGGTCGACGGGCTGGACGTGGAGCAGGGCGTCCGCCACTGCGGCACGGAGGAGACCTACCTCAGCACGCTGAAGATCTACGCGGAGTCCGTCGCGGCGAGCGCGGACGAGATCGAAAGCTACTGGAACGCGGGCGATGTGGACAACACGACGGTCAAGGTCCACGCGCTCAAAAGCACCTCCCGCGCCGTCGGCGCGGAGGAGTTGGGCGCGTTCGCGGAAAAGCTGGAGCTCGCGGGCAAGGCGGGCGACACGGAGACGCTGCGCACCGAGCTGGGCGATCTGCTGGAGCGCTTCCGTGTGCTGGGCAAGCGGCTCGCCCCGCTTTGCGAGCAAAAGGCGACGGAGGAGGAGCTTCCGCTGATCTCCGAGGCGGAGCTGAGCGAGGCTTACGGCTTGCTGCGCGAGGTGCTGGAGAGCATGGATTACGACAGCGTTTCGTTCATCACGGACCACCTCGCCCGCCACCGCATCCCGGACGGCGAGCGCGAGCGCTGCGAGAAGATTTGCGCCGCGGCGGATAATTTCGACTGGGATCAGATCAGCGAGCTGCTGAATTGAGCCCGTCAACACGGGGAGGATCACTATGGCAGGCAAGGTTTTGCTCATCAATCACGGTGCGGCGCTGCTGACGGACGCGCTGATCTCCAACCTCAGGGCTGGAGACGTCGCCACCGTGCAGGTGGAGCCCGAGATCGCGAAAATCGAGGCAGAGAAGAACGACACTGATATTTTTCTGCTCTTCGCGGGAGATTTTATCTACGAGTCGCCGGAGCTGCTGGTCTATCTCAAGGACCTGTGCTTCGGAGAGGAAAAGGCGCTGTGCATCGTGGGCTACGCCAAGGAGATCGCCGAGATCGAGGAGACCGTCCCCAAGAGCATGATCGAGCACGAGTTCATTCGCCCCATCGATGTCAAAAGCATCTCCACGGCGCTGCTGTCCCTCATCTCGGCCGGTACGGCGCGCAGCCGCGAGCGGCATATCCTCCTGGTGGACGACGACGTGACCTTCCTCAAGATGATGCAGGGCTGGCTGACGGTGCGCTACCGCGTGACCGTCGTGAAGTCGGGGATGCAGGCGATCACCTACATTGCCGCGCACGAGCCCGACCTGATCCTGCTGGATTACGACATGCCGATCACGCCGGGCCCGCAGGTGCTGGAGATGATCCGCAGCGAGCCGAGCTCCGCGCAGATCCCCGTGATCTTCCTCACCGGCAAAAACGACCGCGAAAGCGTCATGAGCGTCATGCGTCTCAAGCCGGACGGCTATCTGCTCAAATCCATGGACAAGGAAAAAATTCTCGAATCCGTGGACCGCTTCTTCGAAACGAAGCGTTGGGAGAGCATCTACTCCTAAATTCAAAAAAAAACGCGGCTTCCGCTCGGAAGCCGCGTTTTTATTGGCTGCAGGTTTTACGCCGCGTCGTCGGTGGCGACCTCGGTGACGTTGTGGCTGCTGGCGCAGAAGGCGCACAGGCGCGTGCGCCCGTGCTCGATCGCCTGGTCGACCGTTCCCTCGGTCAGCGTCTCGCTGCGCGCGAGCGCCTGGCAGTTCTCGTCGAGGTGGTAAACCTTGCCGAAGGGCGCCCAGTAAACCTTCGTGTCACCGAAGACGGCCATGGCGTTGTCCAGCTGCTCCTGAGACACGGGGTTGTAGTCGATGCTGGCGGCGCCGCTGATGAGCAGCGCAATAATCGCGGCAACAGTGCACACGATCTTGGTGCGCTTGTCGAGGTCCTTGTTCGTGAGCAGCAGCACGACCAGCGGCACAAAGGCGAAGATCGCGACGATGAGGCCCATGTTGTTCCACAGCCAGAACTTGGTCTTGTTGCGCTCGGACGCGGGGTCGATGTGATTGGCGCGCTTCCAGAGCTGCGAGCCGATGACCACGCAGACGAGGTCCAGGACGATGAACGCGATGAGCTGATACATCTCGGGCATAAACGTCAGGCGGATCTTGCCGAAGAGCACCAGCACCGCGAGCGCCTCGAAGACTATCGCAAGGATCCACAGGATCACCGCGCCGGCGCGCAGGCCGCCCGCGTTTCCCTTCTCGCGCGCGGGACGGACCTCATGCGCCGCCGCGGTCTTGGGACGGCTCGTGCCCGCTTTCTTCTCCTTGCCGGTGTCGGCGGATACGATCTTATGCTGTTTCTGTTCTGCCATTGTTTCTCCCTCCTAAACGAGTTCTTGCCGTCAGGATATCACAAAGAAGCAGAATCTTCAACGCTTTTTTCGCAAAACCCGCCGCACGCAAAAATCCGGCTTGCATTTCGCCGCGGAATGTGGTATAATTTATCAACAAAATTTCGGGGAGGTGTGTCGGATGTCTGCGGTCAGCGCCGTCGGTTACGGCGGAATAAACGTCGCGTGGCAGCGCTCCTACTACGCCTCCCGCGTCTCCGCCGCCTACTCCGCCGCGGCGAATCCCTCTCAGCCCGAAGCGCCGGTGGAGCCGGTCTCCGCCGTGCGCCGCGTCGCGCCGGACGCCGCCGTGCGTGTTCCGGTCCCCATACAGGAACGGCGCCTGCCGACCGAGCAGGACCTGAACAACGCCTCGGAGCATCTCGCCCGGATGCGGATACAAGACTACGAAAGCAGCGAAGAAAGACCCTGACGCCTTTCGGCGTCAGGGCCTTTTTTACGCTTCCCGTCTGTTTTTGCACCAGCAGTGCCAGGACGGCGCCTCCGGCAGCTCCTCGCCCTCGATCAGGGCAAGGATCACGCGGCGGTGCACAAAGACGCAGACGCCGAGCAGCGCGGCGACCAGGCAGCAGACGATCGATTTCTTCATGTGCGGTTCCTCCGTTTTCTGTTTTCTACCGATAGGATACCATTTTTCCCGATAAAATACAAGCAGCTCGCAGAAAGTTTACAATTCAGGCTATTTTGCCAGCTTTGCGCACAGGTCCGAGAGCGCGTCGGACAGCGCCTCCTCGAACGTCGGGTGCGGGCGCATCGCGCACAGGAGCTGCCGCGCGGTCATGCCGTTGGCGATCGCCTCGCCGAGCTCGGAGATCATATCCGTCGCGTTGGGGCACATCAGCTGCGCGCCGAGGAGCGCGCCCGTCTCCGCGTGGGCGACGACCTTCATGAAGCTGCGGCCCGGATCGGCGATCAGCGTGCGGGCGTTCGCGCCCATGACGCACTTGCCGACCTTGACCGGGACGCCCTGCTCCTTCGCCTCGGCGTCCGTAACGCCCACGACCGCGATCTCGGGGCGGGAGTAGATGCAGCTCGGCACCACGCGCATATCCGTGTGATCCTCCACGCCGCAGAGCATTTCGACGCACGCCGTGCCCTGCGCCGCCGCGACGTGCGCGAGCTGGATGCGCGAGGAGACGTCGCCGATGGCGTAGACGCCCTCGATGCTGGTCTGATAGCGCTCGTCCACCTTGAGGCTCCTGCCGTTCATCTCCGGCGAAAGCCCCTCCGCGAACAGCCCTTCACAGTAGGGCCTGCGCCCGATGGCGCAGAGCACCGCCTCGCCCGTGACGGCGTTGGGCGTATCCTTGGTCGTGAAGTTGACCGTCATGCCGTCCGCGCCCTGCTCCACGTTTTTGACCATGGAGCCCGTGAACACCTGCACGCCCTGCTTTTTGAGGATCAGCGCGAGGTTCTGCCCCAGCTCGCGGTCCATGTTCGGCAGCAGGCGGTCCAGCCCCTCGATGACCGTCACGGCGCTGCCGAGCTCGGCGTAGAACGTCGCGAACTCGACGCCGATCACGCCGCCGCCGATGATAATAACGGAGCGGTAGAGGTGGTCCGTCCCCTCCAGCAGCTCGTCGCTGGTCATCACGCCGGGCAGGTCCAGCCCCGGGATCGGCGGGCGCGCCGGAACGGAGCCGGTGGCGACGAGGATGTAATCCGCAGTGTAGTCCGCCGTCGTTCCGTCCTCCGCGGTCACGCGGACGGCGTGCGGCGCGGTGATCTGCGCGCGCCCGCGCAGCAGCGGGACCTTCGCGCTCTTGAGCAGGCTCTCCACCCCCTGCGACAGCGTCTGCGAGACGCGGCGCTTGAAGGCGAAGATCTCCTCCATATCGGCGCGCGCGCCCTCGACATGGATGCCGATGGCGGCGCTCGCCGTCGCAGCCTTGTACGCCTCCGAGGAGTGGAGCAGCGTCTTGGTCGGCACGCAGCCGCGGTTGAGGCAGGTGCCGCCCGCCTCCCGCGCCTCGACGACGGCGGTCTTGAGCCCGAGCTTCGCCGCGCGCAGCGCCGCGGTGTAACCGCCCGGCCCCGCGCCGACGACGATGAGCTGATAATCATTCATAGCTTCGATCTCCCCTTTTCATTGTTTTCCGCATAAAGCTGCCGCGGCGCGGCGAACCGCGCCGCGGCAGCAGTCTCAGCGGAGCCTGCGTTCGCGGATCAGGCCTTTTGCCAGCGCAGGATGGGCTGGCGCGCGGCGCGGACCTCGTCCGGGCGCCCGATCTGGGCGTGGTGCGGCGCGTCGTGCATGTACTGCGGATCGGTCTTGCCGAGCTCGTAGAGCTTGCGGAACACGTCCGCCGCCCAGTCCAGCGTCTCCTTGCTCTCGGTCTCGGTGGGCTCGAGCATCAGCGCCTCGTGGACGATCATCGGGAAGTACATCGTCGGCGGATGCATGCCGTAGTCGATGAGCGACTTTGCCACGTCGAGCGCGCTCACGCCCGTCTCCTTCTTGAACTCGCTCAGGTCGAGCACGAACTCGTGCATGCAGATGCGGTCGAAGGCGGGCTCGAAGGTGCCCTTGATGCGCTGCATCAGGTAGTTGGCGTTGAGCACCGCGTTCTGCGCCGCCTCGGGCACACCCTCGCGCCCCAGCGTCAGCAGATAGGTCAGCGCGCGGACGACGACCAGGAAGTTGCCCGCGAACGCGCGCACCTGGAGGCGTCCCTTGCCCTGCATCAGCACGGAGGCGGGCAGGAACTCGCGCAAAAACTCCTTGCAGCCGACGGCGCAGGCGCCGGGGCCGCCGCCGCCGTGCGGGGTCGCGAAGGTCTTGTGCAGGTTCATATGGATGCAGTCGAAGCCCATGTCGCCCGGGCGCACGACGCCCATGACGGCGTTGAGGTTCGCGCCGTCGTAGTAGCACAGGCCGCCCGCCTCATGGACGAGGCGCGTGATCTCGAGGATGTTCTCGTCGAAGATGCCGACCGTGTTGGGGTTGGTGAGCATCAGGCCCGCCGTGTCGTCGCCCAGCACGCTCTTGAGCGCCTCCAGATCGACGCAGCCGTTCGGCGCGGAGGGGATGTTCACGACCTCGAAGCCGCACATCGCCGCCGTGGCGGGGTTGGTGCCGTGGGCGGAGTCGGGCACGATGATCTTCGTGCGCTTCTTGTCGCCGCGCTTGTCGTGGTACTGCTTGATCAGCAGCACGCCGGTGAATTCGCCGTGCGCGCCGGCGGCGGGCTGGAAGGTCATGCCGTCCATGCCCGTGATCTCGCACAGGTACTTCGCCGCGGTGTCCAGCACCTCGCGGCAGCCCTTGACCGTATCGGCGGGCGCGAGCGGGTGGACGCCCGTGAAGCCGGGCAGAGCCGCCATGTCCTCGTCGATGCGGGGATTGTACTTCATCGTGCACGAGCCCAGCGGATAGAAGCCGCAGTTGACGCCGTGGACGCGGTGATCCAGCTCGGTGTAGTGGCGCGCGACGTCGACCTCGCTCAGCTCGGGGAGCGCGGGCGCGGTCTCGCGCTTGAACGCCGCGGGGACCTCGACATACTCCACGTCGCACTTGGGCAGCAGGTCGCAGTGCCGGCCCGCAACGCTCTTCTCGAAAATCAGCTTCATTTCGCCAGCACCTCCTTCACGATGCCGATCGCCCTGTCGAGCTCGGCCTTTCCGACCTTCTCGGTCGCGCACCAGAGGAGCCCCTCCTCCACCGGCAGGCCGCCGAGGATCCCGGCGCGCTCCAGCTCGGCAAGCACCTCGTTGCGCCTAGGCATGGTGGTGACAAACTCATGGAAGAAGTCGCCCTTGTAGACCAGCTCCACGCCCTCGATCGCGGTCAGCCCGCTGCAGAGGTAGTGCGCCTTCGCCATCGACTGCTTCGCCGCCTCGGCGAGCCCGCCGGGACCCATCGTCGCGAGGTAGACGCCGGCGGTCAGCGCGCACAGCGCCTCGTTCGAGCAGATGTTGCTGCTCGCCTTTTCGCGGCGGATGTGCTGCTCGCGCGCCTGGAGCGAAAGGACGTACGCCCGCTCGCCCTTGCTGTCGACGGTCTCGCCGACGATGCGCCCGGGCAGCTTGCGCATATGCTTTTCGGTGGTCGCCATGAAGCCGAGGTACGGGCCGCCGAAGCCCATCGGCATACCGAGCGGCTGCCCCTCGCCCACGGCGACGTCCGCGCCGCACTCCCGCGGGGTCTTGAGGATGCCCAGCGAGATCGGGTTGCAGCTCATGACGTACATCGCGCCCGCCTCATGGGCGAGCTTGCCCAGCGCCTCGACGTCCTCGAGCTGGCCGTAGAAGTTCGGCTGCTGGACGATGAACGCGGAGACGCCGTCGCCGAGCAGCTCGCGCAGCGCGTCCGGATCGGTCCTGCCGTCCTTCGCCGGAACGACCTTCAGCTCGTCGCCCGTGCCGTAGCAGTAGGTGCGCACGGTGTTGATGACGTCGGGGTTCGCCGCGCCGGAGATCAGCGTCACGCGGCGCTTGCGGTCGCGGCACATGGCGGCGGCCTCCGCGGCGGCGGTCGCCCCGTCGTAGACGGACGCGTTGGAGACCTCCATGCCCGTCAGCTCGCAGATCATGGTCTGATACTCGAAGATGGACTGGAGCACGCCCTGGCTCATCTCCGCCTGATAGGGCGTGTAGGCGGTCAGGAACTCCTCCTTCGCGGGGATGGATTTCACCACCGCGGGGATGTAGTGGTCATAGGAGCCCGCGCCGCGCAGAACGGTCGGAAACACGACGTTCTTTGCCGCCATGGCGGTCATCGCGCGCGTGACCTCGAATTCGCTCATCCCCTCCGGGATATCCAGCGGGCGGTCCAGCAGCATCTGCTGCGGCACGTCGCGGTACAGGCCGCGGTAGTCCTGCACCCCGACCGTGCGGAGCATTTCCTGGCGCTGCTCCGCCGTGGAAGGTACATAGCTCATACGTTTCCCTCCTTCTCCAACGCCGCCCGGGGGTCAGCCCTTTTCCTCGGCGCAGTGCTTCTCGTAGGCCTCGGCGTCCAGCAGCTCCTCCTGGTCGCCCACGTTCTCGACCTTGATGATCCACGCGCCGTAGGGGTTCTCGTTGAGCTTCTCGGGCGCGTCCAGCAGCTCCTCGTTGATGGCGCAGACCGAGCCGCTGACGGGGCTGATCAGGTCGCTGACCGCCTTGACGGACTCGACGTCGCCGAAGGGCTCGCCCGCGGTGGTGTCGTCGCCGACCTCGGGCAGGTTGATGAACACCACGTCGCCCAGCTCGCTCTGGGCAAAGTCGGAGATGCCGATGACGGCGACGCCGTCCTCCATGCGCACCCACTCGTGGGACTTGGAATACTTGAGATCAGTCGGGTAATTCATAGATGCTGCCTCCTTAAAAATATGGTAAATTTGTTGCTTGCAAATCAGAAGCCGATCTTCGACGCCAGCTCGTTAAGCGCCGCGTCAAACTGCGCGTCGTCGAAGCAGTAGCGCATCTCGGTGTGCGCGGCGCGCAGCTTCGTGACGTCCTCGGAGACGTCCTTGTTGCGCAGGATGCAGTCCGCCATCAGCTGCGCGAGCTTGTCGAAGTCCTCCGCGCCGAAGCCGAAGCGGGTCATCTCGCTCACGCCCATGCGCAGCGCGCCGGAGGCGGTGAAGCCCTCCTCGTCGGGCGTTGCCTGATAGTTGACGATGACGTTGTTCTTCTCGAGGCGGCTCGCGATCTCCGCGCCCTCGCCGTAGCCGACGGAGACGATGACCTGATGCGTCTCGGTGTAGCCGATGGACGGGTCGCCGCAGACGTTCAGCCCCTGCGCCTTGAGGGACTTGGCGAAGCTCTTGGCGTTCTCGATGACCGCCTTCTGGTACTGGTCCTTGAAGTGGTTCATCTCGTACACCGCCATCAGAAGGCCGAGCTGCGTGCCGAGGTGGTGGTTGGAGACGCTGCCCGGGAAGGCGCGGTTTTCAATGGTCTCCCACAGGCCGTACTTGAGCTCGTCCTCCTTGTAGTTCACCGCGACCAGGCCGCGCTGCGGGCCGAAGAAGGTCTTGTGTGTCGAACCGGTGACGATCTCCGCGCCCTCCTCGAAGGGCTTCTGGAAGTAGTCGCCCACAAGGCCGAGGACGTGCGCCATATCGTACATGATCGTGGTGGGGATGCCCTGCTCGTCGACATACTTGCGGATCTCCGCGACCGGCTCCTTGCGCAGCACCATGCTCTTGCCGAAGATGATGAACTCGGGACGGTACTCGTCGATGACCTTCTTGGTCTCCTCCACGTCGATGCGGAAGATGTCGTCCTTGCACACCGGGAAGTTGACGACCGCGCTGCGCTCGGTGACGGGGTCGACCGCGATGTAGTCGTGCAGCGCGCCCATCGGCTGCGCGGAGAGGTGGCCGCCCTTGATGATGTGGTTGTTGAGCACGTAGCCCAGACGCTGCGGCGTGTGCTTGCGATCGAGGCGGTTCTTCCAGTCCATCAGCGCGGAGAACACGCACATGTTGGACATCTGGCCGCTGATGACGCGGGTCTCGACCTCGGTGCAGCCGAAGTACTTCTTCAGCTCCTCGACGGCGAGCTGCTCGACCTCGTCGATGAAGCCGGTGCCCTGATAATAGAAGATATCCTTGTCGTAGAAGGACTTGACCTTCTTGTGCTCGGCGTAGCGGCAGCAGGGATCGCTGGCGCAGAGCGTCTGCACGGCGTGGCTGGGCGTATTCTCGGAGGGGATGAGGTTGACGCACTTCTTCTGGCGCCAGATGTGGTTCTCCTCCGCGCGCTTCAAAAGCTCCAGCGCGCGCGCCGGACGCCCCTCGCTGCTCTCGGCGCGTTTGCTCAGCTCCACGCCGTAGACGATCGGGCGCGCGAACGGCGGCGCCATGGTGTCCAGATGGCGCGCGGGGATGACCGCCTTGACGCGCTTGCCGCGCACGTCGACCTCGACCGTGTCATCCTCGAGCACGTCGCTCGCAATGTAGCAGGTGCCGATGGCGCGCTTGACGACCTCGTCGGTGATGACGGTCTCAAGCCCCTCGCCCTCCGCCTTGTAGTAGGGGACCATCGTGCCGCTGGTGACCCAGCCGATCTTCTCGCCGTTGCGGAAGACCTCCATGCCGGCGCGCATGACGCCGCGCTCGAGCAGCGCGATGGGGCGGATGGACTTGGGCACCGCGCTCATGTCGGAGAAGTCGCGGTTCTGGATGCGCTTGAAGGTCTCGCTCTGCTTTTCCAGCGCCTTGCGGCCGATGTAGTCGCCCTTGAGGTCGGAGAAGCTGACGGCGAACTTCGCCAGCGATACGGAGAAGATCGGCATCGGCACGCCGTCGGGATCGACGCCCATCTCGTGTCCGTAGAGCGGCATGCCCGCCTCCAGACGCAGCGTGTCGCGCGCGCCCAGGCCCGCGGGCTTCGCGCCCAGCTCGCAAAGGCGGTCCCACAGCCACTTGGCGTCGGCGGACCTGACATAGACCTCGTAGCCGAGCGGCTCGCCTGTGTAGCCGGTCTTGGCGACGCGGGCGAGGTGCCCCTCCAGCTCGAGCGTGTTGAGGGCGTTTTTCATCGGCTCGGTGACAGCCTCTCCGCCCGAGAGCGTCATCATCAGCTCCTTGCTCTTCGGCCCCTGCACGGCGATCGCCGCCCAGTCGGCGGTGATGTTCGTCAGCTTGCAGTCATATTTTTCAACGATCGGCATGAGGTGGGCAAGGTCCTTGTCCGTGTTCGCCGCGTTGACGACGAGCAGGAAGCGCTCCTCCTCGAAGCGATAGAGGTACGCGTCGTCGATGGCGCAGCCGTTCTCGTCGGGGATGATGCAGTACTGCGCCTTGTTGAGGTCCAGTCCCGCGACGTTGCTCGTGAGGACGTGCTGCAGGAACTTGACGCGGTCCGGCCCCTCGACCAGAAGGCGTCCCATGTGGGACACGTCGAACAGGGAGCAGAAATGCCGGGTGTAAAGATGCTCGGCGACGATGTCGCTGGGGTACTTGATGGGCATTTCCCATCCGCCGAAGTCGACCATGGTCGCCCCTGCCGCCACGTGGGTGTCGTAAAGCTGGGTCCGTTTGAGTTCGCTCATTGATGTGCCTCCCTTTCCTCATTCAATAACATGTTTTGCATGTGATTCCTCGATTCAAAACAAAAAGGGCAGAAAAGCCCCTTTTTCTATCCCATTTGATGTTTTCAACAAAAATCCGCGCTTTTTCTTCGCGGTTTCAACAATCATAAGGGCAGTTCTTCCCCCTTCTTTTGTGTATTCAGTGTATCGTTTTGCCATTTCCCTGTCAAGTGTTTTTTTGAAAATATGAATGAAGGAAAACCGAAGTTGATTATTCATTTTCATTGTGCTACAATGCAGATTAGAATATTTTGCGCCACGATTCACATGAAGGGAAGGAGCCTGTCATGACTGTCTGCAAAAAGCCCATCCGCCGCAGCCTGCTGATCTACGGCACCTTGTTTTTAGCCATTTTGTGCGCCCTGATGTCGTTTCAGAGCGCCAGCGTCCTCAACCAGTCGCTCGACGAGCGGAATTACGCCCATCTCAAGGATATCGTGGCCTATGTGGAGCACACGGTGGACGCGGACGACCTGCGCGAGTGCATCCGCACGCGGACGCCCTCGGAGAGGTACGACGCGCTCCAGCGCCGGCTCAACACGATGGTCGACGACTTCGAGGTGGAATTCATCTATGTCGTCATCCCCTCCGCAGAGGATGGGATCCTGTACAGCGTCTGCTCCTCCGTCAGTCAGGCGGAACGCGAGGCGGGCGATGAAGAATATCCCATCATGTTCGGCGACCCCGATTTCTACACGGCGGAGCAGCTCGTCCCCTACGTCAACGCGTGGGAAAAGACAGGCGAATTCACCGATTTTAAGAGCTACTCGGACTACTGGGGCAACTGCTATACGGTCTGCAAGACCATTCAGGCGTCCGACGGCGAGCGTGTGGCGCTGATCTGCGCCGACCTGACGCTCGACGATCTGCAGGCGATCGTCAACACCTACATCGTCCGCAGCGTCATACTGGTGGTGCTCATCGGCATTCTGTTCGCGCTGGGCGTGTCGCTTTGGCTGCAAAAGAACATCACCTCCCCGCTGCTCGCGCTGGAGGAGAGCACGCGCGGCTTTGCCCAGAAGAGCCATGAGAACCGCGCGGACATCGCCGACGTGCTGACCTTCGACCAGCCCAACATCCAAACGGAGAATGAAATACAGTCGCTCAGCATGGCGATCAAGCAGATGTCGGACGACATGAAGTCCTATGTGGAGGACATTCTCAGCGCGGAAAAGCGCGCCGAAGCCGCCGAGGGCGAGATCGCCGGCATCACCAAGCTCGCCTATGAGGACTCGCTGACCAAGGCGGGCAGCAAGGTCGCCTTCGAGGCGCGCCGGGCGGAGGTCGCGGAGGCGATCAAAAACGGCGACACGAAGGTCGCGATCGTCGTGGTCAACCTCAACGACCTCAAGCGCATCAACGACATCTACGGACTGGACGGCGGCAACAAATACATCATCAGCGGCTGCGAGATTCTCCGCCAGGTCTATCGCGAGATCCCGGTCTACCGCGTCGGCAGCGACGACTTCGTGGTCATTTTGCAGGGCGACGCCTACCGTGATCGCGACGAGCTGTACGCCGTGCTGGAGGAGCAGTTCTACAAGGCGCAGGACAACACGGAGGTCGATCCGTGGGAGCGCTGCTCCGCCGCCGCCGGCATGACGGAGTTCTTTGACGACGCGGACACGGACATCGATCAGGTCTACCGCCGCGCCGAAATGATCATGTCGCGCAACAAGCGCATCATGAAGTCCGAGCGCAAGTGATCCCTCCATTCACGCCAACGCAAACGGCAAGGAGACAGTTTCTATGTCAAAACAAACGGTCATCACGTCGGACAGCACCTGTGACCTTCCCGCGGAGCTGCTGGAGCGTTATTCCATCCATATCATCCCGCTGACCATCACGCTCGGGGAGGAGAGCTTCCTCGACGGCGAGCAGTTCACGCCCGCCGACATGTACCGCCGTTACCGCGAGGACGGGACGCTCCCGAAGACCTCCGCGCCCGGCTATCAGCAGTATTTGGATTTTTTTACCCAATTCACCTCCGCCGGCTGCGAGGTCGTCCATCTGACGATCAGCTCGGAGCTCTCCGCCTCCTACAACAACGCCTGCCTCGCCGCGGAGACGCTCCAGGGCGTGCACGTCGTGGACAGTCGGATGCTCTCCAACGGCGTCGGGCTCCTCGCGCTGGAGGGCGCCGAGGCGGTTGAGGGCGGCAGGAGCGCGGAAGAGATCGCCGGGCATCTGAACGCCCTGACGGGGAAGGTCCAGACCAGCTTCGTGCTCAACACGCTGGAGTATATGCGAAAGGGCGGGCGCTGCTCGGGCATCACCGCCTTCGGCGCGAATCTGCTGAAGATCAAGCCCGCTCTGATGATGAAGGACGGCAAGCTGCAGGTCTACAAGAAATACCGCGGCGGCATCGCCGGCGTCTACCGCCAGTACGCGGAGGACCGGCTCGCCGGCAGGCGGATTCACGGCAAGCACGTCTTTCTCGTGGAATCCGGCGAGATCGCGCCGGAGACGCTGGACGAGCTGGAGACGCTCATCCGCGAGCGTCTGCCGGGCTGCGAGACGCACCGCGCGGTCGCCGGCTGCACGATCTCATCCCACTGCGGCCCCCAGACCCTCGGCGTCATGTTCATCGAGGAATGAGCGGACAAGACGCGGAGCGCGGCGAAAACGAAGCCGGGCAGTTGCTGTGGAAGCTGAAAAGCCTCGGCGGTCTCGGCGTCCGGGAGCAGCTGCGCGCGCAGGGCGGCGTGCCCCGCGCCGACGCGATCCTTGAGACGGGAAGCCCGCGGCTGCTCCGTGACGCTCTCCGCCGCGGGGCACTCGCCGAGAGGACCGCGCGCTGCTTCTGGACGGCGCTTCCCGCAGCTCGCGGAGCTTCTCCGCGCGCGCCGCGATCCTCGCGCAGCCGAAGGAGCCCCGAAATCCGCGCCCGATGCGTCCGGGCGTTCCCTATCGCTGCCGAAGCGGGACGGAGACGATCCTGCTGCGAAGCGATGAAGATGAATAAAAGCGGTGAAACAGCGAGACGATCCTCTCGTGATTTCACCGCTCTTTTATTGTATGTGGGCAAAAGCGTCAGGCGCGGCGCTCCGCCATCAGGGCGGCGACCTCGTCGATCGCCCGCTCATAGAAGGCGCGGAAGCCGAGGCTGCGCTCGATGGGCGTGCCGTCGGTCCGCACTGAGCCGCAGTGGCGCACCTCGACGCCGAGGACGCGCAGCAGCTCCTCCTTCTCGTTGATCTCGTCCGTCTCCAGGCGCTCCGCCGGGGAGAAAAACCAGGTTTCGCCCGTTTCGGCGCGCTCGCGCTTCTTGTGGTTCAGCAGCCACCAGAGGTCGAATTCCGACACGTCGTAGCCGAAGCCGAGCACATACACGTCCCCGAACAAAAACGCGTCCGCCCAGCTTTTGATGTGTATGGCTTCTCCCCTTGCCTGCTCGCGCCGCCAGCGCGTTTCCTCCGCCTTGACGTAGGAGGATATCTTCTCCAGCAGATTGGCGTAGTTGTAGTGGCCGAGGATCATGCTCTCCGGCTTGCGCCCCTCGCCGTGGATGTGCCAGACCTTGTTCAGCCGCCCCCTCCAGTCCACGACGCCGTAGGTGTAGAACAGGTATTTCGCCTCCGCCTGACGCCGCCCGTCCGTATGGCGCATCATGTGCCTGAGCTTCTGCTCGGTCAGGGGGCAGTCCGGCTGCGCCGCCTGCTCCAGCTCATAGCTGAAGTTCGTCGTCAGGATGTGGTCGAAGTTCAGGTCCAGCAGGCGCTGGAGCATCTCCATGTGTCCCGGATCACCCAGCTTGCCGTAGAGGATGTCGCCCGCGCCGCGCAGCTGTGCTCCCACGTTGTCCCCGGTGACGAGGATGGCGCGCAGCGGCATCGGCAGGTGCAGCGCGCAGCCCTTGGGCAGCGCGTCGTTGCAGGTGATGTCCCGAATCAGCTGCCCCCACGAGCCGCCGCCGAACGCGCGGTTGACACCGTTGCCCAGCAGCAGCACCTGCGGGCGTCTTTGCCCTTGCTCCGCCATGCTCTCCACCCCGTCCTTTGTCGAAGCATTTTCTAGGTCATGAAGAAAATCGCGTATAAAACGGCCAGAAGGAAGCCGATCACGCACAGGATCGCGCCGCCGCAGACCAGCGTGCCCAGCGCGGACACGGCGGTGTCATACGCGTAGCGGGGACCCTTGGGCTTCGGCTCACTGTCCCGTTTGGAGTGCTTGCCCTTTTTTTCCTTCTTTTCCTTTTTCCCCTTTTTTTCCTTCTTTTCTTTCTTGGAGCCCTTTTCCTTCTTTGCCATCGCCGCTCAGCACCTCACCCTATCGAATGTGTGGCCGAATCGTCCACCTGAACGTCCAGTCCCAGCTCGCCCGGCAGGAAGCGGGGACAGGTGCTCTCCGAGATCGTGATGACCGACGCCGCCAGATGCGTGCCGATCCGCACCGCCTCGCGCAGCGATTTGCCGTAGGTCAGCCCCGCCGCCACGCCGGCGCAGAAGGCGTCCCCCGCGCCGCTGGTGTCGCGCACCGCGACGGATTCCGGCGGATAGTAGCCCTTGTCCCCGTCCAGGCTCGCGTAGACCGCGCCGCGGCTCCCCATCGTGACCACCATGGAGGGGATGTTCGCCTTGACGATGCGCCGCAGCAGCTCCTCCGCCAGTTCCTCCGGCTCCAGCTTCGTAAAGTCGTCCACGAATAGGATGCCCGCCTCCAGCACGTTGCACACGAAGCAGTCGATGGACTGGAGGAAATCGCGGCGCTGCGAGGCGATCGCCATGTTGGACACCACCCCGTAGACCTTCTTGCCGTACTTCTCCGCGCCGCGGAGCACGCGCTTGACGATCTCCTTGTCCATGTCGACCTCGATCACGATGCTGTCGGCGTCGCGGAAGATCTCGTCGCCCTTCTCGTCCAGGAGCCCGACGAGCGCGTCCATGTTCGGGCGCTTGGAGATCGAGCCGGCGAGGTCCCCGGTGTTGTCGAACACGGCGAGCCAGATGCCCATGCCATCCGGCTGCACCAGCACATAATCGGTGTTGACCTTGTGCTTCTGGAGCTTGCGCAGCACCTCCGCGCCGGAGCCGGTGTCGTCCACGATGCTGACGAACCTGGGCCGCAGCTCCATGTTTGCGATATCCTCCGCCACGTTGCGTCCGACGCCGCCGTGCACCGTCTCGACCCGTCCGGCGTTGCGCCCGGTCGGGACGTAGATATCGTCCGGAAAGCCCTTGATGTCCACAAATACCGCGCCTATTACGACGATCGCCATACGCTCCTCCTCTCCGTCCGCACACAGTCGCTTCCTTTTTTGATTATAGCGAACGGTCCGGCGAAATGCAAGACGTTTGGCCGTTTTCCGCGCTTTGCCGCACCCTTTCGACCCGCAGCGTCCCCGCGTCGAGCGCGCCGGAGCGCCAAAGCGCCGCGAGCAGCCCGCACGGCAGAGCGCCCTCGTAGTCGACGCGCAGCGTGTCGTCGAGGCGGAGCGCTCCCGCCCGCCCGGAGGCGCCGTCGAAATCGACCGTCAGCGCGGCGCGGACGGGCTCGCCGGGCGCAAGGAGCCGCGCCGCCGCGCCGCAATCGCGCATCAGGGCGCGCGAGAGCGCCTCCCCGCCCCGGGGGACGGAGAGCGCCACATACCGCGCCTCCGCCGCGAGCGCGTACACCAGCGCGCGCAGCTCCGCCGTCACGCCCTCCGCACAGAACGCCAGTTCCGCGCTTCGCGGGTCGATTCCCTTCTGCCGCAGAACGCAGCGGACGATCGCCGCAGCGCTCGCCCGATAGAGCGGCGGCACCGGCACGGGCAGGACGCCCCGCCGCGCAAAGCGCTCGCGGTACGCAAAGCCCTCCGGGAATACCGCCTCCCGCACGCCCTCCCTCCGCAGGCGGCGGGCGGCGGCGTCACAGGCAAGGCGCGCGCGCAGCGTCTCCCCCGCCGGAACGCAGACGGTACGCAGCGTCGCTCCCTCGACCCGCTGCAGCGGCGGCTCCTCACGTTCCGGCCCGTGATAACGAATCCAACCAAACATTCTCCCGGCACTCCTCCAAAAAAAACTTCCCTCCATTGTATGGAGGGAAGCCTTTTTTCATATCCCGCGGCGTCAGCGCCAGCCCCGGATGTAGTTCGTCAGGTAGTTGAGCGGGTTGACGATCTGGCCGTTTTCCATGATCTCGAAGTGCAGATGCGGACCGCTGGAAACGCCCGTGTCGCCCGTAATGCCCACGACCTGTCCCTGCGCGACCTTGTCGCCCACGTTGACGGAGCGCTTGGAAAGATGCTGGTAGGTCGTGGTGAAGCCGCTGCCGTGGCTGACCACGACGTAGTTGCCGCGATAGCGGTTGTAGGCGGAAATGATGACCGTCCCCGCCTTGGAGGCGACGACCTGCGTCGAGTAGCCCACGCGTCCGATGTCGATGCCCATGTGGTTCGTGGACGCGCCCGCGATGCCCGTGTAGCGCGATCCGAGCGGCGAGGTGACGTAGTGGCTGCTGCACGGCCAGATGTAGCCGCCCTTCGTGCCGCCGCTGACCGTCTCGCCCCGCGCGGCGGCCTCTCTCGCCTGCTGCTCCGCCAGCTCGCGCGAGAGCCGGGCGATCTCGTCCTTCTCCCGCTCCGCCGCGGCTTCCTTCTCCCGGATCAGCTTCTGATATTCCGCCTCGTTCGCGGCCAGGTCGCTGATGAGCTTCTGCGCCGCCGCGAGCTGCTCGTTCAGCTCCTGATTTCGCGCGGTCAGCTCCTCGCGCACGCTCTCCTGCTCCGCCAGCTCGCCCTCCAGCTGCTCCTGCTGCGCCGAGAGCTGCATCTCGGTCGCCTGCAGATTCTCGATCACGCGCTGGTCGCTCTCCATGATCTCGTTGATGAAGTCCATCGACGCCAGCAGATCGGAAAAGCTCGTCGAGTGGAACAGCACAGACCAGTAGGACACGGTGCCGCGCTCCTCCATCGCCCGCACGCGGGCGCAGAACAGCTCGTACTGCTCCTCGTGCTTGCGCTGCGTCTCGGCGATATCCGCCTTGGTCTGCGCGATCAGCTCCTCATACTGAGCGATCTGCTCCTCGGTGTTGGCGATCTCCGAGCGGATGATCGCGATCTGCGTGTCGAGGTTTTCCTTCTGCGCCAGCGCGTCGCTCTTGTTGCGCTGGAGCGCCCGAAGCTGCGATTGCAGCTCCGCCTTCTGCTCCTCCAGCTTTTTCTTGTCCTGCTTCTTCGCGTCGATCTCCGCCTGCGTCACCGCGGCGGCGTTTCGCGTCAGCGTCAGGGGCATTGCGTCCGCAAGCAGCAGAGCCAGCAGGCACAGCGCGCACAGCGCCGCGCGCAGGATCCTCTTATTCACGGGCGTCGCGCCCCCTTTCCGGTCAGACTTGCAGGAATTTGCGGATGGCGGTCAGGCTGCCGCCCACGCCGATGATGATGCCCGCCGCGCCGAAGCTCGCCGCCACGGGCTTCCAGATTTGGCTGAACGGCACGGTGCTGAGGAATTGCAGCGTATCCGCCGCCTCGATCCCCTTCGCCACCGAGGCATAGACCAGCCATTGCAGCCCGAAGGCGATCAGCGAGCTCAAAAGCCCCAGCAAAAAGCCCTCGTACACAAAGGGCCAGCGGATGAAGCCGTTCGTCGCGCCGACCATCTTCATGATGGCGATCTCGTCGCGCCGGTCGAAGGTCGTCAGCCGGATCGTGTTGGATATGATGAAGACCGACACCACCAGCAATATCGCGATCAGCGCGAGGCTCACCGCGCTCGCGACGTCGCGCACGAGAATGAAGCCGCCGGCGATATCCTCGTCCACACGGACGTTCCCCTCGCCGATGCCCTCCACGGCCTCCACGGCGGCGGCGGTCTGCTTGACCTGATTCAAGTCGTTCACATACACCGCATAGCGGTCCCGGAACATCTCAGGCAGAATGTTGCGGCGCATGTACTCGTCGAGGTTGCGCTCCTCGAACGCCTCCATGGCCTCCTCGCGCGTGATGAATTCGACGCTCTTGACGTTGTCGAGCCTGGCGATCGCCTCGCCCACCGCCTTTGTCTGCGCTTCGTTGCAGCCGTCGTCGACAAAGGCGAGAATCTCATACTCGCTCTCCAGCGTTCGGAGCAGCATTTCCGCGTTGTACGCCACCAGCGTGAACGTGCCCATGATCAGCAGGCACGCCACCGTGATGCCGATGGCGGCGAAGGACATGAACCCATGGCTGAACAGGTTGCTGACGCCCTCGTGGATGAAGTATCCGAAATCGTGTCTCTGCATACCCGTCACCGCCTCATTTCGCGTCGTAGCCTATGCCGTCGCCGGTGATGAGCCCGTCCTCCAGCAAAACGACGCGCTTGTGAAAGCGGTTGACGAGGTCGCGCTCGTGCGTGACGACCACCACCGTCGTCCCCAGCTCGTTGATCCGGTTCAGCAGACGCATGATCTCCAGCGAGCGCGCGGGGTCGACGTTCGCCGTCGGCTCGTCGGCAATGATGGTAATGGGGTTGTTGACGAGCGCGCGCGCAATGCCGACGCGCTGCTGCTCGCCGCCGGAGAGCTCATAGGGATACTGGTCCGCCTTTTCCTCCAGCCCCACGAGCTTGAGCACATAGGGAATACGGTTCTTGATCGTCCGCGGAGAAGCTCCGACGGCGCGCATCGCAAAGCTCAGATTCTCATAGACCGTCTTTTTCTCGATCAGGCGGAAATCCTGGAAAATGACGCCGATGGAGCGGCGCAGCAGCGGGATCTGCCGGTCGGAGATCTTCGTCAGGCTGAAGCCGTTCACGACCACGCGCCCGCTCGTGGGCAGAATCTCGCCCGTGAGCAGCTTGATGATTGTCGACTTGCCGGAGCCGGAGGGCCCCACCAGAAAAACGAACTCCCCGTCCTCGATCGTCAGCGTGATGCCGCGCAGCGCGTAGGTGCCGTTTTCGTATTCCTTTTCCACATCCTTGAGCCGAATCACGCGCGCGCCGCCCTCCTTTTCCATTTCCATGGGAAATACCTGTAGTATTATAGCGGACTCATGCGCAAATAGCAAGAATAAATTATGTCAACACGCAAAAAGCAGCGGAGGCCGAACGCCCCCGCCGCCGATCGTTCCGATTCCGTTTTACGCCTCGATCCCGCGCGAGGCAAGGTATTTCTTGACCATGAGCGCGACCTTGAAGGTGATCGCGTCGTCGAACTCGCGCAGATCGAGCCCCGTGAGCTTTTTGATCTTCTCGAGGCGGTAGACCAGTGTGTTGCGGTGAACAAAGAGCTTGCGCGCCGTCTCGGAGAGGATGAGGTTGTTCTCAAAGAACTTGTTGATCGTGAAGAGCGTCTCCTTGTCGAGCGCGTCGATCGGGTTTTTCTTGAAAACCTCCTGCAAAAACATCTCGCACAGCGTCGTCGGCAGCTGATAGATGAGCCTGCCGATGCCGAGATTCTCATAGTTGATGATGAACTTCTCCGTGTCGAACACCTTACCGACCTCGATGGCGATCTGCGCCTCCTTGTACGACTTGGCAAGGTCGCGCAGATGGCTCGCCACGGTGCCGATGCCGATGACGACCGTGCTCTCGCCGCTTGAGCGCAGCGCCTCCTCGATCTGCGCCGCGATCTTCTCCAGATCGCGCGTCTCCGCCTCCGCGTCGACGTGCTGGATGAGCACGATATCGTTCTCGCCCATCGAGACCGCGGTGCCGGATTGCCGGTCGGGCAGGATACTCTGGATCGTGTCGACCGTGACGTTCTCCGCCCGCTCGTCGCGCCGGCGGATGACGAACACGCCCCGCGGCTGCTCCGCGTCCACGTGCAGCTCCTTCGCGCGGAGATAGATGTCGCTGAGCAGGATATTGTCGGAGATGATGTTCTTCACGAAGGAGGTCTTGTCATGCTTCTCCTCATAATAGCTCTTTGCGCCGTTGAGCGCGACGGACGCCATCGCGCAGGCGGTCCGGCTGAGCTCGTCCTCGCCCTCGGCATAGGCGGCAAAGTCAAACTGCCCGCCCCAGCCGGAAAGCGGCTTGAAGGTCTTGCCCTCCAGCACGACGCAGGACTCCCCCGCCTCGTTGATCGGAGCGACAAGCTGCGGCCACTTCTTTCCGATTTCCTGAAGATCGGTGCAGGCGATGACCGTACCCTCCGAGTCGATCACGCCGATCCGCGTATCGGTCGTCTCCTTGAGCTGGGAAACGACGTTGAGAAACATTCTTCCGGACATTGCTTTCCTCCCATGCGCTTCACGCGAGCGATTTGTGCAACCTGTCAACTAATCGTTCTTATTATACGCGAAACGCGAGAGCATTGCAAGACATTTCTTTCTTTTTTCCACAAATTTTTTTCAATTTTTTGGCCATTTCGTTCATTCACGGCGGTCTGTTCAAAAAATGCTCCCGATTTTGTTGGGCAACTTGCCTATTTGAGCATTTTTTCCTCCGCCGCGCTCAGCTCGCGCCACTCCCCCGGCGCAAGCGACTCGTCCAGCCTGAGCGGCCCCATGGCGACGCGCTGCAGGTAAAAGACATACTTCCCGCGCTTTGAAAACATGCGCCTGACCTGATGGAACTTGCCCTCGCGGACGGTGACCAGCGCCTCGCTCTCCGCGCCGGAGGAAAGAATTCTCAGCTCCGCCGGCAGACAGCGAAAGCCGCCGCCCAAGTCCATGCCCTCCGCGAAGGCAGCGCGATCGTCCCCGTCCAGCTCGCCCGTCACGCGCGCGTAATACTGCTTGTCGACGTGTTTTTTCGGTGAGAGCAGCTCGT
The DNA here is from genome assembly GCA_947165595.1 of uncultured Clostridia bacterium. Lineage (GTDB taxonomy): Bacteria > Bacillota > Clostridia > Oscillospirales > Oscillospiraceae > Hominicoprocola. The sequence continues at coordinate 12,314 of CAMVAV010000017.1, read as the reverse complement.
GCGCGAGCGCGCCGTCGTCGGTGAGCAGCAGCAGCCCCACCGTGTCCTTGTCCAGCCGCCCCACGGGGAAAAGCCCCCGCCTTCGGTATTCCTCCGGCAGCAGGTCGAGCACGTTTTTCCCGTCCCTGCCGCTTGTTGCGGAAACCACGCCCGCGGGCTTGTTGAGCATGAGATAGACGAACCGGCGCAGGCGCACCTCTTCTCCGTCGACCGTCAGCAACACCGCTTCACCGTCGTATTTCTCCTCCGCCGAGGCCGCCGCGTGCCCGTTCGCGAGCACGCGCCCCTCGCGCACGAGGCGCTTGACCTCGCTGCGGGACCAGCGTCCCGTCGAGGCGAGCAGCTTGTCCAGCCGTTCCGCTGCCATGGTTTTCCTCCTCCCCGCATGCCGCGCGGCGGCGCTGCGGCCCTCCGCGGGATTTCTGTCATATCTTCCCCGGCAAAGGCATAGCCTGTGCCGAAAGGAAGTGCTTGCCTCATGTTCATTGTCACCGCAAGGGCGCCGCGCCGCCGGAGCCTCCTCGTGGGCGCGCTCGCCGTTTTTGCGCTCCTCGCCGCCCTGCTGCTGTTCAAAAACGCCCGCACGGAGCAGGCGGAGGCGGAGCCGCTGCTCCTGACGAACGAGCAGCGCGTCGCCTGGCTGGAGTCCCTCGGCTGGGCGGTCGTGCCGGAGCCGGTCGAGGTGCTGCGCACGACGCTGCCCGACGAGCTCGTCGAGCCCTACCGCTCCTACAACGAGCTGCAGCTGCGGCAGGGCTACGACCTGACGCCCTATCTGGGACAGACGCTCGAGCGCTGCACCTACACCGTGACGAACCACCCGTCGCACCCGGGCCCCTGTCAGGCGGACCTTTTCCTCTCCGACGGCGTGATCGTCGCCGGAGACGTGATCTGCACCGGCGAAAACGGCTTCATCGCGCCGCTGGACTTTCCGGAGCCGCAGAATGCGCCGCAGGACCTCGCGCCCGCGGACGCGAAATGAACGGATCGGGATTTCTGACGGCATGCGCTCAAAAGCCTCGCCCTGCGCCGCGCGCCTGTTCGCCGAAGTCGCGGCAAGCGGAGCGAAAACCTTTCTCAAACGAAAGAAAGACAGGCGCAGCCTGTCTTTCTTTCGTTGAAGCCGTTAGGCTTAGTCCTTGGTCTCGATGACGACGCCGGAGCCGACGGTACGGCCGCCCTCGCGGATAGCGAAGCGGAGGCCCTTCTCGATGGCGATCGGGGTGATCAGCTCAACGCTCATGTCGACGTTGTCGCCGGGCATGCACATCTCGGTGCCCTCGGGCAGCGTGATGACGCCGGTGACGTCCGTGGTGCGGAAATAGAACTGCGGACGATAGTTGTTGAAGAACGGGGTGTGACGGCCGCCCTCGTCCTTGGTCAGGACGTAGACCTGGCCGACGAACTTGGTGAGGGGGTGGATCGTGCCGGGCTTGGCAAGAACCTGGCCGCGCTCGATCTCGGTCTTGGCAACGCCGCGGAGCAGCGTGCCGACGTTGTCGCCGGCCTCGGCGAAGTCGAGCAGCTTGTGGAACATCTCGATACCGGTGACGACGGTCTTGCGGCGCTCGTCGGTCAGGCCGATGATCTCGACTTCCTCGCCGAGCTTGAGCATACCACGCTCAACACGGCCGGTAGCCACGGTGCCGCGGCCGGAGATCGTGAAGACGTCCTCGACGGGCATCAGGAAGGGCAGGCTGTCGTCGCGCGGCGGGGTCGGAATATAGTTGTCGACCGCGTCCATGAGCTCCTTGATGCAGGCATACTCGGGGGCGTTGGGGTCGGTGCTCTCGCTGACCAGCGCGTTGAGCGCGGAGCCGCGGATGATGGGGATGTCGTCGCCGGGGAACTCGTAGCTGGAGAGCAGCTCGCGGACCTCCATCTCGACGAGCTCGAGCAGCTCCTCATCGTCGACCTGATCGCACTTGTTCAGGAACACGACGATGGCGGGCACGCCGACCTGACGGGCGAGCAGGACGTGCTCGCGGGTCTGGGCCATGGGGCCGTCGGAAGCGGCGATGACGAGGATCGCGCCGTCCATCTGAGCAGCGCCGGTGATCATGTTCTTGATATAGTCGGCGTGGCCCGGGCAGTCGACGTGCGCATAGTGGCGCGCTTCGGTCTCATACTCGACGTGAGCGGTGTTGATCGTAATGCCGCGCTCGCGCTCCTCGGGAGCCTTGTCGATGGAGCTGTAATCGGTGTAGTCGGCCTTGCCGAAGAAGGCGAGGTACTTGGTGATGGCCGCGGTCAGCGTGGTCTTGCCGTGGTCAACATGGCCAATGGTGCCAATGTTTACGTGGGGCTTGGTGCGCTCGAATTTCTGCTTAGCCATTGGAAAATCCTCCTGTAAGATGATTCATGGTTGATCGGAACGATTTCGCATAACAATACTATTTTACAATATGTTACGCGGTTTTGCAATAGTTATTTTACATCACGCGTCCGCCATGGCGCTGGTCGACGATCTTTTCCTGAATATTCTTCGGGATCTCGATATAATGCGACGGCTCCATGGTGTACTGGCCGCGGCCCTGCGTGCGGGAGCGGAGGTCGGTCGCGTAGCCGAACATCTCGGCCAGCGGCACGAACGCGTCGATCTGCTGTGCGCCGGAGCGCGCCTCCATGCCCTGGATCTGTCCGCGGCGGGAGTTGAGATCGCCGATCACGTCGCCCATATACTCGTCGGGCACGATGACGGAGACCTTCATGATCGGCTCAAGCAGCGTCGCGCCCGCCTTCTGGCAGGCCTCCTTGAACGCCATCGAGCCGGCGATCTTGAACGCCATTTCGGACGAGTCGACCTCGTGGAACGAGCCGTCGTAGAGCGTGACCTTGACGTCGACCACCGGATAGCCGGCGAGCACGCCGGAGAGCATCGCGCCCTGAATGCCGGCGTCGACCGCGGGGATATACTCCTTCGGGATCGCGCCGCCGACGATGGCGTTGACGAACTCGTAGCCCTTGCCGGTCTCGTTGGGCTCGACCCGGATCTTGACGTGGCCGTACTGGCCCTTGCCGCCGCTCTGGCGCGCGTACTTGGTCTCCTGCTCGACCGCCTTCTTGATGGTCTCCTTATAGGCGACCTGGGGCGCGCCGACGTTCGCCTCGACCTTGAACTCGCGCAGCAGGCGGTCGACGATGATCTCCAGATGGAGCTCGCCCATGCCGGCGATGATCGTCTGTCCGGTCTCCTCGTCCGTGTAGGTCTTGAACGTGGGGTCCTCCTCGGCGAGCTTCAAAAGCGCGACCGTCATCTTCTCCTGGCCTGCCTTGGTCTTGGGCTCGATGGCGACGCGGATAACCGGCTCGGGGAACTCCATGCTCTCGAGCACGATCGGGTGCTTCTCGTCGCAGAGCGTGTCACCCGTCGTCGTGTGCTTGAGGCCGACCGCCGCGGCAATGTCGCCGGAGTAGACGGTCTCGATGTCCTCGCGGTGGTTGGCGTGCATCTGCAGGATGCGGCCCATGCGCTCGCGCTGGTCCTTCGTGGCGTTGAGCACGGAAGCGCCCGTGTTCAGCGTGCCGGAGTAGACGCGGAAGAAGCTGAGGCGGCCCACATAGGGGTCGGTCATGATCTTGAACGCGAGAGCGGAAAACGGCGCGTTGTCGTCGCTGTGGCGCTCCTCCTCCTTGTCGGTCTTGGGATTGACGCCCTTGATCGCGGGGATGTCGGTCGGCGCGGGCATATAGTCCACGATCGCGTCGAGCAGCTTCTGCACGCCCTTGTTGCGGTAAGACGTGCCGCAGGTGACGGGGATCATCTCCACCGCGACGGTCGCCGCGCGGATCGCCTTGCGGATCTTGTCGGTGGGGATCTCCTTGCCCTCGAGATACATCTCCATGATCTCGTCGTCGAACATCGACACGGCGTCAAGGAGCTTTTCATGGTACTCCTTCGCCATATCCAGCATATCCGCGGGGATCTCCTCCACGCGCATATCCTTGCCCATTTCGTCGTAATAGACGTCGGCGTTCATCTCGACCAGGTCGATGATGCCGCGGAAATCCGCTTCCTTGCCGATCGGGAGCTGGATGGGCACGGCGTTGCACTTGAGGCGCTCCTCGACCATGCGGAGCACGTTGAAGAAGTCGGCGCCCATGATGTCCATCTTGTTGACGTAGATCATGCGCGGGACATGATAGTGGTCCGCCTGGCGCCAGACCGTCTCGGACTGGGGCTCGACGCCGCCCTTGGCGCAAAGCACGGTCACGCTGCCGTCCAGCACGCGGAGGCTGCGCTCGACCTCAACGGTGAAGTCGACGTGGCCCGGCGTGTCGATGATGTTGATGCGGTGATCGCGCCAGAAGCACGTCGTCGCGGCGGACGTGATCGTGATGCCGCGCTCCTGCTCCTGCACCATATAGTCCATGGTGGCGGTGCCGTCGTGCGTCTCGCCGACCTTATAGTTGACGCCGGTGTAGTAGAGGATGCGCTCCGTCGTCGTGGTCTTGCCGGCGTCGATGTGCGCCATGATGCCGATGTTTCTGGTTTTTTCGAGAGATACCTTTCTAGGCATATGCTACACCCTGCCTTACCAGCGGAAGTGCGCGAAAGCCTTGTTGGACTCAGCCATCTTGTGGGTATCCTCGCGCTTCTTCACGGCGTTGCCGGTGTTGTTGGCAGCGTCCATGATCTCGCCGGCCAGGCGCTCCGCCATGGTGCGCTCGCCGCGCGCGCGCGCGTAGCTGGTCAGCCAGCGAAGGCCGAGGGTCTGACGGCGGACCGGACGGACCTCCATCGGGACCTGATAGGTCGCGCCGCCGACGCGGCGCGCCTTGACCTCAAGGCTCGGCATAATGTTTTCGAGCGCCTGCGTGAACACGTCCAGGGGCTCGTTGCCCGTCTTCTCCTTGATCGTGTCAAAAGCGCCGTAGACGACCTTCTGCGCAACGCCCTTCTTGCCGTCGAGCATGATGGAGTTGACGAGCTTGGTCACCAGTACGCTGTTGTACATAGGATCGGGCAGAACTTCTCTTTTGGGAACATTACCTCTTCTGGGCACTATGCTTCCCTCCTTCATTATAAAATGATGTCATCGGTACTCACCCGTTTTTCAGGGTGTTTTGCCTGCCAAAGAGGGTTTATCTACGGATGATAGAGAACACAATTTGGCAAAGCTACTTTTGGGGCTTACTTCTGCTTCGGGCGCTTGGCGCCGTACTTGGAGCGGCCCTGTCTGCGGCCGTCGACGCCCTGGGCATCAAGCGTGCCGCGGATGATGTGGTAACGCACGCCGGGGAGGTCCTTCACACGGCCGCCGCGGATCATCACGACGGAGTGCTCCTGCAGGGAGTGGCCCACGCCGGGAATGTAGGCCGTGACCTCGTAGCCGTTGGTAAGACGCACACGGGCGATCTTACGGAGGGCGGAGTTCGGCTTCTTCGGCGTCGCGGTACGGACCGCGGTGCAGACGCCGCGCTTCTGCGGGGAGCTGAGGTCGGTCTGACGGTTCTTGAGCGTGTTCAGGCCGTACTGCAGCGCGGGAGCGGTGGACTTGTAGGAACCCTTCTCTCTGCCCTTGCGCACCAGCTGATTAAAAGTAGGCATTCATGTTCTCCTTTCTTATCATTTTTTGCGTGAGACACCACGCAGAGCGGGATTATAACATAAAACGCAGCCGGAGTCAAGAATTATTTATAGAAAATCCCGCCCTTTCGGACGGGATTTTCGGTTAATCTGACATGGATCGGCGTGCCGGGAGCTCCCAGCTGCCTCTTAAAGCGCGTTGGTATAGCCGCCGCGCAGCGGCTCAAAAATATCGGGCTCCTCGGGTTTCTCCGGTTCGGGGACGATCTCCTGCGCGAAGTCGCGGTACGCCGTGAGGCCCGCGCCGGCAGGGATCAGCTTGCCGATGATGACGTTCTCCTTCAGGCCGACCAGATGATCGATCTTTCCCTTGATGGCGGCCTCGGTCAGCACCTTGGTCGTCTCCTGGAAGGAGGCGGCGGACATCCACGAATCGGTGGCGAGGGACGCCTTGGTGATGCCCATGAGCATCTGCGTCGCCTCCGCCTCGCGCAGCGGCTCGCCGGTCTCGGGATTGACCTCGCCCGCGGCGGTGCGCTCGCGCACCCTGGCGTTCTCGGCCTCGAGCTCCAGCAGGTCGACCATCGCGCCGGAGAGCAGCGTCGTGTCGCCCGCGTCCTCGACGCGGACCTTGCGCATCATCTGGCGCACGATGACCTCGATGTGCTTGTCGTTGATATCGACGCCCTGCTGGCGATAGACCTTCAGGACCTCCTGAATGAGATAGTCATGCACGGCGGAGGTGCCGCGGATGCGCAGGATGTCGTGCGGGGAGAGCGCGCCGTCCTGGAGCTGGAAGCCCTTTTCGATGGTGTCGCCGTCCTTCACGCGGAGGCCCGTGTGCGGGATCGCGTAATTGCGCACCTCGCCGTCGTCCGCGGTGACGATGATGTTGACAAGGCTGCCCTTCGCAGACTCCTCGAAGCGGACCTTGCCCGCGATCTCGGAGAGCGTCGCCATCTTCTTCGGGCGGCGCGCCTCGAACAGCTCCTCCACGCGCGGAAGGCCCTGCGTGATGTCGCCGCCGGCGACGCCGCCGGTGTGGAAGGTTCGCATCGTCAGCTGCGTGCCGGGCTCGCCGATGGACTGCGCGGCGATAATGCCGACCGCCTCGCCGGGGCCGACGGGCTTGGAGGTCGCGAGGTTCATGCCGTAGCACTTCGCGCAAACGCCGCTGTGCGCCTTGCAGGTGAGCACCGTGCGGATCTCGACGGTGTGGATGTCGAAGCTCTCCAGCAGCGCCGCGTCGTCCGAGGTCATCATGTGATCCTTGGAGATCAGCACCTCGTCGGTGCCGGGCTTGAGGACGTCGTTCACCGGATAGCGGCCGTTGATACGCTCGGAGAACTTCTCGATGACCTGATTGTTGTCCCTGATCTCGGACGCCATGATGCCCGTCGTCGCGCCGCAGTCGTCGCTGCGGATGATGACGTCCTGGCAGACGTCGACCATGCGGCGGGTCAGATAACCGGAGTCCGCGGTACGCAGCGCCGTATCGGCAAGGCCCTTGCGGGCGCCGCGGGAGGACGTGAAGTATTCGAGCACGGACAAGCCCTCGCGGAAGTTCGCCTTGACCGGGATCTCGATCGTGCGGCCGGCGGTGTTCGCCATCAGGCCGCGCATACCGGTCAGCTGGCGGATCTGCTTCATCGAACCGCGGGCGCCGGAATCCGCCATCATGAAGACGGGGTTGTAGCGGTCCATGTTCGCCTGCAGGGCGACGGTGACATCGTTGGTGGTCTTCTCCCACTCGCGCACGACGGCGCGGTAGCGCTCGTCGTTGGTCATAAAGCCCATCTTATACTGATTTTCGATCTCGACGACGCGCTTTTCCGTGTCCTCAATGAGCGTGTACTTCTCGTCGGGGATGGTCATGTCCGCGACGGAGATCGTGATGGCGGCGCGGGTGGAATACTTGTAGCCCGTCGCCTTGATGTTGTCCAGCACCTCGGCGGCGATGGTGAAGTTGTGGCGCTTGATGGCACGGTCGACGATCTTGCCGAGCAGCTTCTTGTCGCAGGTCTCCGTGATCTCGTAGTCGAAGTAGCGCTCGGTGGGTTTGCCGTTCTCGTCCACGCGCTTCACAAAGCCGAGATCCTGCGGGACGTTGCGGTTGAAAATGATGCGGCCGATGGTGGCGAGAACGATCTTGCTGCCCATCGTACCGTCGGGCAGCTCTTTCGTCTTGCGCACCAGAATGGGCTGGTGGATGCCGACGAGGTGGTCGTCGTAGGCGAGCATCGCCTCGTCCTCGTCGCGGTAGACGTTCAGATGGATGGAGGAACGCTCCTCGTCGCTCAGATCATTGAAATCCTTTTCGGGGTGATCCTTCTTTTCCTTCTTTTCCGCCTCGTTCAGCGGGGTGTAGCGCTTGCCCGCAAACGCGAAGGGGATGTTCTGCGGCCAGAACTCGTCGTTTTCCATCTGCGAAACGCCGTTTTCAAAGCGTTCAAAGGTCAGGTAGTACGAGCCGAGCACCATGTCCTGCGTCGGCACCGTGACGGGCCCGCCGTCCTGCGGACGGAGCAGGTTGTTCGCGGAGAGCATCAGGATGCGCGCCTCCGCCTGCGCCTCGGCGCTGAGCGGAACGTGGATCGCCATCTGGTCGCCGTCGAAGTCGGCGTTGAACGCCGTGCAGTTGAGCGGGTGCAGCTTGAGCGCGCGGCCCTCGACCAGCACCGGCTCAAACGCCTGGATACCCAGGCGGTGCAGCGTCGGCGCGCGGTTGAGCATGACGGGGTGGTCCTTGATGACCACGTCCAGCGCGTCCCAGACCTCGGCGACGCCCTTGTCCACCATCTTCTTGGCGGACTTGATGTTGTTGGCGCTGCCGTCCTCGACCAGCTTCTTCATGATGAACGGGCGGAACAGCTCCAGCGCCATCTCCTTGGGCACGCCGCACTGATAGATCTTGAGCTCCGGCCCGACGACGATAACGGAACGTCCGGAGTAGTCCACGCGCTTGCCGAGCAGGTTCTGGCGGAAGCGCCCCTGCTTGCCCTTGAGCATGTCGCTGAGCGACTTGAGCGCGCGGTTGTTCGCGCCCGTGACGGCTCGCCCGCGGCGGCCGTTGTCGATCAGGGCGTCGACCGCCTCCTGCAGCATGCGCTTCTCGTTGCGCACGATGATGTCGGGGGCGTTGAGCTGGATCAGCCTCTTGAGGCGGTTGTTGCGGTTGATGACGCGGCGGTAGAGGTCGTTGAGGTCGCTCGTCGCAAAGCGGCCGCCGTCGAGCTGGACCATCGGGCGAATCTCCGGCGGAATGACCGGCAGAATGTCGATGATCATCCATTCGGGCTTGTTGCCGGAGATGCGGAACGCGTCCACGACCTCGAGGCGCTTGACGATGCGCGCCTTCTTCTGGCCGTTGGAGTTTTTGAGCTCGTCATGCAGCTCGGTCGAGAGCTTTTCGAGGTCGATCTGCTGCAGCAGCTTCTTGACCGCCTCCGCGCCCATGCCGGCGTCGAAGTCGTTCTCATATTTCTCGCGATAGTCGCGGTATTCCTTTTCGGAGAGGATCTGGTTGCGCATCAGCGGGGTCTCGCCGGGGTCGGTGACGATATACGCCGCAAAGTAGAGCACCTTTTCCAGAATGCGCGGGCTGATGTCCAGCAGCAGGCCCATGCGGGAGGGAATGCCCTTGAAATACCAGATGTGGGAAACGGGCGTCGCAAGCTCGATATGGCCCATGCGCTCGCGGCGGACCTTCGCGCGCGTCACCTCGACGCCGCAGCGGTCGCAGACCCTGCCCTTGTAGCGGATCTTCTTATACTTGCCGCAGTGGCACTCCCAGTCCTTCGTCGGTCCGAAAATGCGTTCGCAGAAGAGGCCGTCGCGCTCGGGCTTGAGCGTGCGGTAATTGATGGTCTCAGGCTTTTTGACCTCGCCGTAGGACCACTCACGGATCATTTCAGGGGAAGCGATCCCGATCTTGATCGCGTCAAACGGTACATAACTCATAATGCTGTTCCTCCCCTTTCTCAGTCTTCCACGTCGTCGCCATCGTCGTCCGACCCGTCGCCGTACAGCCCGTCCTCGCCGTCCTCCACGTCGCCGACGGCATAGCCGGCGCCTTCAAATTCCGCCTCGTCGGCGAAGGGATTGCGGCGGCTGCGCTCGTCCTCCTCGTCCATGCGCGCGAGGTTGAACGTATCCATCGCGTCCTCGTCCTCCTTGAGCTCGATCTCGTTTCCGTCGCGGTCGAGCACCTGGATGTCGAGGCACAGCGCCTGCAGCTCCTTGACCAGGACCTTGAACGACTCGGGCACGCCCGGCTGCGGAACGTTGTGGCCCTTGACAATCGCCTCGTAGGTGCGCACGCGCCCCGTCACGTCGTCGGACTTGACGGTCAGGATCTCCTGCAGCGTATAGCTCGCGCCGTAGGCCTCCAGCGCCCAGACTTCCATCTCGCCGAAGCGCTGGCCGCCGAACTGCGCCTTGCCGCCCAGCGGCTGCTGGGTGACAAGGGAGTACGGGCCGGTGGAACGGGCGTGGATCTTATCGTCGACCAGATGGTGCAGCTTGAGGAAGTAGACGTAGCCGACGGTGACCTTGTTGTCAAAGCGCTCGCCGGTGCGGCCGTCGTACAGCCAGCTCTTGCCCTCGGGATCGAGGCCCGCGCGCTTGAGCTCGCCCTGAATCTCCTCGTAGCTCGCCCCGTCGAAGATCGGCGTCGCGACCTTGTAGCCCAGGGTCTTGGCGGCGTAGCCCAGATGGACCTCGAGCACCTGCCCGATGTTCATACGGGAGGGGACGCCCAGCGGGTTGAGCACGATATCCAGCGGCGTGCCGTCCGGCAGGAAGGGCATATCCTCCTGCGGCAGGACGCGGGAAACGACGCCCTTGTTGCCGTGGCGGCCGGCCATCTTGTCGCCGACCTGGATCTTGCGGCGCTGCGCGATGTAGACGCGCACGACCATGTTCACGCCCGGCCCCAGCTCGTCGCCCGCCTCGCGGGAGAACACCTTCGCGTCGACGATGATGCCGCTCTCGCCGTGGGGGACCTTGAGGGAGGTGTCGCGCACCTCGCGCGCCTTCTCGCCGAAGATGGCGCGCAGCAGGCGCTCCTCCGCCGTGAGGTCGGTCTCGCCCTTGGGCGTGACCTTGCCGACGAGGATGTCGCCGGCGTGGACCTCGGCGCCGATGCGGACGATGCCGCGCTCGTCCAGGTCCTTGAGCGCGTCGTCGCCGACGTTGGGGATGTCGCGGGTGATCTCCTCGGGCCCGAGCTTCGTGTCGCGCGCGTCGAGCTCATACTCCTCGATGTGGATGGAGGTGTAGAGGTCCTCGCGCACCAGTCGCTCGTTGAGCAGCACCGCGTCCTCGTAGTTGTAGCCCTCCCACGTCATGAAGCCGACGAGGATGTTGCGCCCGAGGGCGATCTCGCCCTGATCGGTCGCGGGACCGTCGGCAAGGACGGTGGGGTCCTCCAGGATGCGGCCGTTTTTGTCATACTTGCGGCCATGCACGCGCTCGCCGACGTTGACGATCGGGTGCTGGTTGATGCAGGTGCCGTGGTTGGAGCGCAGGAACTTGGTGAGCTTATACTCCTTGGTGCCGAGCGCCGCGTCGTCGTAGGCGACGGTGATGCTGCGCGCGTCCATCTTCGTCACGATGCCGTCGCCCTCGGCGAGGACCGCGACCTCGGCGTCCATGCAGATCTTGTGCTCCATGCCGGTGCCGACGATCGGCGCCTCCGGCTTGAGCAGGGGCACCGCCTGGCGCTGCATGTTCGCGCCCATCAGCGCGCGGTTCGCGTCGTCGTTCGGCAGGAACGGGATCATCGCCGTGGCGATGGAGACCATCATGCGCGGGGAAACGTCGATATAGTCGACGCGCTCGCGGTCGACCTCGACCATTTCGTCGCGGTGGCGGCAGGTGATGCGGCTGTTGGTCAGGCAGCCGTTCTCGTCCACCGGCTCCGCCGCCTGTCCAACGATATACTGGTCCTCGACGTCGGCGGTCATGTAGGTGATCTCGTCCGCGACCTTGCCGGTCTTGTGGTCGACCTTGCGGTAAGGCGCCTCGATAAAGCCGTACTCGTTGATGCGGGCGTAGGTCGCGAGGTAGGAGATCAGGCCGATGTTCGGACCTTCCGGCGTCTCGATCGGGCACATGCGGCCGTAGTGGCTGTAGTGCACGTCGCGGACCTCCATGTTCGCGCGCTCGCGGGAAAGGCCGCCGGGGCCGAGCGCCGAGAGACGGCGCTTGTGCGTCAGCTCGGCGAGGGGGTTGGTCTGGTCCATGAACTGGCTCAGCGGCGAGGAGCCGAAGAACTCCTTGATCGCCGCCGTGACCGGACGGATGTTGATGAGGCTCTGCGGGGTCACGATGTCGAGGTCCTGCATGGTCATGCGCTCGCGGATGACGCGCTCCATGCGGGAAAAGCCGATGCGGAACTGGTTCTGCAGCAGCTCGCCCACGCAGCGCAGGCGGCGGTTGCCCAGGTGGTCGATGTCATCCTTGAACACGATGCCGTGCGCCAGCGCGTTCATGTAGTTGACGGAGGCGAGGATGTCGTCGATCAGGACGTGCTTGGGCACGAGGCGGTCGACGTTCTCGCGGATCGCCTCCTTGAGCTCGTCGCCGGAGTACCGGTCCAGCAGCTCGCGCATCACGCTCTCGCACACGCGCTCCTTGATGCCGCACTCGCTCACGGGGTCGAAGTCGACGAAGCGGGCGAGATCCACCATGTGGTTCGAGAACACGCGCAGGGGCTTGCCGTCCAGGTCCAGCGTCACGTCGTTGACGCCGATGGCGTCCAGCTCGTCCGCCTCCTCGCCGG
>CAMVAV010000016.1 GCA_947165595.1 uncultured Clostridia bacterium | reverse complement strand
CTGCAAACCGTGTCCTCTTATTTTTTCAATTTGCGCAACTTATTGTACCTTATCGCGGCCGCGGCTCCGCCCTCTGCCTGCGCGCGCCCTCGATCACGCCGGGCAGGATCGCGAAGCCGGAGCCGACGAGAAAGCAGAGGATGCCGAGCCACATGTTGAGCCGGATCGACTCGTGCAGCACCGCCAGCGCGATGAGCGGCGAGAGCATCGGCTTGAGAAAGTAGACGATGGACGCGGTCTGCGCGTTCGTCTTCTCCATTGCCAGCATGTGGAACCCGAAGCCGCCGAGCGTGTTGACGACGCCGAGGTATAAGAGCCAGGGGACCGACGCCGCCGTGAGGCCGGAGAAGACCGGCACGTCCGCGAAAAGCGGCAGGCCGAGGGAAGTGAACAGGGCTGCGCCCGCGGCGGTTTTGCCGAAGAGCAGCAGAAGCAGCAGCTCCGCGCCGCCGAAGAGCGAGCAGAGGCTGGTCACCGCGATACCGCCGACGCGGGGCGTCTGCCGCTTGCCGAGCACGCTGTAGAGCGAGAAGAGGATCGAAGACGCGACGGCGAGCGCGCAGCCGGCGGGGGAGAGCGAGGCGTGCAGCGGGTCGACGATGATGAAGATGGCGACGATCTCCAGACAGAGGGCGACGATGTGGTTTTTGCGGATGTCCTCGCGGAGCAGAAGGTGCGCGAGGATCGTGATGAACAGGGGATTGCTGGAAAACAGCACCGCGACCACCGACGCCTGCGTAAAGGTCAGCGCGAGCTGATAGACCGTCATGGCGACGCAGACGAACAGGAAGCCGAGCGCCGCAAAAAAGCCGAGGTCCCGCGCGGACAGCGCCGTGCCGTGCTTTCGGACAGAGCGCAGCGCGAGCGGCAGCAGCACCACGCCGCCGATCAGAAAGCGCAGCACCGTGATCTGCAGCGGGTGGAACATACCCGCGGTGGATTTGAGCGCGACCTCGACAAAGCTGAAGATCGCCGCGCAGAGAATGATATAGATGTAACCTGTGTTGAACCGTTTCATTTGATCCCTCCCATGCTACTCTATACCAGCGCGGCTTTTTTTGCAACCGTTTCCGCTTTTGGATTGACAAGGCGGGGCGGGGAAGATAAAATATTATATCTATGGATCGCGGTTGACCGCCGCTTTGCCCGCCGTCCGCGGAGCGAAGCGCGGGACCCGGCGAAACGAATCCTTTCCACAACCGAAATTCTTTCACATAAAGGAGAAATCGCACATGGCACATCCCAGCTACAGCCTCAACGAGCTGCGTGAAAAGTTTCTGACCTTCTTCGAGAGCAAGGGGCATCTGCGCCTGCCGAGCTTCTCGCTCGTGCCGCGCGGCGACAAGTCCATCCTGCTCATCAACGCGGGCATGACGCCGATGAAGCCCTGGTTCAAGGGCGAGGAGGAGCCGCCGCGCCGCCGCGTCTGCACCTGCCAGAAGTGCATCCGCACGGGCGACATCGACAACGTGGGCAAGACCGCGCGCCACGGCACCTATTTCGAGATGCTGGGCAACTTCTCCTTCGGAGACTATTTCAAGAAGGACGCCATCGCCTGGGCGTGGGAGTTCCTGACCTCCCCCGAATGGGCGGGGCTGGAGCCCGACCGCCTCTATCCCTCTGTGTTCGAGGGCAACGAGACCACGCCCGCCGACGACGAGGCGTTTGATATCTGGAACAAGGACATCGGCATCCCGAAGGAGCGCATCTTCAAGTTCGGCAAGGAGGACAACTTCTGGGAGCACGGCTCCGGCCCCTGCGGTCCCTGCTCCGAGATCTATTATGACCGCGGGCCCGAGTACGGCTGCGGCAGGCCGGACTGCACCGTCGGCTGCGACTGCGACCGCTACATGGAGGTCTGGAACGTCGTGTTCTCGCAGTTCGACAACGACGGCCACAACAACTATACCGAGCTGAAGCAGAAGAACATCGACACCGGCATGGGCCTGGAGCGCCTCGCGGTCGTGAGCCAGAACGTCAACTCGCTGTTCGACGTGGACACGGTCATGCACATCACGAACAAGGTCAGCGAGATCACCGGCGCGCACTACGGCGAGAGCTACGAGCGCGACGTGAGCCTGCGCATCATCACCGACCACATCCGCTCCGCGAGCTTCATGATCTGCGACGGCGTGCTGCCCTCGAACGAGGGGCGCGGCTACGTTCTGCGCCGCCTGCTGAGAAGGGCCGCGCGCCACGGAAAGCTGCTGGGCGTCAACGAGCCGTTCCTGTATGAGATCGTGGACACCGTCGTCGCCGTCAACGAGGGCGAGTATCATGATATCCGCGAAAAGCAGGCGTATATCACCAGGGTCGTGCGCACCGAGGAGGAGAACTTCGCCAAGACCATCGACGGCGGCATGAGGATATTCTCCGACATGCTCGCCGAGCACAAGGCAAAGGGGGAGACGACGTTCTCCGGCGCGGACGCGTTCAAGCTGTACGACACCTTCGGCTTCCCCATCGACCTGACGATCGAGATGGCGAAGGACGAGGGGCTTTCCGTGGACGAGGACGCGTTCAAGCAGCTCATGCAGGAGCAGAAGGAGCGCGCGAGAGAAGCGCGCAAGGCGCTCGGCGACCTCGGCTGGGCGGGCGTCGATCTCGGCAAGGAGATCCCCGCGACTGAGTTTGTGGGCTACGACAAGGACGTGTGCGAGGCGAAGGTGCTCGCCATCGTCGCCGACGGCGAGACGCGCGACGAGATTGCGGCGGGCGCGGAGGCCATCGTCGTGCTGGACAGGACCCCGTTCTACGCCGAGATGGGCGGTCAGGTCGCCGACCGCGGCGTCATCGAGGCGCCCAGCGGTATGTCGTTCGAGGTGCGCGACGTGCAGAAGAACAAGGGAGGAAAGTATCTTCACACCGGCACGCTGAAAAACGGTACGCTTGCCGTGGGCGACACGGTGCGTGCCGTGATCGACCCCATGCGCCGCTGCCGCATCCGCCGCGCGCACAGCGCAACGCATCTGCTGCAATCGGCGCTGAAGGCCGTTCTCGGCGACCACGTCCATCAGGCGGGCTCGCTGGTCGAGCCGGACCGCCTGCGCTTCGACTTCACGCATTTCGAGGCGGTCACGCCCGAGCAGCGCCGCAAGGTCGAGGAGCTGGTCAACGGGGATGTTTTGACGAACGCTCCGGTCACCACGGAGGTGCTGCCGATCGAGGAGGCGAAAAAACGCGGCGCGACGGCGCTGTTCGGCGAAAAATACGGCGATACCGTCCGTGTCGTCAACATGGGCGAGGACGACGATAAGCTGTCCTTGTCCAAGGAGCTTTGCGGCGGCACGCACGTTTCCGCCACGGGCGAGATCGGACTGTTCCGCATTGTGAGCGAGGCGTCGGTCGCCTCGGGCGTTCGCCGCGTCGAGGCGGTGACCGGCCCCGCGGTGCTGGAGCTGCTGGACAAGGCGGAAGAGACCGTGCAGAAGACAGCCGATGCGCTGCACGCCAATCCCGCGGAGATCGAGCGCCGCGCGGAGCAACTGACGGAGGAGCTCAAGGAGGCCAAGCGCCTCATCGAGCAGTATAAGGCGAAGGAGAGCGCGGGCAGCGCGGGCGATCTGCTGAAGAACGCCGCGGACGTCGGCGGGCTGCACGTCGTGACCACGACGGTCGCCTCCGGCGACCCGAACAGCCTGCGCCAGATGGGCGACGTGCTGCGCGACAAGGATGCCGCCGTCGTCGCGGTCATCGCGCTCGCGGGCGAGAAGGTGACGCTTCTCGCCGTCTGCGGCAAGGACGCGGTGGCGAAGGGCGTCCGTGCGGGCGACATCATCAAGTCCATCGCGCCCATCGTCGGCGGCAGGGGCGGCGGCAAGCCGGACAGCGCCATGGGCGGCGGCAGCGATACCGCGAAGGTCGCGGACGCGCTCGCCGCGGTGAAGCCGTTTGTGGAGGGCATCGTCGGATAAACCGAAAAACCGGACTCCCTTAGCAGGGGAGTATCCAAAGAAAGGAGACTTCAAATGTCAGATTGCTTATTCTGCAAGATCGTCGCCGGGGAGATCCCCAGCAGCAAGGTCTACGAGGACGAGGTCTGCTACGCGTTCAACGACATCGCCCCGCAGGCACCGACCCACTTCCTCGTCATTCCCAAGGAGCACATCGGCTCCGTCGCGGAGGTGGACGCCGGGAACAGCGCGGTGGTCGCGCACATCTTCGAGGTCATCGCAAAGGTGACCAAGGAGCAGGGGCTCGAGAGCTACCGTGTCGTGTCGAACATCGGCGAGCAGGCGGGGCAGAGCGTGCATCATCTGCACTTCCACGTCCTCGCCGGACGCGACATGACCTGGCCCCCGGGCTGAGGCCTTGCCGGCCGGGCAATGAGCGCCCCGCATCAGAAATAAAAAGTGCGAATCAGAAATAAAAAAGGCTTGCTTTTTTCAAAACACTGTGATATTCTACCATAGCTTGAAAAAGGGCGGTCCTCTGCCGTGTGCGCAAAAGGCGCACGAAAGAAACGACCATGAACGCCTATATAATTAGGAGGAAAACCCCATGGATCTCATCAAGGAACTCGAAAAGCAGCAGATGAAGGAGACCGTGCCCGTTGCCAACGTCGGCGATACCGTCCGCGTGCACGTGCGCATCAAGGAAGGCTCCCGCGAGCGTATCCAGGTCTTCGAGGGCATCGTCATTGCCAAGAAGCACGGCGGCATCGAGGAGACCATCACCGTGCGCCGCCTCGCCTATGGCGTCGGCGTGGAGAAGGTGTTCCCCATCCACAGCCCCTCGATCGAGAAGATCGAGACCGTGCGCAAGGGCTTTGTCCGCCGCGCCAAGCTGTACTACCTGCGCGGCCGTGTCGGCAAGGCTGCCAAGATCCGCGAGAAGCTGTAACAGAGGCTCGGGAAGAGAGAAGGACCGGGCGGGAGGCAACTCCCGCCCGGTTTTTTCATTAATCCGGTCACGCCGTGATCAGGTACAGCCCGGCGGCGCAGACCGCCACGCCGATGAGTTGGCGCGCGGAGATCTGCTCGTGAAAGAGGAAGTACCCGATGAACAGCAGCACGACGGCGAGGCAGATGTTGCACGAGAGCGACCCGGCGCTGACCTTCCAGCCCGCGCGGTACAAAAAGATGTTGCCCGCTTCGAGTCCCACGATTGCGAGCCCCAGCGCGAACGACGCCCAGTTGAGCCTGCCAAGCTCCGTCAGCGCGTTCGCGGGCTTGACGCTCGTGAGAAAGACGGAGGCGGCGATCGCCGCGCCGACGAGATAGGTCACGGTCAGCGCGCCGAAGGCGTTCGCCTTTTCCGGCACGGATTTCGCGCAGATGTGATAGAAGCTGTTGGAGCCGACGATCAGCAGCAGCGGCCAGAGCATGTTCCACATAAGAATCCCTCCCCCAATTACTCAAAAAGCCGCCATCCCGCAGATCGGGTGGCGGCAGTACCGGAGATCCGGCTTTTCGCGCTTTCATTATAGCGGAGCGCCGCCCGGCTGTCAACCGTTTTTCGCGGCGATTGGGGGAAAGGAGACCGAAATCGAACAAGTCGGGGGCGCCGGCCGGCGCCCCCGACTTGCGATGAGGTTCAGAGGATCATTGATAGGGAAGCGCTGATTAAATCAACGTGTGCGGATTGGCGAGCAGATTTTTCGTCTTGCAAGCCAAAAAGCCGCAGGAATACTAACGTATTTCAAGGATTTTTGGCGCAGTCAAGACGGAAAAGATGCCGTCAAGACGTGCGCGGGGATTTATTCAGCGCTTCCATAGAGGTACGAATATTTGTCGCGGACGGTGCGGATGAGCTCCTCCAGCATCGTGGGCAGGTCCGTCTCGCCGGAGAGATCATAGTCCTTCACGCCGTCGAACATGCGCACGCGGATCTTGTTGCCGTCGAGGAACAGCACGCCGGCGTTTTTGCTGTCCTCCATATCCTCCGCGGTCTGGAAGAGCGTGAACTTGTCGTGGCAGGGCTCGGAGGCGTAGGGGCAGAACTGCGTGCAGTTGCCGCACTCGTTGCACATCTTGTCAATGTGCAGGATCTGGTGCGAGTCGTCGGAGAGACGGATGACGACATTGGCGCGGTTCGGGCAGGAGTCGACGCAGTTTTCGCACACGACCCGGCACTGCAGGCAGCGCTCGCCCTCGCAGCAGACGTCGTCCGCCATGGCGAGAACGCCCTTCTTCGCGACCGCGCCGGGATGGCAGACATACGCCTCCTCAGGGATGTCGTACTCGTGCTTTCTGCCCGTCACCGCCTCGGCAAACGCCGCGGCGTCCGCAATGCCCTCGACGATGGTCGCCGGACCGCGGTGCGCGTCGCCCGCGCAGTACACGCCCGCGATGTTGGTCTCGAACGCGGGGCCCTTGCGCTCCATCTCGATGCCGTTCGCCGCCATGAGAGCGGCGTCCACCTTCTCGCCGACGGCGGAGATCACGAGATCGCAGGGGATGGTGAAGGTCTCGCCGGTCGGCTCGGGGCTGCGGCGGCCGGAGGCGTCGGGCGCACCGAGCTTCATCCTCTCGCAGGTGAGCACGCCGTCCGCCTGCTTCACGGGCGCCGCGAGCTCGAGGAACTCCACGCCCTCGTCGATGGCGAGGCGGAGCTCATGCTCGTCCGCGGGCATCTCCTTCTTCGTGCGGCGGTAGAGGATGGAGGCGTGCGCCCCGGCGCGCTTGGCGACGCGGGCGGCGTCCATCGCGGTGTTGCCCGCGCCGACGACCACGACGTTGCCGGAGAGCGTGGGCTTGACCTTGGTCTTCATCTCCTTCATCCATTGGATCACGCCGGCGACGTTGCCCTCGATGTCCAGCTTGCCCGCCTGCCATGCGCCGGTCGCCATGAGGATGTGCGTATAGCCCATCTTCTTGAGCTCCTCGACCGAGGGAGCGGGCGCGCCGCACCTGACCTCGACGCCGTACTTCTCCATGAGGGCGATATCCTTGTCGATCGACTCGTCGGGGATACGGAAGGCGGGGATCACGTAGCGCGGCACGCCGCCGAGCTTTTCCTCGCGCTCGAAGATCGTGGTCTCGACGCCCGCCCGACCGAGAAAGTACGCCGCGGCGATGCCGGTCGGACCGCCGCCGACGATCGCGGCCTTGACGCCCTCGACCTTCGCGGGCTTTTTGATCGACGCCATCAGCGCCTCATAGCCGTTCTTCGCGGCGACGAGCTTGGTGTCGCGGATGTGGACCGACTCGTCGTAGAAGTTGCGCGAGCACTTGGCCTGACAGCGGTGCGCGCAGATCGTGCCGGTGATGAAGGGCAGGGCGTTCTTCTCGGTGATGAGCCTCAAAGCCGGACCGTACAGGCCCTTGCGGCACAGCTCCAGATACTCGGGGATATCCTGCTCGATGGGGCAGCCGCCCGTGCAGGGGGCGATAAAGCAGTCGAGCCAGGGCACCTGCTCCTTGCTCTTGCGCGTGGGCAGGGGCTTGATGGGCTTGAGGTGGTGGAAGTCATGCTGCGCCGCGGCGGCGAGATCGGAGATCGCGGCGGAATCGGTGCCCGCGAACGCCCTGTACGGCAGCGCCTCCACCTTTTCGACCATCTGGCGCAGACGGTTGTACCCGCCGGGCTTGAGGATCGTCGTGGCGACGGTGATCGGCCAGATGCCCGCGCCGAACAGCTTGTCGCAGTTGAAGAACTCCGCGCCGCCGGCGAACGAAATGCGCATTTTCCCGCCAAACGCGCGGGAAACGCGATTGCACATCTCAATGGTCAGCGGGAAGAGGCTGCGGCCGGACATGTACATCTCCTGGCCGGGCAGCTCGTTCCGCGTGGTATCGACGGGGAAGGTGTTGGAGAGCTTGAGCCCGAATTCGAGGCCGTTTTTGTCCGCCAGCGCCTGCAGCCGCTCGAACATCGGCACGGCGTCCTCCCACTGCAGGTCCTCGTTGAAGTGGTGCTCGTCGAAGACGATGTAGTCGTAGCCCATGCTGTCGAGGATGGTGCGCGCGGTCTTGTAGCCGAGGATGGTCGGGTTGCACTTGACGAAGGTGTGCAGATGCTTTTCGGAGATCAGGTACGACGCGATGCGCTCGATCTCGTCCGGCGGGCAGCCGTGCAGCGTCGAGACCGTGACGGAGCGGGAAACATGCGGGGAAATGCCGTCGATGTAGTCCGCTTCCGCGGGGAAGAGCTCCTTCAAAACGCGCTTGCACTCGATGAACTGCGGCGTTTTGCTCGCGTCCGTCATGTTGTCGATGTAGGTGTTGACCTTCTCGCCCTTGATGCCCGCGAGATCGTAGCCCACGGACATGTTGAACACAAAGCCGTTCGGGTCGCCGAGTCCGTAGACCTTCGAGAGGACCTTGAGCGCGCACCACGCCTTGATGTACTCGTCCTGCGCCTGCGGCACCGTCAGCTCCGTGGACCACTCCTGATTGTAGCCCTCGTCCATGGCGAGGATGCAGGGACGGGGCACGCAGGCGGCGAGCTCCGCGCCGTCCATCTTCTGCACGGTCTTGACCTCGAAGAAGCGCGCGCCGGCGAAGTAGGCGGCGATGATGTTCTGCGCGAGCTGGCTGTTGGGGCCGGCGGCGGGGCCGAAGGGAGTCTCGATCGTCTCGCCGAAGATGGGCAGCGTCTTGCCGCCGGCGCGATACGCCTTGTGGACGCCGAAGACGTCGCCGCTCGCGGCATACTCGGCGACGACCCAGTTCATCAGGGACGCAAAGGGGATGGGGTACATTTTCTCGGACATATTCGGAACCTCCTTGTCAGTTTTTACATCTTAATCAATATGTGCAGTGATTCAGCTCGCCCCAGAGCTTCTTGGCGGCCTCGAGGATGCGGGCGTTGACCGCCTCCTCGTCCACGCCGATTAGTTCGCGGTCGCGCATTAGGAGCCTGCCGTTGGCGATGGTCGTCTGGCACTGGCGGCCCGTCATGCCGAAGATCATGTGCCCGTCGATGTTCGCGTCGGAGAACGGAGTGAAGGGCTTGTAGTCCATCACGATGATATCCGCCGCAGCGCCCGGCTTGAGGACGCCGAGCGGGTCGGGGAAGTACTTCGCGCCGATCTTCGCGTTGTTCTTGAAGAGCATGTCCGTGACCTCGCACCACGCGACGTTCGGCAGGCACGCGTTGTTGCGCTGGGAGCAGAGCGCGACCTTGATGGATTCCAGCATGTCGTTCGTATAGGCGTCGGTACCCATACCCAGCAGGATGCCCGCCTTGTACAGCGGCAGCACCGGGCAGATGCCGACGGCGTTGCCCATGTTGCTCTCGGGGTTGTTGACGACCATCGTCTCCGTATTCTTGATGATGTCGATCTCGGCGCTGTTGACGTGGATGCAGTGACCGAGGATGGTCTTGGGACCGAGGATGCCGTGGTCCTGCAGGCGCTGCACCGGGCGGCGGCCGTAGTTCTGCAGGCTGTCGTACACGTCGTTCATGCCCTCGCTGACATGGATGTGATAGCCTGTGCGCCCGTTGTTCGCCTCCACCATGCGGTCGAAGGTCTTGTCCGAGATCGTGAAGAGCGCGTGACCGCCGAACATCGCCGCGAGCATCGGGTCCTTGTTCTTCTCGCACTCGGTGATCCAGTCGGCGTTCTCCTGGATCGCCTGCAGGCACTTTTCCTCGCCGTCGCGGTCGCTGACCTCGTAGCACAGGCAGGAGCGAATGCCGAACTCCTTCGCGCTCTCCGCGATGGTATGCAGCGTGCCGGGGATTTCGCCGTAGGAGGCGTGGTGGTCGAAGATGGTCGTCACGCCCTGCTTGATGCAGTCGAGATAGAGGGCGTCGGCGCTCGCCTTTGTGCCGTCCATGTAGAGGTGGCGGTCGATCGCCCACCACGTCCCGTCGAGCACCTCGTAGAAGTTCGTCGGGTTGTTGCCCTTGATGGCGAGCCCGCGGGCGAGGGCGGAGTAGATGTGCGTGTGGGCGTTGATGAACGCCGGCATGATGACGCCGCCCTTCGCGTCGATGATCTCCGCGTCGGGGTACTTCGCCCTGAGCGCGGCTTCCTCGCCGACCTCGACGATTTTCGTGCCCTCATAGGCGACCGCGCCGTGCTCATAGTAGCCCTTCGCGGCTTCGTCACGGGTGATGAGCCTTCCGTTGGTGACCAGTGTCATAATGCCGTTCCTCCTCAAATTTAATTAAGATAAAACAAAAAGCGCTTCCACAGGGCGAAGAAGCCCGTGCGCGAAGCACTACGTTACAGCTACTGTTCCATATTTTACTGCAAGTTGCACGAAAAAGCAAGAGGGAATCTAAAGATAATTGACATTTTTGAAAAAATGGGTCCATGCCGCGAGAGAGCATAAGGATACCCCGCGGTGGCCGTGTAGCGCGCGTTATAACCTGCACCCTCAGGACAGGTGGGTCGCCTCCGTCCGGCATCACTGCTTCCAACTTCCAGCCGCGCATGCAGCCGGGAGGCCTGCAAACCGCCATCCGATCCGGCATCCCGTATAACGAAATGTGGGTTATAGAAAACGCTATCACGAACCCCGCAGGGTATTTGACCGATCACGTCTCATATCGCCGTGCTGTCCGGGACGGCGGGCGCCGGTTCCTCCGAAGAGGTCTGCGCCGCCTCGTGCGCGGCAGCCTCCCGCGCCGCGGAGTCCCGCGCGAGCAGCAGGATGTTTCCGCTGAGAAAAACCAGAAAAAAGAAGGTGAACACGATCACCGGCAGCGTGAGCTTTTTCTTGTCCAGATACTGGAAGAAGAACCAGAGAAAGGTCAACAGGATGCCGACAAAGCCAATGACAAAAATCACCACGCCCATCTTTGTCAGCATTTCCCCGACCGCCCCGAAAATATTCCCGACCGCGCCGAAAAAACCGCCGACCGCGCCGAAAACCGGCCCGGCGAAACCGGATATCGTGCCCAATACGCCCTTTATCGCATCCATGTTCCGACTTGCCTGCCTCCCGGCGGAGAGCTATTCCTCCGCGTCCTCGAAGATCTGCTCCATGAACCTGTCGTATACGGCATAGAGCTCCTCCTCGTCCTCGATCTGGACAAGGATCTCTTCGCCGTTCTCCATTTCGGCCTTCAGGATGATGAGACCGCTGTCCTCGTCGTCCTCGTTCTCCTCGCCGTCCTCCTCGACCACGGGGAAGAACGCGCGATAGACGACGCCGTTGTACTCCAGCGCGTCGACAAACTCCAGTTCGAGCTCCTCGCCGGTCTCCTCGTCGATCAGGGATATGAAGTTGGGGCCGAACTCCTCGCTCATGGGACTACCTCCAATGCTTTCTGTGGTTATTATACACGATGAAGCCTGCTTGCGCAAGAGTCCTTTTGTAAAAAAATGCAAAGACAGGGAAATTTTTCCAAAATGACAAAAAAATGGGCGGGACCGGGAGCAGAAAATCCAAAAATTCTTTGAAATCCGGAAAAAAACGACTTGACAAGCGTGGTAATATAGTAAAAAGTGATACAATCACCGAAGGTATGCACACCGTCGGTAGTCTTGCAAACAGAGGAAAGGAGGCGCCTGAATGGAGGGAAACCGCGTACAGCCGCGCAGAAGCGCTCCGAACAAGGCGAACGCGCGCAAGAGAAGATCCGTAGGCGCCATCATCGGCGGGTTTATCCTCGGCGTTTTCAAATTCATCTTCACGGTGCTGATCATCGGCGTTCTGACCGCAGGGCTTTTCTACCGCACGTTCATGCACTATGTCGATACGGTGCTCGAGCCGGAGATGGACGTCGACGCCTCGGCCTATGTGCTCAAGCAGAGCTCCGTGATCTACTACGAGGACAAGGAGCGGCAGCAGTGGGTCGAGCTGCAGAAGATACACGGCACCGAAAACCGCACGCTGATCGACTACGATCAGATTCCCGATCACGTGGTCAAGGCGCTGGTCTCCATCGAGGACGAGCGTTTCTACGAGCACAAGGGCGTCGACTGGAAGAGCACGGCGGGCCAGGTCGTGAACATGCTCCGGGGCAGAGAGGTCCGCGGCGCGTCCACCATTACGCAGCAGCTGATCAAAAACCTCACGGGCGAGAATCAGGTCACGATCCGCCGAAAAATTCTCGAAATTTTCCGCGCGCTGCGCTTCCATGAGAAGTACTCCGAGAAGGAAATTCTTGAGATGTACCTCAACCTCGTCTATTTCGGGCACAACGCCTACGGCATTCAGGCGGCGGCGGAGACCTACTTCGGCAAGGACGTCAGCGAGCTGTCGGTCGCCGAGGGCGCCGCGATCGTGGGCATTACGCAGAATCCGTGGCAGTTTGACGCGCTGCGCTCCGACTGGGCGCGCGAGCAGAACCGCAACCGTCAGCTGACCGTGCTCTACAAGATGAACCAGCTCGGCTGGCTGAGCGACGCGGAGTATGCGAAGGCAAAGGCGGAGAAGCTGGTCTTCGTCGGCGACGAGGACTATGTGGAGGCAAGCGATTCCGAGGAGGAGACGGCGAACAAGAAGGAGCTGGATTCCTTCTTTGTCGAGCAGCTGTTCCGTGACGTTGTGGACGCGCTGGAGGACAAGGGCTACAGCCGGCGCGCGGCGGAGGACCTCCTCTACACCGGCGGCTATCAGATCTACTGCACGCTGGATCCGAGAATTCAGGAGATCGTCGAGACGGTCTACGCGGACCAGAACAATTTCAACTACAAGTCGGAGAAGGGGGAAATGCTCCAATCCGGCATGACCATCGTCGACAACCATACGAACTGCATCGTTGCCATCGCGGGCCGCGTGGGCGAGCGCGAGGGCGCGTTCGAGTGGAGCTACGCCGCAAGCTCGAGTCCCTGCGGCTCGGCGATCAAGCCGCTTTCGGTCTACGCGCCGGCCATCGACGCGGGCCTTCTCACGGCGGCGAGCGTGATCGACGACTATCCCGTCTACCGCCTCAATGACAGCGCGTGGCCCGTCAACGCCTATTCGGGCTACCGCGGCCTTCTGACGATCCAGGACGCGCTGCGCATCTCGTCGAACACCACGGCGGTGCGGACCCTGGAGCGCCTGACGCCGGCGGCGTCCTACACCTTCATGACGGAGAAGCTCGGCTTCACGACCCTGGTGAGCGACGATATGGCTTCGGCGGGCGCGCTGGCGCTGGGCGGCCTGACCTACGGCGTCTCCACCATCGAGATGGCGGGTGCGTACTCCACCTTCGCCTGCAACGGCGTCTACACCCGTCCCCGCACGTTCACCGAGGTGCGCGACCGCTACGGCAACGTCGTCATCAGCGACAAGCGGGATTCCTGGGTCGCCATGAAGGAGAGCACGGTCTACACGATAAACGAGCTGCTCACAAACGTTGTCAAAAGCGGCGGCACAGGCGCGGACGCCGCGTTCGACGGTATGACGATGGCGGGCAAGACCGGTACGACCAACTCCCGCCGCGACCGTTACTTCGTCGGCTACACGCCGTACTACACGGCGGCGTGCTGGTGCGGCTTCCCGCATCCCTCGCGCATCAACACCAACGACAACCCAGCCGTCCTCGCGTGGCACAAGGTCATGAAGCAGGTGCACGAGGGGCTGGAGGACAAGAGCTTCCCGACCACCTCGGACGGCATGGTCCGCGTGACCGTGTGCAACAAGACGGGACTGCTCGCTTCGGGCTGCGGCTCGACGCGCACGGTCTATGTTCCGGAGGGCATGGTGCCGGCATACAGCTGCGACGCGCACGTCGCCGTGGAGTTCTGCAAGGAGAGCGGGCTGCCCGCCGGCGAGTTCTGCCCGGAGGAGATGCACGAGACGCACTATCTGCTCGATCTGACCCGGCCCAATACCGCCGCCGGCTTCGGCTATGTCCGCCAGCCGATCATGCGCGGGCTGTCGCAGGAGATGTACGACAACTTCGCCGCGCAGATGGAGGCGGGGCTCCGCGATTCGATCCCCAGCGGCATACCGATCCAGGCGAGCGACAGCGGGAGCTATATCAGCGATCTGGAGTATCTCGGCACCTGTATGGTGCATCTGACGCCGGTG
This sequence comes from uncultured Clostridia bacterium, assembly GCA_947165595.1. GTDB lineage: Bacteria > Bacillota > Clostridia > Oscillospirales > Oscillospiraceae > Hominicoprocola. The sequence continues at coordinate 25,073 of CAMVAV010000016.1, read as the reverse complement.
GAGCCGGTCGATCCCGAGAACCCGGACAATCCGAACCCGGACGATCCGGAGAATCCCGTCAACTGGTTTGAAAACCCGCTCGGCCCGCTGACGCCGATCGACCCCAACAATCCCGGCGGGACGCCGACCGATCCCACGACGCCGACCAATCCGACCAACCCCGCCAATCCCACCGATCCGGCGACGCAGCCGCCGGGCGGCGGAACGACCGATCCGGGCAATACCGGACAGGGGGAGGGAGACAACAGCAACGCGGAGTACCTGGACGAATTCCTGAATCTCATCAATCCGTAGGCAAAAGAAGAAACGGCCGCGAAGGAGTGGAAGCGCTCCTTCGCGGTCTTTTTTCCGTGCGCCGGTCATAGGATGGGATGGACAAAGCGGGGAGGTGCTCGGCATGAGAAGAAGGAGACGTCCATATCGCGCGCTGCGGCGGAAAACGCAGACGGCGCAGGGGAGCGCCCCGCCGCGCACGCGATCCCGCGCCGCCGCGGAGCCGCTGAGCCTCAACGCCGTGCGCACAGTCGTCTGCGGCGTTCTGTTCGTGTCGCTGATCGCGCTCAAGCTGCTGCTTCCGGGGTCTCTCGCTTCGGTGCGCGGCACGCTGGGCGCGTGGCTGGTGCGCGACGCGGACTTTGCCGCGGCGTTTTCCGCCGTGGGGCACGCGGTGTCCGGCGAGGGCGGGGTGCTTGACGCTCTGGAGGAAGCCTATGTCGCGGTGTTCGGCGCGCAGGGGGAGGCGGCCGAGGTTTCCGGCGCGGCGGAGGTGACGGAGACGGCGGATACGGCGGCTGCGGCGGAGATTGAGCAGCCTGCGGAGCCGAAAACCGCGCCCGTGGAGAGCGCTTGGCCGGAGGCGCTTGCGGAGCGTGCGTGGCCGGAGCGCGCCGCGACCGGCCAGCACATCCTCGGCTTTGCCTACGCCGCGCCGCTGCGGGGAAAGCTCACCTCACCCTTCGGCTGGCGCGACAGCCCGCGGGAGGCTTTCCACTACGGCGTCGACATCGCCGCGGACGAGGGGACGGACATCCTCTGCTTCGCGGACGGAACGGTGGGCGTCGTGGGGGACAGCGTCGAGCTGGGGAACTATCTGACCGTGCACCACGCGAACGGCGTGCTGACGCTTTACGCCCACTGCCGCCGCATCACGGTCTCATCGGGCGATACGGTCGCGCGGGGCGACAAGCTGGCGGAGGTCGGCAGCACCGGCAACGCCACGGGTCCGCATCTGCATTTTGAGATCCATGACGGGGAGGAGTATCTCGATCCGATCTACTATCTTTCCTGAACGCGGGCTGCGGATCGCGCCGGACTTCTGGCTGCTGCCGATCGCGCTTCTGCTCGTCCCGCCCGGCGTGGCGGCTGCGGTGCTGCTCGCGGCGGCGCTGCACGAGGGCGCGCACGCGCTGCTGCTCCGCGCCTTTCACGTGCCGCTGGACGGGCTTCGCCTGAGCGTGTTCGGCGCGGTGCTCTACGCCCGCGGCACGGCGCGGCTCTCCTACGGACGGGAGCTGCTGGTCACGCTGGCGGGACCGGCGGCCAATCTGCTCTGCGCGGTGCTGCTCGCGGGGCTTGCATCCCGGCTCGGCTGGGAATGGGGGTTTCTCTTTGCCGGCGCGCACGCGCTGCTGTGCGTTTACAACCTTCTCCCCGTCGCGCCGCTGGACGGCGGGCGGGCGCTGTATCTGCTCGCCGCGTGGGGCTGGGGACCGGCAGTCGGGGACGCCGTCTGCGCGGCGGCGGGGCTCACTTGCGCGCTGCTGCTGACGGCTCTGGGCGCGTATCTGACGTTTTCCTGCGGCGGCGCGCTGTTCCTGCTCTCCGCGCTTGGGCTGCTCGCGGCGCAAATAAGGCTTGCGAAACGGCTGCGCAGCGTGTAGAATAGTCGCATGGACAAAAAATTGGAACGAATCCTGCCCCGCGTGCAGAAGCCCGCCCGCTATGTCGGCGGGGAATACAACGCGGTCATGAAGGACAAGGCGCGGGTCGACACCCGCGTCGCCTTTTGCTTTCCCGACACCTATGAGATCGGCATGTCGAACCTCGGTATGCGCATCCTCTACGGCGTGATGAACAATATGGACGGCGTCTGGTGCGAGCGCTGCTTCCACCCCTGGGGGGACATGGAGGCGGAGCTGCGCGGGGCGTCGATGCCGCTCTATGCGCTCGAATCCGGAGACCCGATCGGGGAATTTGACATCATTGCGTTTTCGGTGGGCTACGAGATGGCGTTCCCCGCGCTGCTCAACATGCTCGACCTCGCCGGCGTGCCGCTGCGCGCGGAGGACAGGCCGGGGCTTGCGCCGCTGGTGATCGCGGGCGGTACGGCGATGTACAACTGCGAGCCCATCGCGGATTTCATCGACCTTGCGCTCCTCGGCGAGGGGGAGGAGCAGCTGCCGGAGCTGATCGGGCTTTTCCGGCAGGCGAGGCGCGAGGGCTGGGACAAGCATCGTTTCCTCGTCGCGGCCTGCCGAATCGGGGGCGTCTATGTGCCGAGCCTCTACGACGTCACGTATCATGACGACGGGACGGTGCGCGCGATCACGCCGAGGGACGGCGCGCCGGCACGGGTGAGAAAGCGCGTCGTCACCGACATGGACAAGGCGTACTATCCGGCGAAGACGATCGTCCCCTCCACGGAGATCGTGCAGGACCGCATCACGCTGGAGCTGTTTCGCGGATGCATCCGCGGCTGCCGCTTCTGTCAGGCGGGCTATGTGTACCGCCCCGTCCGCAGCCGCTCCCGCGAGCTTTGCGCGCAGTATGCCAGGGAGAGCGTCGAGGATTCCGGCTATCAGGAGATGACGCTCTCGTCGCTCTCGACCTCGGACTATCGTCCGCTGGTGGAGCTGTGCGACGAGCTGGAGCCGTTTTGCGAGCGCAAGCACCTCAATCTGTCGCTGCCGAGCCTGCGCGCGGACAACTTTTCGATGGCGCTGATGGAGCGGCTGCAAAAGGGCCGCAAGACCGGCCTCACCTTCGCGCCGGAGGCGGGGACGCAGCGGCTGCGCGACGCGATCAACAAGAATCTCACGGAAGAGGACCTGCTGGAGTCCTGCCGCCGCGCCTTCGCGGGGGGCTACAGCGCGGTCAAGCTCTATTTCATGCTGGGCCTGCCGACGGAGACGGACGAGGACGTGGCGGGCATCGCGGACGTCGCCGCCCATGTGATGCACGTCTGGCGCGAGAGCGCGGCCAATAAAAACCGGGGCGTGCGCATCACGGTTTCGACCTCGTGGTTCGTGCCGAAGCCGCACACGGCGTTTCAGTGGGAGCCGCAGATACCCATTGAGGAGTATGAGCGCCGCGTCGCCCTGCTGCGCGAGCGTATCAACACCAAAACCGTGACCTACAACTGGCATCCGTCCCCGACGAGCTTTATGGAGGCGGTGCTCTCCCGCGGCGACCGGAGGCTTTGCGCCGTGCTGGAGACAGCGTGGCGAAAGGGCGCGAGGCTGGACGCGTGGGAGGACTATTTCTCGCTCCCGCGCTGGCTGGAGGCGTTCGAGGAGTGCGGCCTCGACCCGCACTTCTACGCCAACCGCCGCCGCGGGCACGAAGAGCTTTTGCCGTGGAGCCACATCGACGTCGGCGTGAGCGACGCCTTCCTCATGCGCGAGCACGACCGCTGCTACGAGGGCGTGACGACGCCGGACTGCCGGACCGTTTGCTCCGGCTGCGGAGCCAATTCCTTCCTGGGGAGGCCGTGTGATGGCTAAGCTGCGCTTGTTGTTTGTCAAGGAGGCTCAGGCGTCCTACATCTCGCATCTCGACCTGATGCGCACCTTCCAGCGCGTGTTTCCGCGTGGCGGCCTGGAGCTGAAGCACTCGCAGGGCTTCCATCCGCACCCGCTGATCTCCATCGTGCTGCCGCTCCCCGTGGGGCAGAGCAGCGAGTGCGAGCTGCTGGATTTCGAGGTCGAACAGGACATCGACGGCACGGGCGTCGCGGAGATGCTCAACACGGGCCTGCCCGCGGGGCTGCATGCGCGGGAATGCTGCCGTGCCGTACGCCCGGCGCGCGAGCTGGCGTTTTTGCGCGCACGGGTGGAGCTGGACTACGACGCGGGCGTGCCCTCCGGCGCGGCGGAGCGGCTGCGGGAGCTGTTTTCCCGCGGCGAGGTGCTGGTCGAAAAGCGCACGAAGCACAAGGAGCTTGCCGAGATCAACATCGCGCCGCTGCTCCGGAGCGCGGAATGGACGGAGGCGGAACGCCTTGTCGCCGCCGACGTCACGGTCGCGGCGCAGAATCCGGGGCTGAACCCGGCGCTGCTGGCGAATGCCGCCGCGGCGTATCTGCCGGAGCTCGCGCCCGATTTTGCCCGCGTGCGGCGGCTGGAGCTCTATGACGCGGAGGGAAACGTCTTTCGCTGAGGAGGGCGCGTCCCTCCGCGCCGCTGTGCTTGTATTTTGCGGCAATATGTGGTAAAGTATCGGAAGCTAAAATAGAATTGGTAGTATAAAAACGCGGAAAGGCGGAAAACCGACTTGGATATTGTGGTATTGGCAGGCGGACTGAGCATGGAGCGGAACGTCTCGCTCTCGAGCGGCACGAAGGTTTGCCGCGCCCTGCGCGCAAGGGGACACCGCGCCGTTTTGATCGACATGTTCCTCGGGCTTGAGAGCTATTCCGGGTCGCCGGAGACGATTTTCGACGCGCCCGACGGGCTTTGCAGCGACTACAGCGTCGCGCGGGAGGAGCCGGACCTCGACGCCGTGCGCGCAAGCCGGAGGGATCGGAGCGCGAGCCTGTTCGGACAGGGCGTGCTGGACGTCTGCGCCCGCGCGGACGTCGTGTTCCTCGCCCTGCACGGCACCTGCGGCGAGGATGGGCGCGTGCAGGCGGCGTTCGACCTGCTGGGCATCCCCTACACGGGCAGCGGTTACCTCGGCAGCGCCATCGCGATGGACAAGGACCTCACGAAGCGGCTCGTCGCGGACTACGTCGTCACGCCGCGCTGGCGCGCCGTGAGCTATACGGAGGCGGACGTCGAGCGCCTTGCCAACGAAACGGAGCTGCCCTGCGTGGTCAAGCCGATCGCCAACGGCTCGTCCATCGGCGTCTCGATCGCCCGCAGCGTCTCCGAGCTGCGCGGCGCGCTGCGCGAATGCCTGGAGCTGGGCGGCCGCGTGGTGCTGGAGCAGTACATCTCCGGACGCGAGATCCAGGTCGCGATCCTCGGGGGGAAGGCGCTGCCCTCCATCGAGATCATTCCCAAGGCCGGTTTTTACGACTATGAGAACAAGTATCAGGCGGGCGCGGCGGAGGAGATCACGCCCGCACCCATCCCGCCGGAGTGGGAGGAGCGGGTGCGCGCCGCCACCGAAACGGTGTTCCGTGTGCTGGGACTCTCGGTCTATTCCCGCGCGGACTTCATCGTCACGGAGGACGGCACGCCCTATTTCCTGGAGATCAACACCCTGCCCGGCATGACGCCGACGAGCCTGATGCCGCAGGAGGCGGCGGCGGTCGGCATGAGCTATGAGGACCTGTGCGAGAAGATCGTTTCGGAATCTCTGAAAGTGAGAGGAACAAAGGCGTGAAGGCTTTTCACATTGCAGACCTTGCCGCCGCGGTGGGCGGCGTGATCTTGAGCGGCGATCCCAATACGCTCGTGACCTCCGTCGGAACGGACAGCCGCACCGTGGGCGAGGGAGCGCTCTTCCTCCCCATCGTGGGCGAAAAGTTCGACGGGCACGACTTTATCGACCAGGCGCTTGCCGCCGGCGCGTCCGGCTGCCTGTGCGCAAAAATGCCGGATAATCTGCTGCCCGGCAAATACTATATCCGCGTCGGGGACACGCTGCTGGCGTACAAGGCGCTCGCCTCCTGGTACCGCGGGCAGTTCGACATCCCCGTGGTGCAGGTCACCGGCAGCGTCGGCAAGACGACCACGAAGGAGATGCTCGCCTCCGTCCTGTCCCAACGGTATCGGACGCTCTGGACCGAGGCGAATTACAACAACGAGATCGGCACGCCCATGACGCTGCTGCGCCTTGAGGATACGCACGAGGCGGCGGTCATCGAAACCGGCATGGACCGGGCGGGGCAGATCCGCTATCTCGGCGAGATGGTCCGCCCCACCGTCGCGGTCATCACGAACATCGGCGACATGCACATCGAGTATCTCGGCTCGCGGGAGGGCATCTTCCGCGCCAAGTGCGAGATATTTGAAAACCTCGCCGCGGACGGGCTTGCCGTGCTCAACGGGGACGACGAGTGGCTCGACCGGGTGGAGCTGCCGCAGCGCATCGTCCGCGCGGGAAGGAGCGGGCACTGCGGCGCGCGCGTCAGCGACGTGCAAGACCACGGGATCGACGGCGTCTCCTGCGTCGTGACGACGGAGCGGGCGCGCTACGAGCTGGACATCCCCTCGCCGGGCGGGCATATGATCTACCCAGCCTCCACCGCGGTCGCCGTGGGGGAGGCGCTGGGGCTGGGCGTTGAGGAGATCGTGCGCGGCGTCGCCGCCTACGAGCCCTCCGGCGCACGGATGCGGGTGCTGCGCCTGTCCGGGGGGCGCCGGCTGCTGGACGACTGCTACAACGCGGGCCCCCAGTCGATGCGCGCCGCGCTGGAGGTCCTCGCGAAGAGCGAGGGCGCCACGCTGGCGGTGCTGGGCGACATGGCGGAGCTGGGCGAGCTGACCGTCAGCGCGCACCGGGAGATCGGGGCGCTTGCGAGGGAGCTGGGCATCGGCACGGTGATCGCCGTCGGCGAAAGGGCGCGGGAGCTCGCGGACGCGGCGGGCGGACGGTGGTTCGCCACGACGGACGAGGCGATGGACGCGATCCGGGCGGCGTTTGCGCCGGGTACGGCGATGCTGGTCAAGGCGTCGCATTCCATGCACTTTGAGAGAATAACCGAGGAACTGACGAAATGATCGATCTGAGCGTCGCGGGGCTGGTGAAGTCCTTTGACCTCGAAAAAAACATACTGGACGGCCTGACCTTCCAGATCGAGCGCGGGGAGCGCGTGGGCCTGCTGGGCAAGAACGGCGCGGGCAAGACGACGCTGTTCCGCATCCTGACGGGCGAGCTCGGCGCCGACGCGGGAGAGGTGGTCTTCGCGCCGAACCGCCGTGTGGGCCTGATCTCGCAGATTCCTGTCTATCCGGCGGGCTATACGGTCGAGGACGTGCTGCAAAGCGCGTTCTCGCGCGTGAGCGCCATGGCGGAGGAGATGGCGGCGCTGTCGGAGAGGATGGCGGGCGGCGACGAGAGTGGAGAGACGCTGCGCCGCTACGGCGAGCTGTCCGCCAAATTCGAGGGGCTAGGCGGCTACGGCACCGAGACCGCCGTCAACAAGGTCGCGAACGGCCTGTCGCTGGACGCGGACATGCGCGCGCGGCTGTTCGATACGCTCTCCGGCGGCGAAAAGACGCGGGTCAATCTCGCGCGCCTCATTCTGGAGGACACGGACGTTTTGCTGTTGGACGAGCCGACGAACCACCTCGACCTGCACGCGACGGAGTGGCTGGAGGACTATCTCTCCGGCTTTCGCGGCACCGTCCTCGCCATCTCGCACGACCGCTATTTTCTCGACCGCACGGTGACGCGCTGCATTGAGATCCTGGACGGCAGGGCGGAATTTTACAGCGGGAACTACAGCTTCTACGCCGTGGAGAAGGAGCGTCGCTATCTCGAGCGGCTCCGGCAGTACGAGAAGGAGCAGGAGAAGATCGCGCAGCTGGAAAAGTCGGCGGAGCAGCTGCGGATGTTTGCCTTCAAGGGCATGGACAAGACCTACCGCCGCGCCAAGTCGATGGAAAAGCACATCGAGCGGATGCGCACGACGGACAAGCCCTCGAAGGACCGCGCGCTGACCGCGCAGTTTGTGAGCCGGGAGTTCTTCGGCGACGAGGTGTTCGAGCTCAAAAACGTCGCCAAGCGCTTCGGTGAGCGGACGCTGTTCAGCGGCGTCGATCTCTCCGTCACGGGCGGGGAGCGCATCGCGCTGCTGGGCGACAACGGCATGGGCAAGACCACGCTTTTGAAGCTGCTGATGGATCAGGAATACCCCGACGAGGGCAGGATCAAGTTCGGGCCCTCGGTACGGACGGCGTATCTGCCGCAGATCGTCACCTTCGACACGCCGGAGCGCAATCTGGTGGACACGATGCTCTGGTCCCGCCGCGGCGCGACGACGCAGTGGGCTCGCGACCAGCTGGCGAAGTTCCACTTCCGGGGCGAGGACGTCTTCAAAAGCGTCAGCGTGCTCTCCGGCGGCGAGCTGAGCCGGCTGTACCTGTGCACGATCATGGACGAGGCGGTGAACCTGCTGATCCTCGACGAGCCCACGAACCACCTTGACATCGCCTCGCGCGAATGGATCGAGGAGGCGGTCGAGGCGTACGACGGGACGCTGCTGTTCGTCAGCCATGACCGCTATTTCATCAACCGCTTCGCCACGCGCATCTGGGAGCTGGAGGGCGGCGTCATCACCGACTACCGCGTGGGCTTCGAGCGCTACCGCCGGATCAAGACAGAGCTCCAACCAGCCGAGGAGAAGAAGACTGTAAAGGAAAAGCCCATTGCGGAGAAAAAAGGCAAGCCCACGCATAACCAGCAGTCCGCGCGGCGGCAGCTCACGATCTGTGAGCGGGAGATCGCCGCGCAGGAGGCGGCGGTCGCGGAGTTGGAGAAGCGGCTGGAGGCGGCGGCGTCCGACTACGAAAAATATGCCGCGCTCTACGAAGAGAAGACCGGCGCGGAGGAGAAGCTGGAGGAGCTGATGCAGCGCTGGGAGGCGCTTGCCGCGGAGGCGGGCGAATGAAAAGGCAAAGGATTCTCTGGAACACGGCGGCGGTGCTCGCGCTGCTGGGCGCCGCCGGCTTCGGCGTAAGCGGGATGCGCTTTTCGGGCGCGCTGTGCTGGGCGGCGGCGCTGGGCCTGATCGTCTACGCGGTTCTGGACCGGCTCGCCGCGGAGAAGCCCTGGGCAAGGTGGTGCGCGCGTGCGCTGCTTGCGCTGTTTTGCGCGGGACTCGCGTTCTTCCTTGTGCTCGAGGCGCGGGTCATCTCCGGCGCGCGGGGCGACGCGGACGGCGGGGACGCCGCCTGCGCGGTCGTGCTCGGCGCGGGCGTGGACGGCACGCAGCCTTCGCTGACGCTTGCGCGGCGGCTGGACGCGACGCTTCAGTATATCGCGGACAAGCCGGAGCTTCCCGTCATCGTCTCCGGCTGCCGCGGGCTGGGCGAGGACATCAGCGAGGCGGAGTGCATGGCGCGCTACCTCGTGGCGCACGGCGTGGCGGAGAGCAGAATCTGGAAGGAAGAGCGGGCGAGCAGCACGCGCACGAATTTTGAGTTCTCGCTTGCGATGATGGACGAGCGCGGCATCGCGCCGGACGCGCCCTTTGCTGTTGTGACGAGCGATTACCACATCGCCCGCGCGCGGTATATCGCCCGCAGCGCCGGCATAACGGAGGAGCGTGTGGCTTTCATTTCCTCCACGCTGCCGCACAGCGCCTACTATTCGGTGCTGACGATGAATTATTACATCCGCGAGGCGTTTGCCCTCGCGAACGAAATGCTGATGAAGGTGGATTTGGACCTATGAACAACGACATTGTCTGCATTTATTACTCCCGCACGGGAAAGACGGAGCGCGCCATGCGCGAGATCGCGCACGCGCTCGACTGCGAGCTGGTCGAGGTGCACGACCGGGTCAGGCGCTCCGGCGCGCTGGGCTGGCTGCGCTGCGGGCTGGACGCGATGCGCCGCAGGACCAAGGCGATCTCGCGCCTTGAGATGAAGCGCCAGCTCTGGGAGTACAAGCTCGTCATCCTCGGCACTCCCATCTGGGCGGGGCGCTGCTCGAGCGTGATCCGCGGCCTTCTCAAGCGGCGCGGCTATGAGATGGCGGACGTCGCCTATGTCATCACGCACCGCAGCGAGGAATCCTACCGCGAGGTGTTCGACCAGATGGACCAATATCTCAAGCATCCTCACGCGGCGGACGTTTCCCTGCGTCCGGGCTCTACGGGCTATGTCTTCTGGCGCGACCAGTTTTTGCGCACCTGCGCGGAGCTGACGGGCGCGGAGCTGCGTCCGGTGACGGAGGAACTGGCGGCGGAGGCGAACCGCGAGGCCGCCGCCTCGGAGCGCCCGGAAGTGGAAAAGACGCCGAAAAAGCCGGAGTGAAGTATGTGGGATAAGCTGCAGGAGATCGCCCGCCGGTACGACGAGATCGGCGAGCTGCTGGAGATACCGGAGATCTACGGCGACCCGGCGCAGCTGAAAAAGCTGACGCGCGAGCAAAAGGAGCTTGAGCCGGTCGTCACGGCGTATCGCGCCTATCGCAGATGCGAGGCGGCGATCGCGGACGCGGAGGAGCTGCTCGCCGACCCCGAGCTGCGCGACATGGCGCGCGAGGAGCTGGCGGCGGCGAAGGCGGAGAAGGAGCGGCTCTACGGCGAGCTGCGTATCCTGCTGCTGCCGCGCGACCCGAACGACTCCAAAAACGTCATCATGGAGCTGCGCGGCGGCGTCGGCGGGGAGGAGAGCGCGCTGTTTGCCGCGGACCTCTACCGCATGTACTCGATGTACGCCGAAAAGCACGGCTGGAAGCTCGAGCTGATGAACTACAACGACACCGAGCTCGGCGGCGTGAAGGAGGCGGACTTCATCGTCTCCGGCGACGGGGCGTATTCTCGCCTGAAATATGAGTCCGGCGTCCACCGCGTCCAGCGCGTGCCGGAGACCGAGTCCGGCGGGCGCGTCCACACCTCCACCGCCACGGTGGCGGTGCTGCCGGAGATGGAGACCGTCGACGTGGACCTGCGCGAGGAGGACATCGAGATGCAGGTCTACCGCTCCTCCGGCGCGGGCGGACAGCACGTCAACAAGACCAGCTCCGCCGTGCGCCTGATCCACAGGCCGAGCGGCATCGTCGTGAGCTGTCAGGAGGAGCGCTCGCAGGTGCAGAACCGCGCAAAGTGCATGGCGATGCTGGCGAGCAAGCTCTACGAGATCGAGCAGCAGAGGATCGAGAGCTCCATCACCGGCGAGCGCCGCGCGCAGGTGGGCACGGGTATGAGGAACGAACGCATCCGCACCTACAATTTTCCGCAGAACCGCGTGACCGACCACCGTCTGACGGGGGACGTCAGAAATTTCAACATCGACGGCGTGATCAACGGCGAGCTGGACCCGATCATCGACGCGCTGACGATGCAGTATCAGGCGGAGGAGCTCAAGAGGAGCGTGGGGGACGAAACATGAACAGAGAAAAAACAAAGCGGCTTTTGATCTTGTTCAGCTGGCTCGGCGTGGCGATCTCCGGGACGCTGCTGGCGTACATGCTCCATGTGCTCAGCCGCTACCGGGGGCTGGAGGAGCTTCGGCCAAGCGCGTACCTCTCGGGCGGGCTGCTGGCGGTCTGGCTCATCGTGGCGGTCTTCTTCACCCTGCGCGGCCGGAAGGAGCGGAAGGACAAAAACCCATGAACACACAGTGGTTTGCGATCCGCACGCCGGACGACGCGCCGCAGATCGAGGCGGCGGCGGCGATCCTGCGCCGCGGCGGACTGCTGGCGATCCCGACCGAGACGGTCTACGGGCTCGGCGCGAACGGGCTGGACGAGGCGGCGGTCGCCGCGATCTTCGAGGCGAAGGGCCGCCCGCAGGACAACCCGCTCATTCTGCACGTCCCGTCGGCGGACTGGCTGACGCGCTGCTGCGAGGACGTGCCGGAGACGGCATACCGGCTGGCGGAGCGCTTCTGGCCGGGCCCGCTGACGATGATCCTCAAAAAGAAAGATATCGTGCCGCCGCGCACGACGGGCGGGCTGGATACCGTCGGGATGCGCTGTCCCGACCACGCCGTGACGCGCGCCATCATAGAGGCGGCAGGCGTGCCGGTCGCGGCGCCCAGCGCCAACGTCTCGGGCCGGCCGAGCTGCACGACGGCGGAACACGTCCGGCAGGACATGGACGGCAGGATCGACGGCATCGTGGACGGCGGCGAGTGCGCCGTCGGCGTGGAGTCGACGATCCTTGACCTGACGGTCTCGCCGCCGCGTCTGCTGCGTCCCGGCGGGCTTCCGCTGGAGCGTCTGCGGGAGGTGCTGGGCGAGATCGCGCTCGACAAGGCGGTGACGCAGCAGCTCGGCGAGGGAGAGAGGCCCCGCGCGCCGGGGATGAAGTATCGCCATTACGCCCCAAAGGCGCCCGTGACGGCCGTCACCGGAACACCGGCGGAGAGCGGGCGCTGGCTCTGCGCAAACGCTCCGGACGGCGCGGGGATCATCGCGTTCGACGAGTACGCCGGGCTGTTTCCGGACCATACCGTGCGCGCGATCGGCAGCGCGCGCGACAAGGCAGAGCAGGCGCGCCGCGTGTTCGACGCGCTGCGCTCGTTCGACGATACGGACGTGACGGAGATCTTCGCCCAGTGCCCCGACAGCGAGGGACTTGGGCTGGCGGTCGGGAACCGGCTGAAAAAGGCGGCGGGCTTCCACACGGCCGACGCGCACGACGGCAGGCTCGTGATCGGCTTCACCGGCTGCACCGGCGCGGGCAAGACCGGCGTGCTGCGCGCGCTGGAACGGCGCGGCGCCTGCATCGTCGACTGCGACGCGTTCTACTACGAGCGGCTGCGGTGCGACCCGGCGCTGCGCGCGGAGCTCGGCGCGGCGTTCCCAGGGGTTTTGGACGGCGGAGAATTGGACAGGCAGAAGCTGGGACAGCTGGTATTCGGCGACGCCGAACGGCTTGCCGTTTTGGACGGGATCGTGCGCCGCCGCCTGCCGCCCGCCATCGCGAAGCGGATCATGGCGTCTCCTGCCCCGATCGCGGGCGTGGACGCGATCAAGCTCTTCGAGTCCGGCACGGCGTACCTGTGCGACGTGACGGTGGCGGTCAGCGCGCCGGAGGAGGCGCGCGTGCGGCGCATCATGACGCGGGACGCGATCACCGAGGAATACGCCCGCAAGCGGGTGCGCGCGCAGCGGGACGACGCGTTTTACCGCGCGCTCTGCGACCGGGTGTTTGAAAACGACTATCCGACGCTCGCGGAGGCGGAGGCCGCCGCGGACGACTTTGTGGCAAATCTGCTGAAAGAATACAGGGAGGACGAAGCAAATGGCTGACAGCAAGAAAAACATCACGGGGAAGCTTCTGGGCAAACAGAAGGAGACCATCTCGGAGAAGCTGCTCGGCAAGGCGAAGGAGGACCCGGTGAAAAAGCTGCTCTACAAGCCGAAAAACGGGTTTGACCGGCTCAGCGCCGCGGACGAGAAGGCGATGAACGCCTATTGTGAGGACTACAAGAGGTTCCTCGACCACGGCAAGACCGAGCGCCTGTGCGTGGACTACTGCGTGGAGCTGGCGGAGAAGAAGGGCTTCCGGGCGTACGAGTCCGGAATGAAGCTCAAGGCGGGCGACAAGGTCTACTGCAACAACCGGGGCAAGGGCATCATGCTCGCCGTCATCGGGAGCGAGAGCCTTGCCGCCGGCGCGAACATCGGCACCGCGCACACGGATTCCCCGCGCCTCGACCTCAAGCCGCGCACGCTCTACGAGGAGGCGGAGATGGCGTTCTTCAAGACCCATCACTACGGCGGCATCCGCAAGTACCAGTGGGTCACGATTCCACTGGCGCTGCACGGCGTCGTTACGCTCGCGGACGGCGGCACGGTCGCCGTACACATCGGCGAGGAGGACGGCGAGCCGCAGTTCATCATCAACGACCTGCTGCCGCACCTCGGCAAGGAGCAGGGGAAAAAGCCGCTCAACGAGGCGATCCCCAGCGAGAGCCTGAACATCCTCATCGGCTCGAGACCCTACGGCGGGGAGGACGACAAGGACCGCTTCAAGCTCGGCGTTTTGAAGCTGCTCAACGAGAAGTACGGCATCACCGAGGAGGATTTCATCTCCGCGGAGCTCGAGGCGGTCCCCGCCGGCAAGGCGCGCGACACGGGCTTCGACCGCAGCTTCATCTCCGCCTACGGGCATGACGACCGCGTCTGCGCCTACGCGGAGCTCGCCGGCATCTTCGACGCGAAAAAGCCGAAGAAGACCGCGGTGTGCATCTTCGCCGACAAGGAGGAGATCGGCTCCGAGGGCGTGTCCGGCATGCTTTCGGAGGCGTTTGAATGGTTCATGGGCGAGCTGTGCCGCGCCCAGGGCGTGGAGCTGCGCGAGTGCTTTGCCCATTCGTTCTGCGTCAGCGCGGACGTGACGGCGGCGTACGACCCGAACTTTGCCGACGTGTACGACAAGAAAAACGCCGCGTTCGTCAACTACGGCGTGGGCTTCTGCAAGTACACGGGCTCCGGCGGCAAGAGCGGCGCAAGCGACGCAAGCGCCGAGCTGGTCGGCAAGCTGCGCAAGCTCTGCAACGACAACAACGTCTTCTGGCAGATGGCGGAGCTCGGCAAGACCGACGCGGGCGGCGGCGGCACGGTCGCCAAGTATATGGCGAAGCGCAACATCGACACCATCGACGCGGGCGTGCCCGTTTTGAGCATGCACGCGCCGCGCGAGACCGTGGCGAAGCTCGACTGCTACATGACCTACCGGATGATGAGGGCGGTCTTCGAGCAGGCGTGACGACAAAATACAGGTGCGGGGCGGCTTTGCCCCGCATCTTTTTTGCCCCTCCGGGGAAGAATAGGAAAAACGCTTCGGGAGGGCTTGTCATGATACTGGGAAAGAGGGTCACGCAGGAGACGCGGGAGACGGAGGACGCGGAGGAGCGCGAGGACCGGCAGACGCCGGAGCTTCAGCCGCTGGTCGATCTCGGCTCCACGACGCTTCGGACAAGGCGCGGCACGATCCACTGCCTGACCATCGTCGGGCAGATCGAGGGGCACATGTGCCTGCCGCAGGGCGCGAAGGCGACCCGGTACGAGCATGTGCTGCCGCTGCTCGCGGGACTGGAGGCAAACGAGGAGATCGGCGGCGTGCTGTTCCTGCTCAACACGATGGGCGGGGACGTGGAGGCGGGGCTCGCCATCGCGGAGCTGATCTCCGGCATGACGAAGCCGACGGTGTCGCTGGTGCTCGGCGGCGGACACTCCATCGGCGTCCCGCTGGCGGTCGCGCCGCGCGATACGATGATCGTGCCCAGCGCGTCGATGACGATCCACCCCATCCGCATGAGCGGCACGATGATCGCCGCGCCGCAGACCTACCACTACTTCAACCGCCTGCAGGAGCGGATCGTCCGCTTCGTCACCGCCAATTCGCGCATCACGGAGGAGCGCTTCACCGGGCTGATGATGAGCGCGAAGGACATGGCGGCGGACGTCGGCAGCGTGATCTACGGCGAGGAGGCGGTGGAGTACGGCCTGATCGACCGGGTCGGCGGCCTCAGCGACGCGCTCGCGACGCTTTACGAAAACATGAAATAGCGCGGACCGCATTACAAAAATAACCGGCAAGTCTGTTTCCTTTACAGACTTGCCGGCTGTTTTTATCGCCGTCTGCGTTCGCCGCGCACGGACGCCGCGGCGGGGCGACGCCGGATGCGGGTCGAAAACGGGCATGACGGAGAACAAAAGGACGAAAAAAGTATTGAAACATGGGGTACGGTAGATTACAATATTATAGATAGAGATAGAAACAAGCCGTGGAGCCTGTGACGGCGGCATTTGCCCTGCGCGGGCAGGCCGGACGGAGAGCGCGGGACAACGGAGGGGAGAGCGGAGCATGACAAACAGCCTGATTATAATTGTGGACGACGACCCCAAGATCCTGGACGCCGCCAAGGACTTGCTGCGTGAGCAATATGCGCACGTCAAAGCGCTGCGGTCGGGACGCGAGCTGCTGGAATATACGGAAGAGCATATACCGGACATGATCCTGCTGGATATTGTGATGCCGGAGATGGATGGCTTTGAGACCTATCGTCTGCTGCGGGAGCAGGAGAAGAGGCTGGGCAGGCGGAACGCGCCGGTGATCCTTCTCTCCGGCGAGCATGACGACGTTACGGAGCAGCGCGGCCTGACCGTCGGCGCCTCCGACTATGTCCGCAAGCCCTTCGACCGCGAGGTGCTGCTCAGGCGCGTTCAAAACGCGATCTATAACGCCAAGACCATCGAAAGCCTGATCGAGGAGGTCACGCAGGACTCTCTGACGGGCCTGCTGAACAAGACCGGCGCGAATACGAAGCTGCCTGTGCTCTGCCGGTGCGAGGCCGGTATGCTCGCGATCCTCGATTTGGACAACTTCAAGCTCATCAACGACCTCTACGGACACGAGATGGGCGATCGGGCGCTCAAGGCCTTCGCGGATGTCCTGCGGCGGAACACGGAAGAAAAAGACATCCTGTGCCGCTTCGGCGGGGACGAGTTTCTGGCATTTTTCCGCCGCAGAATGGAGAAGGAGGACGCGAGGGAACTCACAAAACGGTTCAACGACGGGCTGCATGCGGAATGCGTTGCCCTGATGGGAGAGGACTTTGATATCCCTGTCGGCGTTTCCGCGGGCTTCGTGGCGGCGCCGGATAATGGCAGAGACTATCCGCTTCTCCTTCAGCTCGCGGACCGGGCGCTCTATCAGGTCAAGCAGGGCGAAAAGCACGGCTGCGCCGTCTTCGAGCCGGGGGTGACGGACGCGGGGGCGGATGATCTGAACGCCGAGCTTGCGCGCGTGACGCAGATCATTCGGGAGCGCAGCAGCTCCAGCATCCCGCTTTGGCCCGGGCGCGAGGGCTTTACATGGGTCTATCGTTTTCTCGCCCGCTACGGGACGAGCGCCGTTACGCTGCTGTTTTCGCTCTCTGCGGCGGACGGCAGGGAGAGCGAGCTTACGGAGGCGTCGGCGAGCTTCGGCGAGACGCTGAGCCGGGTGCTGCGCCGGAGCGACGCGATTTTGCAGCTGCGCGTCAACCAGTATTTCCTGCTGCTGCCGAACCTGTCGGAGTCGAACGCGCGCATCGCCGCCTCGCGTGTGCTGAAGGCGTGGGAGAGAAGCTCCTTCCACGACGCCGTCGTTGTCAACTACGTCACGGAATATCAGGATTTTGAAGCGCAGAAGCAACACGGCGTGTGATCTCGCAGCTTGCGCGGCGCACAAAAAAATATCCTTGAAAAATGGCGGCGCGTATAGTAGAATAGCCTCGAAAACAAGTGAGAAAGATATTGTCACTTGAAGAACGAAAAACGGTAAGAGCCGCGCGGAAAGGCTTGCCGCGCGGCGCCGGCGGTGAGTTTATGGGGAGAAATCCGGAACGCGACGCGAGGGAGCTCGCCGCGCGAAAGCAGAAGATCGTGATGACGGCGTTTCCCATTTTTGCGGAGAAGACCATCGAGAAGGTTTCGATGCAGGAGATCGCGGACGCCTGCGGTATGAGCCTTGCCACGCTCTACCGCCATTACGGCACCAAGGCGGAGCTGGTGACGGCAGTCTCGACCTGGGTCTGGGAGAGCTATCTGGAGCGGAACGCCGCGCGCCGGAGAGCCGGCACGGGCAGCACCGCGGCGGAGGATTTCGAGTTTTATCTGGACTCTTTTATAGAGATGTACCACAATCGCCGTGATTTGCTGCGCTTTAACCAGTTTTTCAACGTCTATGTGCAAAATGAAGCCGTTTCACCGGAGCAGATGCAGCCCTACACGGACATGATCCATGGCCTTTTGACGCGTTTTCACGAGGTCTATGCCAAGGCGGAGCGGGACGGGACGCTGCGGACGGATATTCCGGAGGGAGAGATGTTTTCCACGACGCTTCATCTGATGCTTGCCGTTGTCACGCGCTACGCGGTCGGCCTTGTGTATCGGGAGGGGACCGACATTGACGCCGAGCTGGCGCTGCAAAAGCAAATGCTGCTTTCGCATTACACGGCGGGCTCGCAGGGATCATAAGACATCCATATTATGCCGCTTGCGCTCTGCGGCGCCGGTTCGCCGGCTTCCGCGCGGCGGGCGGCAACCGTTGCGGCATACTGATGATAACATATTTATCATTAGTAGGCGAAAAAAGAGGGAGATTGGACTATGCCGGTTATGAAGGATTTTACAGAAAAGCGTGTTTCCGAACGGCGGGAGCAGACAAGCGTGCCGAGGGGGCACGACGTCGGCGCGGCGGGAAGCGAGCTGCCCAATTTCACGCTGGATGCGCTGCGCTCCGGCGCCATGCGCCCCACGGCGGAACAGCTGGGCCATCGGGTCGATCTGCCCGAGGCGATGCGCGCGAAGATGGAAAACGCCTTTGGCGCGGATCTCTCCGCCGTGAAGCTCTATGAGAGCGAGACGGTTGCCGACGCGGGCGCGAACGCGGTCGCGCAGGGAACGAATATCGCTTTTGCACCGGGGATGCTGGACTTTACCAGCTTCGGCGGACAGGCGCTGCTGGGTCATGAAATTTCCCACGTCGTTTCGCAGGCGCGCGGAGAGGTCACGGGCGGCGGATTCTTGAACGACCGTGCGCTCGAGGCGCGCGCCGACCGCGAGGGCGCGATGGCGGCGGCGGGCGAGCGGATCGCCATGCCGGCGGCGGCGATGTCCCCCGTTTCCGCCGCGGGCGCCGCGGGGCCGATGCAGGCGTCGAAGGGCGAGGAGAAGGCGGCGGCAGCGAAGCGCTCCTACTCCTTCGGCAAGGCGCACGGCAAGAAGGACAAGGCAGTCAAAAAGGCAATCGCCGCCCAGCAGTCGGAGCAGGCGGATATGATCGCTGTCATGAAGGAGCAGGGCTTCAGCGACGACGAGATCGAGGCGCAGCTGCTGTTCCAGCGCATCAACGCGAACGACAAACGCGCCGCGGAGTATCAGGAGGCGCAGGCGGACATGATGGACGCCGGCATGGGGATGCAGAGCGGCAAGGAGATGACCGGCAGCTTCGCGAAGCTCGGCCGCGGCGTGTACAGCAAGAAGGCGGCGCAGAGAAAGACCGAGCAGGAGAACACCTTCCTCAACGACGTCCTCACCGGGCATGAGGAGGAGGCGCGCGCCGACCAGATGGTGAAGGACCTGATCTACAAGAACGAGAAGGCCGACCGCGACGAGGCGGAGCTGAAAAGGACGCAGGAGCTCGCCAGGGGCGCGGAGGCGGACAAGAGCCGCGGCTTCCTCGCCGGACAGAGGCGCATCGGCGCGCACCACAACGTAAACAAGGCGGCGAAGGAGTACCAGAGCAGCCTGCACGACACGAGCCGCTGGGGTTACCGCCAGAAGCGCGAGGCGGATATCGCGAAGGGGACCTCGCAGGGCATCATCGACGAGAGCGCAAAGAAGGAGAAGGAGGCGCTGGCGGCGGAGACGGTTTCCCTGAAATCGGAGAATTTCAGCGGCACCATGCGCGGCGGCGGCTTGAACACGGTCTATAAGTACAACGAGGGCAAGGGTGAGATGGAAAAGGGCGGCTACCTGAAGCCGAAAACAAGCAAATATGACGCGCAGAACCTCCTGAAGGGCATCGGCGTCAAGCACGCGGCCAGCGGGGACATTGCCGATTACGACCCCCACCTGACCGACCGCGAGATCGCGTTTTCCGTGCTGGGGAAGCTGCTGGGCAGCTCCGTGACGTTGGAATCGAGACAGGCAAACGTGGAGGACAGCGACCTGAAGGGCAAGAAATTCCAGAAAAATGATACTGATTCGGCGGAATTCAAAGTCGGAAAGGGAGACACCGGCGTTTTGATGGAGGAAGCGAAGGGGAAAGACTGGGATAAATACAACTGGGATTTCTACGGTCCCGAGGCGGTTTTCAGTCAGGACGAGATAAAGACGCACGATGATCGCGAAAAGATCGTGAAGGCGCTGACCAGCAAGCCGAAGGGGGACGGAAAGGCGCTGGGCCGCACCGCCGTATACAAGCCTAAGGCGGGCAGTCCGGTCCTTCCGGACGCGTCGGCGCTCATGCCGGACGACGAGAAGGAGAAATGGCTGAAGGAGCAGGCGATCATCGACGCCATGTTCAACGGCGACGACCAGTCCAAGGGCAAGAACGTCGGGGAGCGCCTCGCAGCCATGGCGCCCGGCGTCAAGATGGAGAAAAAGAGCACAAAGGACTTCGGCGACGTTGCCCTCGATACGAGGGGAGAGAAGGATTCCTATACCGGAGAGACGATCGACGCCGCGAATCCCGATTTCCAGCGCCAGATGAACGAGCTGTTCCTGCTTGACACACTCACCGGACATCCGGACCGGCACGGCGGAAACTTCAAGGTCAACCAGACGGACGACGGAAAGGGCGGCAAGAAGGTCGACGTCAGGGCGATCGACAACGATATTACCTTCGGCGAGGACGCGGATAAATTCGGAAAGTGGATTTCCCATTACGGCGGACTGCCCGAGCAGATGCAGATCGATGCGAATATGGCGAAAAACATCCGCGGCATGACAAAGGAGACGCTGGAAACGTCGCTGGGCCACCTTCTGAAGAAGGAGGAGATCGACGCCCTCTGGGACAAGTTCGGAAAGATGAACGAGTATATCGACGAGATGGAGAAGCGGGGCCTTCTTGTGGACGAGTGGAACGACGAGACCGCCAAGAAGGAGGTCGAGCTGGCCGAAGGCATGAAAGCCTACAGCCTCGCAAGGGAAGGCAAAAAGAAGCACTCCGGCATGACGCACTATCAGAAGATGATGATGCAGCTCAATTTGTCGAGCAGAGGCCAAAAAACATACAACTGGGATTGGTGACGCGCGGCGGAGCGGAGGGAGAAGGTTTATGACAATACCCATACTGGTCTGCGACGATCTGCCGGAGGCGCGGTCGAACCTGATCGCCATGCTTCGGCGGTACGAGTCGGCGCACGACGCCGCGCTGGAGATCGAGACCGCCGCGGACGGGACGGAGCTGCTGCGCAAATGGTGTCCGGGACGCTGGGCGCTGATCTTCCTGGATATCTATATGCCGGAGATGGACGGCATTGAGGCGGCGCGCCGGCTGCGGCGCGTGGACGCGGACTGCGAGCTCATTTTTGCCACCACGAGCCGCGAGCACGGCATGGAGGGCTTTGAGCTGCGCGCGATGGACTATCTCACCAAGCCGTTTTCGCAGCGGGACGTCGAATGCGCGATGGACTGGTTTTTGAGTCAGCATCCCGAGCTGCGGGCTCCGGAGCGGCAGCACGAGCTGAGCATTCGCTCGCAATGGGACGAGCAGACGATCCCCGTGGAGGAAATCCGGTACATCGAAAGCCGCGGCCACCGTTGCGTCATCCACACCGGCGGGCGGGAGGCCAGCGTCCGAAAGAGCATGGACGATATGCTCGCCATGCTCGGAAGCGACAGTTTTTTCCGCTGCCACCAGAGCTTTCTGATCAATTTTGCGCATGTCAGAAGCGTCGGGAAGCAGGCGTTTGTCATGGACGGCGGCGACAGCGTCCCGATCAGCGCGGCAAACCGCGTCGCCAGCAGGACCGCGCTTTCGGACTGGGCGGCGCTGCACGGACACGCGCTCCTTCGGCAATGAGGGCGGCGGAAACAGCATCGTTCCCGGCACAAAAACAGACGCCATTCGACTGGCGTCTGTCTTTTTTTACAAAAAAAGCCCGTTGAAGCCGATACAATATAACAAAAAGAATGCGACGATATGCTTGAAAATAAACGCTTGCTATTGTATAATTACCAAATATGCTGGGCTTCTGTCGGAAAACCGCCGATTGCGGTCGGACGGCGAAGCGGAAGCGGGCAAAGGGCGGTGAGCGGCAAAGAGGGCCGCACGGTCGGAGCGCCCTTTGAGCAGCCCTGCCTGCGGGCTTTATTCTGAGCGGAAACAGGTGAGTCAATGTATTTAAAAGCGCTTGAAATACAGGGCTTCAAGAGCTTTCCCGACAAAACGGTGCTCAACTTCGGCGAGGACGTCACCGCCATCGTGGGTCCCAACGGCAGCGGAAAGTCCAACGTGTCGGACGCTATCCGCTGGGTCATGGGCGAGCAGTCGACCAAGTCGCTGCGCGGCAGCAGGATGGAAGACGTCATCTTCGGCGGTACGGAGAAGCGCAGCCAGATGGGCTTCGCGCAGGTGACGCTGGTGCTTGACAACACCGAGCATTTTTTCCCGCAGATGGAGGAGAGCGAGGTCTCCGTGACGCGCCGGTATTACCGCTCGGGCGAGTCGGAGTACTATATCAACAAGCAGGGCGTGCGCCTTGCCGACATCAACGAGCTGTTCATGGACACCGGCATGGGCAGAGAGGGGTATTCGATCATCGGGCAGGGGCGCATCGACGAGATCCTGTCGCAGAAGAGCGCCGACCGCCGCGAGATCTTTGAGGAGGCGGCGGGTATCTCGAAGTACCGCCACCGCAAGGAGCGGGCGGAGCACGATCTGGAGCGCACGGAGGAGAACCTTACGCGCGTCAACGACAAGGTCGCGGAGCTGGAGCCGCAGGTCGAACGCCTGCGCGAGCAGGCGGAGAGGGCGAAGCAGTTCCTCGTGCTGCACGACGAGCTGCGCGTGCTGGAGATCTCCGTCTGGCTCGACCAGCTGGAGGAGATCCGCACGAACGCCATCAGGCTGGAGACGGATTACGCCCTCGCCAAGGAGGACCTCGCGCGGGCGGACGCCGACCTCAAGGCGCTCTACGCCGCCACCGAGCAGTTCACCGAACGCATGCACGCAAACGACATGGAGCAGGAGCGCGTGCGCGCTGGCATCGCGGAGCTGGAATCGCAGCTCAGCGAGCAGGATTCCGCCGTCGCGGTGCTCAATACCGAGATCGAACACAACAATGAAAGCATCGCGCGCGTGGAGGAGGAGCTGCTCAGCCAGAGCGGGCGCGCAAGCTCCATGGAGGAGCAGATCGAACAGAAGAAGCAGCGCATTGCAAGACTGGAAGCGGACGCCGCGGCACTGGAGCGCGAGATCGGCGCGCTGACGGACAGGCTCGAACAGCTCTCGCGCGGCATGGGCGAGGCGACGGACGAGGCCGACAGGCTCCACGCGCAGGAGACGCTGGCGCTCTCCGAGGCGGCGGACTGCCGCGCGGACATCTCCGCCGCGCGCTCCGGCATCCACGAGATGGAGGAGCGCAAGGCTGCGCTCTCGACCGAGCGCGGGCAGGTCGGGCAGCAGCTGGAGGAAATCAAAGCGGCGGCGGCACAGAACCGCCGCGAGCTGGATGAAGCGCAGGAGGACGCGGACGCGATCCGAAATATCATCAAGGGCCATTCCATGAAGATGGAGGGACGCGTCCGGCGCGAGGCGGAGGCGGGCGAGCGCCGCGTCAGCCTCGCGATGGAGCTCAACAACATGGATTCCCGCATCAAGCTGCTCAGCGATATGGAGCGGGAGTACGAGGGCTTCGGCAAGGCGGTCAAGACCGTGATGCAGGCCGCGGAGGGCCATGCGCTGAGCGGTGTGCACGGTCCCGTGGCGAACCTGATGTCGACCGACAGGGAGTACGCCGTCGCCATCGAGATCGCGCTGGGCGCGAAGCTGCAGGACATCGTCGTGGACCGGGAGGAGGACGCCAAGGCGGCAATCAACCTGCTCATGCAGCGCGACAGCGGACGCGCGACGTTTCAGCCGCTCACCGCCATACGCGGCACGGAGCTGCGGGAGAACGGGCTGGAGAGCGAATATGGGTTCGTGGGCGTCGCGTCGCAGCTGGTGAAGTGCGACGAGCAATACCGCGCGGTGTTTGTCAGCATGCTGGGCAATACCGCCGTCGTGGACGATCTCAACTGCGGCATTGCCATCGCGAGAAAATACCAGAACCGTTTCCGCATCGTCACGCTCGACGGACAGGTTATCAACCGCGGCGGCTCGATGACGGGCGGCTCGCTCAGCCGCAGCGTCGGCATTCTCAGCCGCGCGAACGAGCTCAGGGAGCTGACCGTCGGACGGGGCGCCCTGAAGGAAAAGCTTGCCGCCGCCGAGCGCGAGGCGGACGAGGCCAAGCGCGACCTGACCAAGGCGCAGTATGAGCTGGAGGTCGCGCAGTCGCAGGAGCACGAGGCGGAGCAAAAGGTCACGCGCCTCACCGGCGACAAGGACAAGTACGGCGTGCTGCTTTCCGCCGCGCGCGACCGTCTGGAGGACATGGACGCCGAGGAGGAAGCGCTCGACCGCCGCATCGCGGAGAGCAGGAGGATCATCGCGGAGAAGGAGGCGCTTGCGGCGCAGAAGGAGGCAGAGGCGGCAAAGCGCAAGGCGGAGGCGGAGAAAAAACGCTCCGGCCAGAGCGCGCTGCTGCGCGACTCCAATGCCCTCGGCGACGAGATCACCGAGAAAAAGAGCACGCTCGCCGGCTGGCGCGCGGAGCGCGAGACGAGCCTCCGCTCCCTGCGCGACGACGAGGCCATGCGCGAGCAGATGCGCGGCGACAAGGCGGACAAGCAGGCGCTCATTGAAAAGTACCGCGCCGCAAACGAGCGGGCGGAGGAGGACATCCGCTCGCACGAGGCGCAGATCGCCGTTCTGAACACGCAGCAGGCCGAGCGCAGGGAGGCGCTGCGCCGGCTGGGCGAGGCGAAGCTCGGGATCGAAAAGGAGCGCGGCGAGAACGACCGGCGCATGCAGGACCTCAACCAGCACGTCATCAACGCGACCAACGCCGTGTCTCGTCTGGAGCAGAAAAAGGAAAGCGGCAAAATGGCGGAGGAGCAGCTTCTCGCCAAGCTCTGGGACAGCTACCAGCTCAGCCACAGCGCCGCGATGGAGCAGCGCATCGAGATCGAGAGCACGGCGAAGGCGAACCGGCGCATCAACGAGCTCAGACGCGGCATCGGCGCGCTGGGCGCGGTCAACGTCGGCTCGATCGAGGAGTTCGACCATGTCAACGGGCGCTACACCTACCTCACGAGCCAGCGCGACGACATCGAGCGCGCGAAGGAGGAGCTGCTGGGCGTCATCGAGAGCCTGACCAACGAGATGACGGGCATTTTCAAGGAGCAGTTCGAGCTGATCCGGGACAGCTTTGAGAAGACCTTCCTCGAGCTGTTCGGCGGCGGACACGCGACGCTGGAGCTGGAGGATGAGAGCGACGTGCTCAACTGCGGCATCGAGATCAAGGTCCAGCCGCCGGGCAAGGCGCTCAAGACGATCACGCTGCTCTCCGGCGGCGAGAAGGCGTTCGTCGCCATCGCGCTGTATTTTGCGATCCTCAAGGTGCACCCGACGCCGTTTTGCGTCATGGACGAGATCGAGGCGGCGCTGGACGAGCCGAACGTCA
>CAMVAV010000015.1 GCA_947165595.1 uncultured Clostridia bacterium | reverse complement strand
GCTTGTCTTGTCCGCCGCGACGGCAAGCGTGCCCTCGGAGCCGTCCGTCTTGGCGATGACGGAGCCGTCCGGGTTCACCGTCACCTCGCTCACGCCGCCGGTGATGAGCACAAAGGCGTCGCTCGTCTGGACGCTTACCCAATTCCACACGCTGCCATTCGGGTGTATCCTGCGGAGACGCGAGGGCTTGCTGGGCTCCACAGGGGTGATAACGACCGTTTCGTCGCTGTTGATATCCGGCTTGTACGCCGTGGCGTCGTCGTTTCCCGTGACCTTGCCATTCTCCACGGTCGTGGTTTTGCCGTTGTTTTCGACCTCCGCGCCGTCCTTCGTGCGGACGACCACCTC
The DNA here is from genome assembly GCA_947165595.1 of uncultured Clostridia bacterium. GTDB lineage: Bacteria > Bacillota > Clostridia > Oscillospirales > Oscillospiraceae > Hominicoprocola. The sequence goes on along the minus strand of CAMVAV010000015.1, from coordinate 39,952 downwards.
GCCTTTGACGACGGCGGGATAGGACAGCGTCGCGTCATAGAGGTCATAAGCCTTGTCGGCAAGCCTGAAACAGGGGTTGTCGTGGGAGGGGAACGAGGCGTCGCCGCTCTCGGTGAGATAGAGGTGGCGCGTTTCGTTGGGGAAGTTCGGGTCGTAAACGCTCACGTCGTACTTGTAGCTTCCGCTCGCGTCCTCCACCTTGAAGGCAAGCACCGCGTGGCTGTACTTTTCGCCGTTTTCATACGCCGAGAAGCCGACGACCACGGGATGCTCCGGCTCGCTTTGCAGGGATCTGACGATGCGCAGCGCCGTGCTTTTGCTGTCCGCCATGTCAGCGCGGTGCCGCTTCTCATAAGAGAGAAAGTCGTAATTACCGCAGACCTGATAGAAGGCGATCGTCCGCGCCAGCGCCGGGTTCTCCACGGGCGCTTTCAGGCTGAACGCATCCGCTTCGGGGCCGAACTGTTCGAGCGCGATGCGTTCCTCAAAGAGGAGGCCGCTCGTGAGGGACATGCCGTAGCACGCACCCCTAAACAAATCGCACAGCTCGACGTTCAACTGCGCCTTCTGGCTCCGCGTGCGCCCAGCCATGATCGCCTTGTACGCCGAATCGTCGATCAGGTAGCCGTAGGTCCCGTAGGTCCAGGAGGTGTTGCCCGCGATGATCGTCGCCGGGGATTCCGGGTCGTCCTTGAAGAAGCTGGGGTCGTCGTTGTCGAAGCTGAAATTGTCGCGCTTGATGGTGTATTCCTTGTCCTTCTTCACGGGCTGCTCGGGCTCGGGCGCGGGCATGCCGGAGACGGGGTTGAAGGTGATTTCGGCGCCAATATAGTCGGCATCCTCGGGGTTGGTGATCTCCTTGCGTTGGTGCAGCGCGCCGACATAGTATTTGTCGGCCTCGTGCCCCTGCCGCCACATCTCGGGAGACAGCCAGATCTCATAGGGATAGGTGACCCTGTCGATGTTGTTGTTCATGCACAAAACGACCGACTCCGCCCCGACGGCGTTGGTCAAACGCCACTTTACGCCGTCCTTCATCGTGCCTGCGTTCCGTACTCCCGCGGGCAGGCGGGAATCGCCCGTTTTGGCGTCCAGCAGCACGATGTCGTATGTCACTTGGCCGGACATGTTCTCCATGATCGCCTTGGTGTTTTCTTTTTCCTTTTCGTTATCCCGGATCAGCCGGTCATACTCGGGCTGTTCCAGACGCTGAAAAGTCAACGTCGCCTTTCCGGTGGTAAAATTCAGCGCAAGGTCGAGCTGGACCTTGTGGAACTTGATCACATTCATCACGCCGAAAGTAGTGTTGCACCGCAAATAGAGCATCTCGCCCGCCGCCCGCGCGGGCAGGGGCGTGATGCTGAGCAGTATTACGAGGCTCAGGAGCGATGCGAGAAAACGTGTCGTCTTTTTCATAGTCTGTCGCCTCCGGATGATAATATTTGGGACCACAATGAAATCATTATAAACTGTTTTTTCGCGCTTGAACATTCACTATGTTACGAAAAAGTGGTACTATGTTACGATTTTTTGCTGTTATGTCAACTTGCGGCAAAAAAGCGCGGTTTCCTGCCGCGCACGAAAAACGCAGTCGTTCTTCGCTGCGTATCGTCAAAATCGATTCACTTTCTTTCCCGCTCGATGCTTTCACGAGAGGCAAGGCCGCTTCGGAAGCTCGTGGGCCGCTCAAAGGATCGGGTCGTGACCGCTTCGCTTTTTCGATTGACCGACATGACATCCGAACAGAACACGCCGTCATCATGCGAAAAATCCGCACATTATCCGCATGTTCCGCCCGCCTTACCGGAGCGCGCCGCCCTTCGGGATTTGACGTTTATCCCGAAAATTCCGACGTTTGTCCCAAAGTGATTGAAAAAATGATCCGCATCTGGTAAAATAAAACAGATGCAGAATGAAAAAACCGATAATACTGAAAACAGGGAGAAAAAACCGCATGAAAAACCTCAAAAAGCTCACGATCCTGCACTCCAACGATCTCCACGGCGATTTTCTCGCCGAGCAGGTGGACGAAAACCTCATCGGCGGCGTGTCCCGGCTCTCCGGCTACGTCAACAAGGTCCGCAATGAGGAAAAGAACGTCATCTACACCATCTCCGGCGATATGTTCCGCGGCTCTCTCATCGACAGCGAGTTTCAGGGCATCTCCACCATCGAGATCATGAACCTGCTCGCGCCCGACGTCGTGACGCTCGGCAACCATGAGGTGGATTACGGCCTCGCGCATCTGCTGTTCATCGAAAAGTGCGCGACCTTCCCGATCATCAACGCCAATATGTACTTAAAGCTCAACGGCGTTCGCCTGTTCCGCTCCCACTTCATCAAGGAGATCGACGGCATGCGCGTGCTGTTCATCGGCATTCTGACGCAGGACGTGCTCGCGAGCACCAAGAACGAGGGACTCATCGGCACGATGGTCGACATCAACGACGCGGCGCAGGAGGTCGGCAAGATCTGCGACGCCTACCGCACGACCGACATTGACTTTACGGTGCTTTTGACGCACATCGGCTTTGAGGAGGACAAGAAGCTTGCCGCCGCGCTCGATCCCGCGTGGGGCGTGGACATCATCATCGGCGGTCACAGCCACACGCTGCTCTCCGAGCCGTGCGAGGTCGCGGGTATCCCCATTGTGCAGGCCGCCATCGGCACGGATCAGATCGGCCGCTTCGACATCATGGTCGACGCCGACAACAACTGCATCGACTCCTACACCTGGCAGTGCATCCCCATCACGGCGGACAACTGCCCGCGCGATACGGCGCTGGAGGAGGTCATCAACAAGTATAAGGACGTGACCGACAAGAAGTACGGCCGCATCCTCACCCGCTTCCCGCGCGCGTATACGCACCCGCGCCGCAACATGGAAACAGAGCTCGGCGACCTCATGGCGGAGGGGATGCGCGAGCAGCTCGGCGTCGACCTCGTGCTCCTCGCGTCCGGCAGCATCCGCAAGCCCGCGCTCGGCCCCATCGTCACGCTCAAGGACTACATGGAGATATTCCCGTTCGGCGATCCCGTGTATTCGTTTATCCTCACGGGCGAGCAGCTCCGCCGCGTCGTGAAGTATATGCTGCGCGAGGAATCCTTCCTCGACAGCGAGCACAACGAGTGGTATCAGTTCTCCCGGGGCTTTTGCTGCGAGTTTGACCGTCCGACGCATTCCATCCTCTCGCTCAGGATGAACGGCAGGGAGGTGGAGGACGGCGACCGGTTCACCGTCGCCATGCAGCGCTATCACTTCCTCAGCATCGGCGAGTTTTTGGGCATCCCGCGCGAGGAGATCGAGAAGAACGGCCAGCCGCTCGAGGTCGCCACGAAGTGCCCGAACGTGCTGGAGGAATACTTCACCAGCCACGAGCTCGTCAAGTACGACGGCGAGCCGCGCCTTATCATCCGCGAATAAGGGAAGCGCTGAATAAATCCCCGCGCACGTCTTGACGGCATCTTTTCCGTCTTGACTGCGCCAAAAATCCTTGAAATACGTTAGTATTCCTGCGGCTTTTTGGCTTGCAAGACGAAAAATCTGCTCGCCAATCCGCACACGTTGATTTAATCAGCGCTTCCTAAGAAAAGCGCCGCCGTTTTTGCCGGCGGCTATTCCGGGCGCCGCTTCGCGCGGACGCGACGATTTGGGAGAGAAAACCATGTCTATTCATATTTGCGAGGCCTGCGGCAAGCCGCTTGCGCCCGACGCGACGACCTGCCCGTACTGCGGCGCGGAGCAGCATGAGGATATCCGCCTCACGAAGATCCCCGAGACCATCGAGGAGCTGCAAGCGTTCTGCGCCGAGCACAAGATGCCGCTTGATGCGATGCGCTTCTTTATCGGCGAGGACTTTCGGGGCGCGCGCGCCTTCGGCATCTTCAAACGCGAGGACGGCACCTGCGTCGTCTACAAGAACAAGGCGGACGGCAGCCGCGCCGTCCGCTACGAGGGGACGGATGAAAAGCACGCGGTACGCGAGATTTACGAGAAGCTCAAATCCGAAACGGACCTGCGGCGCGGCGGTCCCGTGCCGGACGCTCCGACGCGCGGCGTGCGGGAAACGCCCGACGACGGCGAGCCGTTAAAGGCGTGGCAGATATTCGTGGGCGCGATTCTCGCCTTCTGGAAGCCGATCCTGATCGTGCTGGCCGCGGTGCTGATCTTTCGCTGGATCGGAAGCACGCCGGACAGGGGCTATTACCGGTATCAGGACGATACCTATTACTACCAGGACCACAGCTGGTATCTCTACGACGCGCTCTCGGACGATTGGGAGCAGACCTACGAGGTGCCGGAGGCGCTGGAGGAGGACTACGACGACTACTATCAGAGCGAGGATTACGACAGCCGCTACGTCTTGCCCGACTTCTCCGGCAGCGGCTACTATGAGGAGAATAACGACTTTTTCTCCGGCCTTTTCGACTCTGACAGCAGCTACGACGATTACGATTGGGACAGCAGCGACGACAGCTGGAGCAGCTGGGACAGCTCCGATACGGATTGGGATTCGGACTGGTAAGCGCGCGTATTTGCGAAAAGCATCTTAACAGGGGGCGGAGCCGCCCGCTGAAAAATGAAATCGTTTTTTGGGAGGAAAGAAAAATGGGGCTCTTTGGTAAACTGACCGGCAACGATAACCTGACCGGCTACAAGAAGTTTGACAACGTAAAGGGCTGGACCAACACGGACCTGCTGGGAAAGCTCTCCGGCGTCACCACCTCTCTCGGCACACCGAAGCTGGGAACCGTCAAGCTCATGGGCAAGGACGCCGAGGCGGTCGTCTTTGACGGCGTGAGCGAGGTTTCCGACGTTTACATCAGGGCGGACGAGAAGAAGATCGTCGCCGGCTCCGTTCCCAAGCCCGGCGCGACCGGCACCGCGATGCTGGGCGCGCTCGGCGGCGCTTTCGGCGACGGCACCGACGCCGACACCGGCAGGGTCAACCGCGCGATCGAGGAGCTGCAGAGCGTGCTGGACAGCCTTCTCGCCGGCAAGGCGGTGACCGAGACCAAGACCGCCGTGCGCGCCGAATCCGGCAATTCCGTCAAGCTCTACATGGAGGAGAAGCTGGAGCTTTCCCTCAAGGACCGCTATACGCTCTTCACGGCGGATCACGAGCCCGCGTACTTCATCGAGAGCAACATGCTCGATACCGCCTATAAGATTCTGGACGCGCAGGAAAACGAGATCATGGTCGTCAAGAAGAAGCTCATCTCCGTCATGCCGGAGTACAACGTGTTCGAGGGCAAGAAAGAGATCGCGAACTTCAGGAAGAAGCTCAAGCTCACCAAGACCGAGATCGCGGGCAAGGTCGGCGGCAGGGAGCTGACCATCAAGGGCGACATGCTTGCCTACTGCTTCGACATCCTGCTCGGCGACGAGACCATCGGCACGGTGGACAAGGAAGCGACGTTCTGGGCGAACTGCTATCGCATCGAGTCCTTCAGCAAGAGCAACGTCAACATCATCGTGGCAATCGCCGCCATCGTCGAGGCGCTCAAGAAGGCCGAGGAGAGAAGCAGCGACTGATTCTGACTCAGCATACTGCTCCGGAGAGCCGGGGCAGTATGCCGCATTGGGAGGAAGACATATTATGGAAAAGACGACGATCAAACTGAAAAAGCTGCTCAGCGGCCTCCTTTTGCTGCTGGCGAGCTACGGCCTGCTGTTTTTGCAGCCGAAAGATGTCAATCTGCTGTCATGGCTCCTCCTGTGCGTGTCCGCGTTCGTCTTCTGCATCGGCGCGTATTGGATGGGCAGCGCGTTCAACGGCCCCACGGGCGACGCCTTTGTCAAGGGCAAGCGCATTTTTCTGCGCACGGCCTCTGTGGTGCTGATTGTCCTCGCCGTTTTCATCTGCTGGAAGGACGAGCTCAGCGAGAGGTCGATTATTGCCGGAACGCTGCTGCTCATCGAGGGCATCACCGCGTGGACGATCTCGGACGCCAGGACCTACAACAAAACGATGGACAGCATGAAGCAGGTGCCGTCCATGGCGGCGCCGCTGGACGAGGTGTTCCGCGCCTTTGAGACGGTCGAAACGCCGCTCGGCTTCCCGTGGATGGGCAAGGTGCAGTCCATCGACGATCCGTGCATGATCTACGGTCCCACGCTCTCGGGCAGCTTTCTCTACTGCTGGTATCACACGGGCGAGTTCACGGTCAGCGAGTGCGACGACGTTTCCTGGCTCGACGCGGACGAAGCGGAGAAGCACAGGGTAACGACCTCCTGGGACCGTGACATGGACGAGCTGGGGCAGCTCTACCACCTGACCGCGATGCTGCTGCCGGACTTCTACTGGAATATGTTCGAGGATTATGCCGTCGATCATGTCGCGGCGTGCAAATTCCTCGACGGCTTCCGCTCCCTGCGCCCCGACGTCTATATCTTCAACGAGCAGTTTGCCATCACGGAAAAGGACTACGAGCTGCAGGACCTCGACGGCAACGTGCGCTATTATCTGCACGGCTCGATCCCGTTTCTCACGTTCACGCTCACCGACGCGGAAACCGGCGGGGAGGAGTTCCGGATCACGCGCCGCCTGCTTCACGCCCTGCCGCATTACGACGTTTACCGCCGCGGTGAGGAATACGGCAGCGTCGCCAAGCAGTTCGACCTCACGCATGAGAGCTTCAAGATGGATACGCCGGACGGGCTGCTTGAAATGCGGGAGCTGACCGCGACCGTCGGCGACCAGTTCGTGGTCTATCTCAACGACTACCTCATCGGCACGATCAGCGAGCGCATGGCGCTCACGTTCCGCGACACGGTCTATGACAACTTCATCATCACGGCGTTCGAGCCGCAGCGCGTGGCGCTGCTGGCGACGCTGACGGTGATGCTCCAAAGCTTCCGGGAGACGGACAGAGACTGAAAAAAGGAGGATGACGCCATGAAACGGAGCCGGAAGGCGGCGTCCCTGCTGCTGACGCTCGCGCTGCTGTTCGCCCTGCCGTGCGCGGGGATCGTGAACGCGCGCGCCGTGACGATCTATGTCCCCGGCTCCGTGGAGAGCGACGATAATGAGGGCGATACGGGCGCGTATGACTACACCGACGTTTCGGAGGACGATTACTACTATGACGCGGTGGACTGGGCGCTCGTCAACGACATTACCAACGGCACGAGCAGGACCACGTTCTCCCCGGACAGCGGCTGCACCCGCGCCGAGGTGATGACGTTCCTCCACCGCGCCGCCGGAGAGCCGGAGCCGGCAAGCCTGACAAGCCCGTTCACCGACGTCCTGCCCGGAAGCTGGTACTACAAGGCGGTGCTGTGGGCGGTCGAGCAGGGCATCACGAACGGCACGGGCCCGGCGACCTTCTCTCCCGGCGCGCCCTGCACGGAGGAACAGATTCTGACGCTCCTGTGGCGCGCAAAGGGCGAGCCCGCGAGCCGCGGCAATACAAGCGGCGCCTCATGGTCGGCGGGCGCGACCGCGTGGGCGCAGTCGATGGGGCTCGTCGGCAATGCCTCCGCGCTCTCCACAACGACCTGTACGCGCGGCAGCACGGTCTACTACATGTACGAGAGTACGGCCAACTACACCGACGGCACGGGCACGTTCGAGAGCTATACCCAGGTATCCTTCAACGGCGCCGTCTACACCGCAGCCACGACCTCGAGCTTTGTCAGCGCCGCGATGACGCTTGTGAGCAGCTACAGCGGCAGGGTCGCGACCGCGGGCGCGGACGCGAGCTACGCCTCCGGGCGGCTCGTCGTGAGCGCGGATTCCGCTTTGCCCGATCTTTCGGCCTATCACGCCGCGCAGGTGGTGCGGGACACGAACGGCTGCTCCATCATTCAGTTCACGAGCGCCGCGGACGCCGAGGCGTGCGCGGGATATCTCGATTCGCTTTCCTATGTCCGTTACGCGGAGCCGGATGTGCTGATACAGAAGGCGGCCGGGGACTACGGAACGGCAAGCGTCGGCTGGGGCGCGAGCGCCACCGGCTGCGCCGCCTACGCCTCGTCTCTCGCGGGGCGCGGCGCGGACACCGACCTGATCGTCGCCGTGGTGGACACCGGCACGGACGTGACGCATCCGCTTTTGAGCGGGCGAACCGTCCCGGGCTACGATTTTGTGGGCGGCGACAGCTATGCCGACGACAAGGACGGACACGGCACGCACGTCGCCGGAACCATTGTGGACTGCACGCCCGGCACGAACATCAGGATCATGCCCGTATGCGTGCTGGGACCGAACGGCGGCTATACCACCACCATCGCGCAGGGCATCCGCTACGCCGCCGACCACGGCGCAAAGGTCATCAACCTCAGCCTCGGCGGCGGACACAGCAGCTATATGGACAGCGCCGTTTCCTACGCGATCTCCAGGGGCGTCACCGTCGTCGCCGCGGCGGGCAACGAGTCCATGGACACCGCGTATGTCTGCCCCGCGCATATCTCCGGCGCGATCACCGTCTCCGCCGTGGACAGCAGTTACCGGCGCGCCTATTTCTCCAACTACGGCAGCGCCGTCGATCTTGCCGCGCCGGGCGTGGATATCGTCAGCAGCTACCCCGGCGGAGGCTACGTCTCCATGCAGGGTACGTCGATGGCGTCGCCGCACGTCGCGGCGGCCGCCGCGCTTTTGCTGTGCGGAGAGAGCCGCAGCCTGCTTCCGTCGACGGTGGAAAAGCGGCTCAAGGCGGCGGCATACGATCTCGGCAACAGCGCCTGCTACGGCGCGGGCTTTCTTGACATGACGCCGTTTCTGAACGGCGAAGTCCCCGACACGCCGGACGAACCGACGCCGACGCCTACGCCCACCCCGACGCCGACCCCGACGCCGACCCCGACGCCCACGCCGACGCCGAACACCTACACCATCACGTTCGATCCGCGGGGCGGCACGGTATCGCCCACGACCAAAAAGGTCACGGCAGGCAGCTCGTTCGGTTCGCTTCCGACGCCCACGCGCAGCGGATACACGTTCTCCGGCTGGTATGCGTGGAACGGGCAGTATGTCCGCGAATTTGACATCCCCGGCAGTGACCTGACGCTCTACGCCTACTGGACGGTGAGCCAAACGCCGACGCCCACACCGACGCCGACGCCCACGCCGATGCCGGGCGGGAGCGCCTGCGGGCCGAGTCTCACCTGGAGCTATTCGGGCGGCGTGCTGACGATCAGCGGCATGGGCGATATGTACGACTACGCGAGCGGCGCGCAGACGCCGTGGGCGGCGTACCGGAGCGAGATTCGCGTTATCCAGATCCCGCCCATGCTGGGCAGCATAGGCAATCACGCCTTTGAGGGCTGCGCGGTCACATCGTTCTCCATTCCGGGCATCGTGAACCGCATCGGTACGGGCGCGTTTCAGGACTGCACGGCGCTCTCCGCACTCAGCATTTCCGGCATCGTAAACCGGATCGAGGCGAACGCCTTCGCGGGCTGCGCGAGCCTCAGGAGCATCGCGGTGAGCGGCGTCGTCAACAGCGTCGATCCCGCGGCGTTCCCAAGCGGAGCGTGGAGATGAAAGCAGAGGTAAGTAGATCATTCGGCGGTTTGCAGCGCCTCCGCCATGCGGATGCGATCGATGCGAAAATAGAGAAGGAAGTCGACGAGACCGGAAAAGAGCAGCGTGAACAGCAGCGACAAAAGGTAGCTGGCGGGCGTGATGCGCGGCGCGAACCAGAGCAGCTCCACGCGGATGCGGTCCATCGTGAAGCGATGCAGCGCCTGCCCGAGCGGCAGCCCCAGCAGCGCGCCGAGCAGCGTGAGCAAGGCGTTCTCCCGGAAGACGTAGGCGGCGGTCTCCCGGGGAGAAAAGCCCAGGACCCTGACGGTTGCGATCTCCCGCAGACGCTCGAGAATGCTGATGCCGGCGAGGTCATAGAGCACGATGAACGCCAGCGCGCCCGAGCAGACGAGCACGAGCAGAACGATGAAATCGAGCACCCGCAGCATCTGCGCCACGCGCGCGGCGGTGTCCGCCATCACAAAGACGGTGACCGCGCCGTCCCAGCCCAGCAGCTCCGCCGCGGTCTGCCGGACATCGGCGTCCGGAGCGGTGCAGGCAAGCAGCATCCGCCGCTCCGGTTTTTCTCCCCACTGCGCCTCAAGGCTCTCCGCGTTGATCACGACGAAATTGTGGAAATAGTTGTCGAAGACGCCGGACACGGTGAGCGACAGCCGCTTTCCGTCGGCGGAGCGGAGCAGGACGCGGTCTCCGGCGGAAAGAGCGAACGTCTCCGCCAGCTTGGCGCAGAGCAGCGCCTCGCCGGGGGCGGGGAAGGGGAGGGGCGCGCCGCCGCGGTGGAAATCCAGCAGCCCGTCCAGCTCGCCCGGAGAGGCGGCGGCGACGGTGACGCTCTTGACCGCGTCCGCGCCGACGAGGGTCATGCTGTCCTGATACATGAGCTGCCGCTTTTCGAGCAGGCGGCCGGGGCCCTCGTCAAAGGCGCGCAGCGCGGCGGCGTCCGGCTCGTGCGGGAGGACGACGAGAAAATCGTAGGGGGAGACCTCCTCGAACTGCGCGGCGACGATGCCGCCCATGCTGTCCCGCACGCCGAAGGCGGCGAGCAGCAGCGCCGTGCAGCCGGCGACGCTGACGACCGCCGGCAGCAGCCGCGCCCGGTCGCGCAGGACGCTGCGAAGCGCCGCCGTTCGCAGGAGGCCGAGCCGCCTGCGCAGGCCGGGGACACGCTCGATCGGGAGCCGCCGCCCCGCGCGGGGCGGCGGAGGGCGCAGCAGCTGCGCCGGAGCGCCGCGCAGCACGCGGAGGGCGGACAGCGCCGTCGAAAGAAGGCAGACGCCGAGGAACCCGGCGGTCAGCAGCGCGCCGAGCGCAAAATCGGGACGGTATGTGAGCCCCTCCAGCCGGTACATGACGTTGTAGGCCCGCCAGATCATTCGCGGGATCGCCGCCGTGCCGAGGAAAAAGCCGACGGCGCCGCCGGACAGGGCGGCACTGCCGGAATAGAGCAGATAGCCTCCGACAATCCGCTCCGTGCCGAAGCCGAGCGCGCTGAGCATACCGGAGCGCGCGCGCTGCTCGTCCGCCATGCGCGTCATGGTTGCGGCGCAGACGAGGGCGGCGACAAGATAGAAAAAGAGCGGGAAGACGCGGGCAATGCCCGCGACGATCTCCGCGTCGCTCCGGAAGCCGGAAAACCCCGGATCGTCGTTCCGGCTGAGAAGATAGGCGCTGCCCGGATCGCCCGCGAAGTATTCGTCCGCGAAGCGCAGCAGCCGCCGCTTTGTCAGCCGCAGGACGCGGTCGTAGTCCTCGGAGCAGGCGGGCGCGTCCGTATCCAGCGCGAGGAAGAGGTCAGTGTCCTGCACGTCGGCGAATCCGTCGCGGGGGATGAAGAGAAAGGCACGGACGGTCCCGCTGCCGAGGGAGGTCGCGCCGCGCTCGTAGTTGATGTAGAGCGGACTGGTGCCGACGCCGACGACGGTGTAGCTCTCGCAGGCGAAGCGCCCACGCGTCCGCGCGTCGTTTTTTTCGGAGATGCGCACGACGGTGCCGAGGTCCGCCTCGGTAAAGCAGGCGTTGTCGGCAAAGCACTCGTCCGGGCGCTCTGGAAGCCGCCCCGCGCGGACCGACAGACGGTTGACGTTCTGCGTGACGGAGCGGAAGCGAAACACCTCGCCGCCGCCGAGCACGGAGTCCGCCAGCGTGTCCGCCTCCGCCGCGGCTTCCGCGGCGCGGATGCCGCGCGAGCTCCTCGCCTCGGCGAGAAGCTCCGCGCCGACGCCGTCCGGCAGCACCGCGTGCCAGTCGTACATCGCGGTGTCGCGGACGTAGGCGCCGACCGTGCCGAGCATGGCGGGGCAGGTCTGCAGCAGTCCGGCGAGAAAGCCCGTTCCCAGCGCGACGATGGCGAAGATCGCCGCCCAGCGCCCGAACGAGCCGCGGATGTCGCGTATAACCAGCTTTCCCATGTCTTACCACTCGATCCCGCAAATAATTCTTGCAATGCCGCTTGCCGTGGGGTAGAATACGGAATACGGACCGTACAAACGGCGCGGTCCTTGGAGAGGGGCGAAAAAAACACTACTCTGTGAAAGGAAACGGTGACATCAGATGAAATTCGGACTTGACTTTGCCAGGACGCATGAAGAAGAGCTCCGCGGCTTTCTGTTCAAGGCGATGAAGCACGGCTACGGCAGCGAGGACAAGCCGAACATTCAGCCGGACGGGCTCCATGAGATCACCTACAGGGAGGGCGACTGGGAGTATTACGACAGCTGGTACGGCGGGCAGCCCTACTCGGGCAGCACCGTGATCCGCTGCCGCGGGGAGGGCTGCTGGTCCATGACCTACTTCGGCCAGACCGTTCCCGGCATTCCCCAGAAGCCGATCTTCGAGTGCCTGAAGGAGGCGCTCAAGGCGTGCGACCCCGCCTATCCGTACCGCGGACCGGAATACTTCCGCGCGACGAACGGCCTGCGCTACATGAACCGCTGGGACGACGTCTGGGAGACGCAGTCCTTCGGCTTTCAGGGCAAGGAGATCATCGTGAACGAAAAGGGGCAGTCCCTCTACGAGATGAACTACTCCGGCGGCTTCGTCAACCTGTTCTGAACAATTTTCGCTGCGAATCCGAAAAATCCTTTTGACCGCTTTTCCATGGGAAAAGCGGTCGTTTTTTATGAGGGATCGACGCGCTCCACGCCGATGATCAGGCGCGCGCCGTCGCTCTCCTCCGACAGCACCGCCTTGAGGCGCACCACCTGCGGTCTGCCGTCCAGCAGAAGGCGGTAGCGCAGGGCAAAACGCCCCTTTTCGCGGATCACGGCGAGAATGTTCTCCCGCGTGAAGGCATTGAGGATGCGCTCGACGTCGTCGGCGTAGATCGTGGTTTTGATGTTCCGGCGGGAATCGGCGAAGAAGTCCTCGCCCTCCTTGGAGATGCCGAGGCCGGAATAGTCGTTCGTCGAGCTGTATTCGACGTAGTTGCCCGTGTTGGGGTCGACGGTGTAGATGCACACGAAATCGCCCGAGAGCGCCATGATCCGGGAGTAGGTGATGCGGTCCGTCCGGATGCGCTCGAGCACCTCCTTCTCCTGCATCTGCGCGTTGACGTTGTTCACGCCGATGATGATGTGGCTGTCATTCGCGCGCATCCGCACCGCCTTCAGGTTGACGTAGACCGGCTCCCCCTCCATGAGGATGCGGTAGGTCAGCGTAAAAGCGCCCCGCTCGTCGATCGCGCGCACCACGTTCTCCTTCGTGAACGTTTTGGAGAAGTAGTCGTAATCCGGCGCATAGAGCTGCGTGCGCGCGTCCGCGAGGCTGACGCGGAAGAAATCCTCGCCGTGTCGCTCCACGGTCAGGTCGCGCTGCTGCGCGGTGGAGCAGTAGTGGACATAGCGCTCCGTGTCCAGATCGACATGGTAGAGGTCGAAGTAGTCGGTGGACAGCGCCTTGGCGACGCTCGCGTAGCTCAGCCCCGCATTCTCGCCCTTGCTGTCCGTGACGGCGAGCACCGCCACCGCCAGCGTGGCCGTCCCGGAGACGGGATTCACCGCGACGCGCGTGACGATGACGTGGACGGTCGAGCCGTTCGCGATCTCCTCGTCGATGATGAGCTGCCGGCCGTCCGGCACGCACTGCCGCATCGCGCCGAGGAAGCTGAGACCGTACGCGGACGTCTCCGCTCCGGCGTAGGAAAGCCTCGTGCCGAAGCGCACCGGCCCGAAGGTCTCGCGCATGAAATCGTGACAGGTGCGGTTGCAGCGCACGATCCAGAATTCGTCCTCCGTGGTTTCAATGAGCGCCATGGGGATCGAGTCGAAGTAGTGCTGCTGCGCCGTCTGCGCCCGGTTGGCGATGATGGAGGTGTCGTAGAGATTGACCCTGCCGATGGTGGCGTAATACTCGGATTCCGACGGGTTCTCGAAGCCGATCTGTTTGCCGCTGCGGTAGCGCTCCAGGATCGCCTCGAGCGGGATGGGCTTGCAGTAATAGTAGCCCTGGAGCTTCGTGCAGCCGATCTCGCGCAGGAAATCCACCTGCTCCTCGGTCTCGACGCCCTCGCACACCGTCTCGATGCCTAGGCCGATCGCCATGCGCACCAGCTCCGTGAGGATGATGCGGCTTTCCATCCGGTCGCCGAAGCGCTCCATAAAGCGCATGTCGAGCTTGATGAGGTCGAAGCGGATCTGCTGCAGCACGTCGAGCGAGGAATAGCCGCTGCCGAAGTCGTCCATCCAGACCTGAAAGCCCAGATTCTGAAAGCGCTCCACCTGCGATTTCATGAAATCGAAGTCGCCGCCGACCACGCTCTCCGTGATCTCGATGCTCAGCATATCGCGCTCGATCCCGGCGGCGTCCACGCGGTCGCAGACCTCCGCCACGATGTCGCAGACGTCGAAATCGGCGCGCGAGAGGTTGATGGACTGAGGCACGACGTGCAGTCCCGCCTCCGCCTGCGTTTTCATCTTTTCCAGCGTCTGCTCCAGCACGAAGAGGTCGAGCTTGTAGGCGAGCTTCGCGTCCTCCAGCGTGGAGACGAAGTCCGAGGGCTGGAACGCACCCTTCTCGGGATCGATCCAGCGCGCGAGGGACTCCTCCTCGCAGACCCTGCCGTTGACCGCGCGCACGATGGGCTGGTAATGGACCTGTATCCAGTGCTCCTCGATCGCCTTATCCAGATTTTCAATGATATACTGCCGCTTTTCCAGCTCCGCGAGCATGCTCTCGTCGAACCAGCAGAAGCTGGAGGCGAAGGAGCTGCGCGAGAGCGAGTTGCAGGCGTGCCGCGCCCGGTCGCAGGCGGCGCTCGCCTCTACGTTTTCGAGCTGGTCCAGATATACGCCGATGCGAAGGGAGATGCCCGGCCCGTCGTCGGCGGACTCACATTCGCGGATGATGTCGCGCAGGTGGCCGGCCAGACCGTTCGAGTCCGCGATCGCGGCAAAGTTGTCCTGCCCGAAGCGGCTGCAATTCTCGCTTTTAAAGTGGCTTGCCAGAATCTTGGAGACGCGCACGAGCAGCCTGCTGCCCTCCGCGAAGCCGTACTTGCGGTTGAAGTGGCGCATTCCGATGAGGTCGACGAACAGGATCGCGGGCGTGACGCCCTTCTCGCGGGCGGAGACTCTGCCGGCTTCGACGAGGTCGAAGAAGTGCGACATGTTCGGCAGCCCCGTCAGATAGTCGTAATAGCTCTCGCGGATCATGCTCTCCTCGCGCAGGGCGCTGCGGAAGGAATCGCTCAGCTCGGTCTTCTGCCCGTCGTCCTCGTTCGTATAGGTGCCCTCGTCGAGATACCAGACGTAGGCGAGCCGCTCGCCGGAGGGCGTGAATCTGTGTTCGCCGAGCGCGTGCACGATCTTGTAGCCGGCGCTTTTGCGCGCCCGCACGCGGTAGATCACCTCGTATTTCCCGCCCTCGGTCGCGAAGCGGTACGCCTCGTCGGCGATGCGCGAGGCGTCGTCCGGGTGCGCCGTGCTGTACATATCCGTCGTCATGACGGCGTACGCCTCCTCGGGCGTGTCGAACTCGAAGAGGTCGATGAAGCCGGCGGAGAGCACGCGCGTCACCACCCGCTTGTTCAGAAACTGATAGACGGCGAGCGGCGTGCACAGCTCCTCCAGACAGGTCAGCTCATCCGGCTTGAACTGATATTCCCGCTCCAGCATCTCGCTCATGGCGCAGCACCTCGTATTCCGGCGTGATCCGCACCGGGCAGGGAACGCCTGTTTTTATACAGTGTAGCACACCTTGCCGCGGTTTTCCAGAGGCAATCCCGCAAAAGCGGCGCGCGGGAAAAGGAAATGTGAAAAGAATCCGCCGGAAAGCGCTTTTTCGGTTGACGTATGGCGAAATACAAGATATAATAAAATGAAATGTTATAAAAGCGGCGGGATATCCGTTTCTTTTGCGGCGTCCCGGCCGGGCAGCACGAAGGAGGACGGGCTATGAGGACGATCGTGGCGTATACGGCGGAGATCGACGACCTGGACGAGGCGGTGGAGGAGCTGTTTGAGCAGGTGGAGGGCTTTCCTCTCGCGGCGAACACGCTGGCGATGCTCTACACGGAGGAGGACACCGACTATCCGGCGCTCTACGCGCGGCTGTCGAAGAAGTGGTCCTTTCCCGTCATGGGCTGCACGGCGATGGCGATGCTGGCGGACGAGCAGGGCTATTGCCGGGGCGGCATCTCCGTGATGCTCCTCACGGCGGACGACTGCGAGTTCACCGTCGGGATCAGCGGCGAATTCAAACAGGAGAATTACCGCGAGCAGGTCAGGAGCCTGTATGAAACGCTGACCGCGCAGCAGAGCTCGGAGGCGAAGCTGGCGATCGGCTACTGCGGGATCGAGGTGACGGAGCAGGTGGTCACCGGCGGCAACGTGCTGGCGGTCCTCGACGAGGTGTCGGGCGGCCTGCCGGTCTACGGCGGCACGGCGTCGGACAACCTGACCTTCACGGGCTTCCGGGTGTTTTACAACGACCGCGTGGTGCGCGACGGGATGGTGCTGGCGCTGCTCTCGGGCAATGTCAAGCCGCGCTTCGTGCGCATCAACTCCGTGGAGCATGTGGCGAGCTTCTCCTACGAGATCACAAAGGCGGAGGGCTCGGTCATCCACAGGCTCGGGGACAAGAGCTTTGTCGAAACGCTCGGGGCGGAGGGGATGCGCGTGGACGAGGAGGACGCGATGTCCGTTTATATCCTCTGTCCCTTCGTGGTCACGGTGGATCACGGAAACGGCGATACCACGGAGGCGGCGCGCATCCTCGCAAGGCTCGATCTGAGCACGGGCGCGGGCGCCTTCCTCGGCGAAATGCCGGAGGGCGCGACGCTGAGCATCGGGCTGATCAACCGCGATGACGTGACGCGGACGGTGGACAAGGCGTTTGCCCGCATGTTCAGCGAGCTGGAGAAGCAGGGGGACGAGTACTCCGCGCTCTTGTGCAACTCGTGCAGCGCCAGATATCTCGCGCTGATGAACAATCCGGCGGTGGAGGCGGACAGCTATCTGGTGCGCAAGCCCAAGGACAAGCCGCTCATCGGCATCTATGCCTACGGCGAGGTCTGCCCCGTGCGGGGAGAGAAGACGGGCAGGGAGTACAACATGTACCACAACTTTACGTTTACGATCCTTGCGCTGTAAGACGCCGCGCGGGGTGTGACGCGCGTCATCTGAGAGGAAAACCGTCCGGCGGACGGACGATGTGAGGGATTGCCATGGATGAGAGAGACGAGGAGCTGCGGCGGCTCCAGCTGGAAAACAAAAAGCTCGCCAGAGAGGTCAAGCGCCTGAATCAGGACCTGCTGTTCGTGCGCAAGGCGAACGAGCAGGGCGAGTTTACAAAGGCATATATCCAGAGAGAGACAGATCGGCAGATGTTCTACATCGATCAGCTGACCCGTACGTCGCCGAACATTTTTATCCTGACCGACGGCGCCATGCGCACGGTGATGACCTCCGACCTCTTTTATCAGTACAAAAGCGACTACGACAAGAACGCGATCCGCCGCGGCGTGCCGCTCAGGGATGCGCTGACCGGCGTATTTCCGCAGAAGGAGCTGGACGAGTTTCTGCGCAACTGCCGCCAGGCTCTCTCGGGGGAGGAGATCAAGCCCTGCGTCATGCGCGGGATACCCGAGGGGGACGAGGAAAAATTCTGGCGCGTGAGCATCAGGCGGATGACCAAGCGCGACGCGGTCGTGGGACTCAACATCCTGTTTTCCGACACGTCGGAGATCATGGACGCGCTGGAGCGCGCCAAGGCGGCGGACCGGGCAAAGAGCAACTTCCTCGCCAAAATGTCGCACGAGATCCGCACGCCGATCAACGCCATCCTCGGCCTCAACGAGGTGATCCTGCGCGAGAGCGGCGAGCCGGACACGCTGTCCTACGCCGCCGATATCCAGAACGCGGGAAAGACCCTGCTTTCGATCATCAACGACATCCTCGACTTCTCCAAGGTCGCGGAGGGCAAGATGGAGATTCTGCCCACGCAGTACGAGCTGGGCTCCGTCATCAACGACCTTGTGAATATGACCCGCGCGCGCGCGGAGAAAAAGGGACTGGAGTTCCACGTTTTCATCGACGAGACGACGCCGCATCTCCTGTTCGGCGACGAGATCCGGATCCGCCAGTGCGCGCTGAATCTGCTGTCCAACGCCGTGAAGTACACGGACGAGGGCTCGGTGACGCTGACGGTCGGCTACCGCGAGCTGGACACGGAGCGGATCATGCTCCAGTTCCGCGTGGCGGACACGGGCATCGGCATCAAGCCGGAGGACATGGAACGCCTCAGCACCCCCTTCGCGCGGCTGGAGGAGGACCGGATCCGCTCGATCGAGGGCACGGGGCTGGGGCTTGCCATCACCAAGCAGCTGCTCGGGTTGATGGGCAGCAGTTTGCAGGTGGACAGCATCTACGGCTGCGGCTCGGAATTCTCGTTCGTCATCGAGCAGCCGGTCGTCAAGTGGTGGCCCATCGGCGAGTTCACCGGACGCTATGAGACGGAGGGCAGCTCGCATCGCGAGTCGTTCTACGCGCCCGAGGCGCGGATCCTCGTCGTGGACGACATGCCGGTGAACCTGACCGTCGTGCGGGGCCTGCTGAAGCGGACAAAGCTGCAGATCGACACGGCGGAGTCGGGACGCGAGGCGCTTGCCCTGGCGGCGAAGCAAAGCTACGACATGGCGCTCATCGACCACATGATGCCGGACATGGACGGCGTCGAGACCCTGCACAGGCTCAAGAGCCTGCCGCAGGCGGCGGACACGGTCTGTATCGCGCTCACTGCGAACGCGATCTCCGGCTCGCGGGAGAAATATCTGGAGGCGGGCTTTCAGGACTATCTGTCCAAGCCCGTGGACAGCAGAAAGCTGGAGGAAATGCTGGTCAAATACCTGCCCGCCGCAAAGGTGGAGCTGCGGGAGGGCGAGGAGGACATGGGATCGGGCTGGCGCGCCGCCTCCGACCGGATGGGCGCGCCGGCGCGGAGCGACGGCGAGGCGGAGGCGCCTTCGGAGGAGGAGCTGCCGGACTGGCTGTGCCGCGTCGAGGGGCTGGATGTGCTCCAGGGCCTGAAGGGCTGCGGCTCGGAGGAGACATACCTCGAAACGCTGGCCATCTACGCGAGGACCGCCGCCGCGGGTGCGGACGAGATCGAGAGCTACCGCCGCGCGGGGGACCTGAACAACGTGATCACAAAGGTCCACGCGGTCAAAAGCACGTCGCGCGTCATCGGCGCGGAGGACCTCGGCGCGCTGGCGGAGAAGCTGGAGCTTGCCGGCAAGGCGGGCGACACGGACACCCTGCTCGGCGGGCTGGACGAGCTGCTTGCGCGCTATCGGGCGCTGGGGGAGAAGCTGATGCCTCTCGCCGGCGAGGCCGCGGCGGAGGACGAGCTGCCGCCGATCTCGGCGGAGCAGCTGCGCGAGACCTATCACATGCTCCGCGCGTTGCTGGGGGAATTCGAGTACGAACGCGTCACGGAGATGCTGGATTCGCTCGCCGGCTGCCGCCTGCCTGAGGAGGAGCGTGAGCGCTTCGCGGAGCTGAAAAGCGCGGCGGAGTACTTCGACTGGGAGCGGCTGGAGGAGCTGCTGCCGGAGTAAGCGGAAAACAAAAAACGACGGGGGCGGCGCCAATACAGCGCCGCCCCCGCACGCTACGACGGGCAGCGGATCTCGGCGATCCGCTCGATAACGCGGTGCAGCTCGCCGGCGAGCGCGGTGTCCGCCGCGCGGTAGAGCATCTCCTTGCCGTCCCGCCGGGAGACGACGAGCCCCGCCGACTTCAGAAGCCGGAGGTGGTGCGACACAGCGGGGCTGGACATCCCGACGTACTCCGCCACGTCCATGACGCACTCCTCCGTGTGGCAGAGCAGCCAGAAGATGCGCAGCCGGGAGGGATCGCCGAGCTGTCCCAGCGCGTCCGAGACGAGGCGGATCGCCTCCTCGGGCGGCATCGCCTCCAGAATATGCTTTTGCGTGTCCGCTCCGTTGTGCTCGTGCGGCAGCCTGACAGCCTTGTCCATGAAATCCGCCTCCTCACGCTCCCGCGCGAAGCGGGTGCCGTGCGTATTATACGTATTATACACCGATCCCCGAAAAAAGAAATGATATTTTTGCAAAGAAACGGTTGACAAATTCGATGCGGCGGAGTAGTATCAAATCAACGATTAAATAAACAATTAATCGAAAGGGAGGAACGGATATGAAAAAGTCTTACAAGATCGACGTGGACTGCGCGGCGTGCGCGGACAAGATGGAGGTCGCCGCGAACCGGACGCCCGGCGTGCGCGAGGCGAGCGTCAGCTTTATGGCGCTCAAGATGAAGGTGGAGTTCGAGGACGGCGCGGACCCGGACGCCGTGATGCGCGAGGTGCTCGCGAACTGCAAGCGGGTCGAGAGCGACTGCGAGATATTTCTGTGACCGCCGTTTGGGCGGCTGAACGAGCGGAGGCGGGAAACGGATGGAGCCGAAGCAGAAGAAAAACCTTGCGCGCATCCTGATCGCGGCGGCGCTCACGGCGGCGCTGCACTTTGTTCCGGTCACGGGGGCGCCGCGGTTCGCGCTGTATATGATCCCCTATCTGACCGTCGGATACGACGTGCTGCGCAAGGCGTTTGAGGGGATCAAAAACCGGCAGCCGCTCGACGAGTGCCTGCTGATGGCGGTCGCGACGATCGGGGCGATCGCGCTGGCGCTGTATCAGAAGAGCGGCGACTACGCGGAGGCTGTCGCGGTCATGCTGTTCTATCAGATCGGCGAGTGGTTCCAGAGCTACGCGGTCGGCAAGAGCCGCCGGAGTATCTCCGAGCTGATGGACATCGCGCCGGACTATGCCAACCTCGAGGGCGAGGACGGGCGGCCGGTGCGCGTCGATCCCGACGAGGTGGAGGTCGGCACGGTCATCCTCGTCCAGCCGGGTGAGAAGGTGCCCATCGACGGCGTCGTGGTGAGCGGCGCGTCGTCTCTCGATACGGCGGCGCTGACCGGCGAATCGGCGCCGCGGGACGTCGCGGAGGGGGACGAGGCGGTCAGCGGCTGCATCAACCTCACCGGCGTTTTGCGCGTGCGTACGACGAAGGAATTCGGCGAGTCCACCGTCTCGAAGGTGCTTGAGCTGATCGAGGACGCGAGCGCGCGCAAATCGCATTCGGAGAACTTTATCTCAAAATTCGCGCGCGTCTACACCCCCGCAGTGGTCGGCTCCGCGCTGGCGCTGGCGCTCCTGCCGCCGCTCGGCCTGCTGCTTGCCGGGCGCGCGCCGGGGTGGGGGACGTGGCTCTACCGGGCGCTGACCTTCCTGGTGATCAGCTGCCCCTGCGCCCTGGTCATCAGCATTCCGCTTTCGTTTTTCGCCGGACTCGGCGGGGCGAGCCGGCAGGGCGTGCTGATCAAGGGCTCCAACTATCTCGAGACGCTCTCGGAGGTCAAAACGGTCGTCTTCGACAAGACCGGCACGCTGACGAAGGGCGTGTTCGAGGTGACGGCGATCCACCCCGAGCACATGGACGAGAGGCAGCTGCTGCACCTGGCCGCCCATGTGGAGCGCTATTCGACGCACCCGATCGCGAGCTCCCTGCGCGCCGCCTATCCGGACGAGGCGGACGGCTGCTCCGTGGAGGACGTGGAGGAGGTCGCGGGCTGCGGCATCACCGCGCGGGTGAACGGCTCCGCCGCCGCGGTCGGCAACGAAAGGCTCATGGAGCGCGTCGGCGCGAGGGTGCGCGCGTGTGAGCTCCACAGGGACGGGACGATCCTCCATGTGGCGGTCAACGGGGAGTACGAGGGACACATCGTCATTTCCGACGTGGTCAAGCCGCACAGCGCACAGGCGATCGCGGCGCTCAGAGGCTGCGGCGTGACGCGCACGGTCATGCTGACCGGGGACCGGCAGGCGGTCGCCGCGCGCGTGGCCGGCGAGCTGGGCGTGGACGAGGCGCACGGCGAGCTGCTGCCGCAGGACAAGGTCGCGCGGGTGGAACGCCTGCTGGACGGGAGAAGCTCGGAGAGGGAGCGCCTCGCCTTCGTCGGGGACGGCATCAACGACGCGCCGGTTCTCTCCCGCGCGGACGTCGGCATCGCCATGGGCGCGATGGGCTCGGACGCGGCGATCGAGGCGGCGGACGTCGTGCTGATGGACGACGATCCGCTCAAGCTCGCGACGGCGGTGCGCATCTCCCGCAAGTGCCTTCGCATCGTGAAGGAGAACATCTGGTTCGCCATCGGGATCAAGCTCGCCTGCCTCGCCCTCGGCGCGCTGGGGCTCGCGGGCATGTGGCTCGCCATCTTTGCGGACGTGGGCGTGATGGTCCTTGCCGTGCTCAACGCCATCCGCTGCATGTACCTTCGCTGAATCGACGGATCCCCGCGGAGCGGCCGATTTCGGGCCGCTCCGCTTTTTTTGCGCCCATTTCGCGCGGCGGCGCGATTCTCACTTGCTTTTGCGCGCACGGATGCGTATAATATAAAATGCGAAAATATGAACGGACCGGATGTGAGGTGGCGCCGATATGAAGCAGAGCGGCAAACCCGCCGAAAAGCACATACGCCCCCTGAACCGCAGCGTCACGATGGCCTGTGTACTCTTTGTCGTGCTCCTCAGTGCCGTCCTCTCCGCGGCGACGTACCGCATCTATACCTCCTCCATGTACGAGCGCTATCAGCGGGAGCTGGCGAGCGTCGTCACCTATGTCGAGGGGCACGTGGACAAGGACGACATGTCCGAGTGCGCGCGGACCTTCGAGGAATCGGAAAAATTTGTTGCCTGTCAGGCATTTTTTGACGATTTCATCGACCGCTACGAGGATATCCACTATCTCTACATCTGCTCCGCGGACATCGAATCGGACCCGATCCGCGTTGTGGCGATCTGCTCGGCGAATTCCACTTACGAGAAGGAATTTGTGCCGGAAAACGTGATCGGCCTGGGAGAATGGGGCGAGGACTGGTATCCCGAGGAGACCATACGCCGGTTCCATGAGATTCAAATGGGGGATGAGGACGTGTATTTCGTCAACCCCTCGGAATGGGGCATGGACTACTCGCTGGTCCGCCCGCTCATCGATTCGCAGGGGCGGCATTTCGCCACGCTTTGCGCGGATATCGCCATCGAGGAGATCAACCGCACCGTGTATCGGAACATCGCCATCAACATCGCCGTGATCCTGATCCCCGGCATTCTTTTCATTTTGCTGCTGCTGCTGTGGATGCAGCACAACGTGACCCTGCCCCTGCGGCAGCTGGAGCAGAGCGTCGCCGAATTTGCCGGCAAATCGACCGGCAGGCGCGACCCGGACGAGCTGCTGTTCACGGTGCCGGAGATCCGCGCGCAAAACGAGGTGCGCTCCCTTGCGAACGCGGTCACGAAGCTCTCCGTCGACATGCGGGACTACGTCAAGGGCATGATCGACGCGGAGAAGGAGACGAGGGACCTGCAGGAGCACGTGTCCCAAATGAACGCCATCGCCTATCAGGACGCGCTGACGAAGGTGAAAAACAAGGCTGCGTACGACAAGGCGGCGCTCGCGCTGCAGGCGGACATTGTGAACCACGCCGCGGAGTTCGGCATCGTCATGACCGATCTGAACCATCTCAAGCGCGTCAACGACGCTTACGGGCACGAGCACGGCAACGAGTACATCGTCGGCGCGTGCCGGATGGTCTGCGAGGTGTTCAAGCATTCGTCCATTTACCGCGTCGGGGGCGACGAGTTTGTCGTGGTGCTCCAGGGGCGCGACTACAGAAGGCGGG
Source organism: uncultured Clostridia bacterium (assembly GCA_947165595.1). Taxonomy (GTDB): domain Bacteria; phylum Bacillota; class Clostridia; order Oscillospirales; family Oscillospiraceae; genus Hominicoprocola. Next base: position 16,263 of record CAMVAV010000015.1, on the reverse strand, counting down.
AGCAGCTTTGCGCCGCGCTGCGGGAGCTGTTCTCGCAGAGCGCGCTCGACGAGGACGCGGAGCCCTGGCACAGATACTCCGCCGCCGTCGGCATGAGCGCCTATGAGGAGGGCGACGACGTGGAGGCGGTGTTCCGGCGCGCGGATCAGGCAATGTATGAGGCAAAGACCGCGATGAAGGCGGCAAGAGAATAACGGAGCGGTGGAATCAAAACGCACGGTTTCGTGCGAAAAAGGAGGAACTGAGATGAAAAAGCGCGTGTTTTCCCTTGCACTGGCGCTGTTGATGGCGCTCAGCCTGCTGCCTGCGGCGTCCGCCGCGGCGCCAAAGGTGGTGCTCTCGCCGCAGAGGCTGTCCGTCAACGACAAGACGTTCAGCTGCGAGAAGTACAACATCGACGGCGCCAACTACTTCAAGCTGCGCGACCTCGCCAAGCTGCTCAGCGGCACGGCAAGCCAGTTTGCCGTGGGCTATGACGAGGCGTCCAAAACCATCTCCGTCACCACCGGCAAGCCCTATACCGCCGTCGGCGGCGAGCTCGACGCCGGCACGGACCACTCCGCCTCGGCGGTCGTCAGCGCGCAGAAGCTGCTGATCAACGGCCGCGAGGTCGCGGGGCTGTCCGTCTACAACATCGGCGGGTCCAACTTCTTCAAGCTGCGCGACCTCGGCTCGCAGCTCGGCTTCCGGGTGGACTACGACGCGGCGAGCAACACCGCGCTGGTCTTTTCCAGGGACTTCAGCCGAGTCTCGGCGGATTACGCCGTCCCGGCGATGTCGCAGGGCGCGATGCAGGCGTATCTCGGCGTCCTGACCGCGAACCGCGAGGACATTTTGCACTACAACTGGCAGATGGGGCTCGACTATAACGAGAATACCGAGCAGCTCACGCCCGTCGCCACGGCGGCGCCCGTCACCTTTGCCGACGTCTGGGGCGACCAGGAGCCGGAGCTGATCTTCCTCACCGCCGAGGAGCATGGCGGCCTCTACATCGTCGCGACGCTCCATGTCTATACCTTTGAAAAGAGCGGCGCGCGCGAGCTGCTCAGCCAGGGCGAGCTGGACGGCCAGGCGGGCGGAGGCGGCAACTACCGCCTGTTCCAGGCTGGCACGGACAAGGGGCTGTGGCTCTACAACGTCTATTACGGCGAAAGCTCGAGCGGCAGCTACAGGCACTACGCGGCCTCGGGCGAAATGAAGCCGGCGCTGACCTGCTCGTTCAGCAGCTGGCCGGACTGGGACGAGAACTACGAAAACGCGACCATTCACACGGAGTACAAGCTCAACGGCAAGGAGTGCGCGCAGGCGGAGTACGACGCCGCCGTCCCCGCCGATACGGAGCAGGCGAAGGGGCTCCTGATGCGCAACGCCATGTTGTGGGAGTACAGCATCGCCGAGCCGGACGACGGCGCCTTCAGCTATCCGCTCAACCCCGCGCTCACCTGCGACGCCGCCATCGCGCACCTGCGCGAGAAGCTGGGGCTCACGAGCGAGAAGGTCGACGAGACGCTTTTCTTCGCCTCCCTGCCCGACTTTGCGTTCCTCAGCGGCGCCGGCGGCTGGAGCACGGAGCTCTCCATCGCGTGCGACGGCACGTTCGAGGGCGACTTCCACGACGGCGACATGGGCGACAGCGGCCCCGGCTATCCCAACGGCACGATCTACGTCTGCAATTTCTACGGCAGGTTCGGCAATGTCAAACGCGTGGACGACTACACCTATTCGATGCGCATGCTGGAGCTGAAGGTCGAGCCGACCGACAGCGAGGAATGGATCGAGGACGACATCCGCTATGTTGCCTCCGGCCCCTATGGGCTGGAGAACGCGGACGAGATTCTGGTCTATCTGCCCGGCGCGTGGCTGGAAACGCTGCCCGAGGACTTTGTCGACTGGATCTCCATGCCCCGCGCGTGGGGATTTGACGAGCGCCCGCTGCTCCTGCCCTGCTACGGCCTGTACAACGTCGCGGAGAAGGAGGGCTTCGGCAGCTACGGGCAGAGCGCGGTCTACGCGGAGTGGGCGGAAAACCTGCTGCCCTCCTTCCGGGAGCACGACGAGTTCGCCGCCTCCACATCGGGACAGCCGGCTTCCTTCGTCCTTGCCGCCAACGAGACCGTGACGGATGTGAAGCTGTACGACATCAGCCTGAAAAGCGTGGACGACTACGGCACTCCCAAGTTCTCCGAGAAGGAGATCTACCGGCAGGCGGAGCTCACGCCGGAGCGCCCGCTGCTGGTCAAGGGCAGTTTCCCCGGCGACACGCCGAACTACGGCGTCTCCTTCCAAACGAAGGACGGCGAGACGCACCGCTTTGCCATCGGCGTCAGCGGCAAGGACGGCTCCCTGTTTTTGACTCGCTACTAAGGAAGCGCTGAATAAATCCCCGCGCACGTCTTGACGGCATCTTTTCCGTCTTGACTGCGCCAAAAATCCTTGAAATACGTTAGTATTCCTGCGGCTTTTTGGCTTGCAAGACGAAAAATCTGCTCGCCAATCCGCACACGTTGATTTAATCAGCGCTTCCCTAAAGCCGGACACGCGGGACGCGTATCGCGGAACGGCCCATGACGCGCCCGACAGGAAAAGAGCATGAAAAAGATGATCGGATCAATGCTTGCGCTCTGCGCGATCATAGTCCTCACGGCGTGCGGGACGCCCCGCGCGGACACCTCCGCGTGGGTCCGCCACAGCTTTGACGGGGCGGGGATCGTCGTCGCGCTGCCGGAGGATATGACCTGGGAGGCGGCGGACGGGACGCTGCGCGCGCGAAACGAGAGCGTGCGTCTGGAGCTGTCGCTGTGCGGCGAGCTCTACGAGGACGCGGAGGCGATGGCGGCGCGGCTCGGCGCGGAAACGGGACGCGAGGCGGCGCGCGTCGAGGACGCCGGCGGCCTGGTGCGGCTCGCCGGCGCGGAGGACGAACGGACGGCGGAATACTACGCGATCGGTCCGGACGGCGACACGTACCGCCTCCTGCTCGCGGCGAACGGGGAGGAGAAGGACCGCCGCGCCGCCGCGGAACTCTCCGCCGTGGAGCAGAGCCTCAGCGGCGACACGGGACCCGCGGACGCTTCGACGGTCCGCCACAGCGTCAAAAGGACGGAGTACCCCACCGCCGATACGCTGGTGCTGGTGAACAAGCGGAACCCGCTGCCCGAGGGCTGGGCGGACGGGCTCGACCTCGTCCAAACGGCGGATCCGCTGGGCGAGCCGCTTACGGTGGAGCGCGGCGTCTGCAAGGCGTATTTCGCCCTGCGCGACGCGCTGGCGGCGGAGGGCGTGACGATCGGCCTCGCCTCCGCCTATCGCGGCGACGCGGCGCAGCGGGAGCTGGCGGCGCGCGTCACGGCGCGCCGCGGCGCGGACGAAGCGGAGAAGCGCGTCGCCGCGCCGGGCTGCTCCGAGCATCTGACCGCGCTCGCGCTCGACCTCTGCCTCTTCGCCGACGGCAGACCCATCGACGGGGCGGAGGAACCGGCGCGGTATTCGGAGGCGTGGGAGAAGGTCGCTTCGCGGCTGGCGGAGTTCGGGTTCATCCTGCGCTACCCGGAGGACGGGACCTATTACACGGGCTGCGCGTACGAGCCGTGGCACATCCGCTACGTCGGGACGGAGGCGGCGCGGGAGATCGCCGCGCGCGGGATCACGCTGGAGGAGTATCTGGGGAAGGACCCCGCCTCCGTCGACTACCTCGTGCTGGTGAACGCGAAGACCGCCCTGCCCGGGGGCTGGGAGGACGAGATCGAGCTTTCCCACATGACTAACCGGCACGGGGAGGACATCGCGGTGGAGCGCGTCGCCTATGAGGCGTACTGCGGCCTGCGCGACGCGCTGGCGGCGGAGGGCGTGCATCTGGACATCAACTCCGCCTACCGCAGCGTCGCGGCGCAGGAGGCGCTGGCGAAGAGCTACACCGAGAAGTACGGCGCGGACTATGTGAAGCGGTACGTCGCCGTGCCGGGCTACTCCGAGCACCACACCGGGCTTGCGATCGACCTGTATCTCGAGTCGCAGGAGGTTTGGGCGAAGATCCATGCGCATCTCGCGGAATTCGGCTTCATCCTGCGCTATCCGGAGGGGAAGGAGTCCGTCACGGGCTACGGCTACGAGCCCTGGCACATCCGCTATGTCGGTGCGGAGACGGCGCGGGAGATCACCGCGCGGGGGATCGCGCTGGAGGAGTACCTGAACGCCGCCTGAAAACAAAAAAAGGGGATGTGAAAAACCTGCGTTTTTCACATCCCCATGATTTTATTACACGCTGACGCGTGGCTCCCTCGCCTCCGCCCGGCCGCCGATACACCGAACGGGGTCGCTCAGAGCACGATCAGCCGGTCGCCCGTCTGACGGTCGAGTTGCCGGTGCTCGGCAAGGTATTCCTCCAGCACCTGACGGCAGGAGGACGCGATCGGGCGCGGCTTGGCGTTGGCGTACAGCTCCTCCGGGTCGATTTGGAAGCTGTCCTCCAGAATGCCGAAGTGATACGCCTGCATTCCGACGGTGAGGATCGTGTCGTCGGGCAGCTCCTCTCCCTGATACCTGAATTCCCGGAACGCGTGCGCCGCGCGGTCGTAGACCACGTGAAAGCCGGCGGAGAGCTGATAGAACTCGCTGTGCGCGCCCGCCCAGACCTCGTCACGCAGCATGTGGAGCAGCATCCGCCGGAGCTGCGCGCCGCTTGCCTTAAAAAGATAGACCGAGTCGTCGTAGGGGAAGCACTCGAGCAGGTCCTGCAGCATGACGATGGGCCCCAGCCATGGCGTGCGGATGTTGCCGGAGGGCATCAGGTACAGATCGACGCCAAGGCTCTCCTGCATCGCGTCGGCGAACAGGTCGCCGATCTCCGTCTCCTGCTCGCGCTTCGGATGCGACAGGCGGCGCTTGAGGCGCGTCACCACACGGCCGTACTTCTCGTCCGTCTGCCCCTTGTACTTGGCGATCAGCCTCTCGAGGTCGCGGTCGTAGGGGCAGGTCTGCTCGTTGATGGGCAGGCATTGCCAGACGCAGCTGTCGACGCGGTTTTCGCCCGTGTCCACCGTGAGGTCGAAGCGGCCGATCTGGTCGGTGCCCGTGCCCGCCTGCACGATCAGGATGCCATTGACCTTCGCCGGCTCCGTGAGGAAGGTGTGGCTGTGCCCACCGATGATGATATCGACGCCGCAGGCGGGATCAAGCGACGCCGCGAGCTTCTTGTCCTCCTCAAAGCCGATGTGCGTCAGCAGCACGGTCAGGTCGATGTCGACGGCGTTGTGCGCGTTGCAGATGCGCTCGACCTCCTTCGCCGCGTCCTCGACGCTGACGACGGTGCCGACGAGCCCGTCGTTCTTCGTCTGCGCCATGACCTCCTCGGTCAGAATGCCGATGAAGAGAACCTTCATCCCGTCCACCTCGAGGATCTTGTAGGGGCGGAACAGATGGGCGTGATTGGTCTTGATGTACATGTTCGCGTTGATGATGGGGAATTTCGCGCACTTTTCGAGAAACAGCAGATGCGCTACGCCGTAGTCCGTTTCGTGGTTGCCGAGGGTGACGACGTCGGGGGAGATCATGTTCATGATCTCGATGGTTGACATGCCCTGGAACTCCGCGTCGATGATCGAGCCGCGGAACATGTCGCCCGCGATGCAGTAGAGGGCGTTCGGCTCCTCCTGCCGCACGCGGCTCACATAGCCGGAGAGCAGGGATACGCCGCCGACGAGCTTTTCGTCGATCTTCTCGGCGAGAAAGTCGCCGTGCATGTCGTTGGAGTGCAGCAGCACCAGCTTTTTGAGATGCTTCACAGACAGGACCTCCCTTTTCGTTTTCCGTACGTTTTGTTTCCGTTCGCGGCAGGGACCGCTTCGGCGCCCCTGGCGTCAGAGCCGCGTCACATACCACACGGCGGCGGCGCAGAGCAGCACGACCGCCAGCGCGAGGTAGGGGACGGCGCGGTCCGCCGCCGAGCGGATGCGCAGAAGCCTGTTCTCCAGCGGGACGTTGCGCTCCTGGCAGCGCAGCAGGAGGTTGTCGCCCAGCTGCTCCTCCCACGCGGGGGCGGGGGAGAGAGCGAGCAGCTCGCCGCGCAGCGCGTCCGGCTCCGCTTCGGCGGCGAGATACCCTTGAAGCCGCCTGGGACGCAGACGGAGAACGGCGGCGGCGTCCTCCTCGGAGAAGCCGGCGCAGCGGACGAGCCAGAACGCCGCCTTGCGCTTCAGGGAACGGCGCAGGAACCGCCACAGCCGGTCGCTGACCGGTGCGCCGAGCTCCTCCTCCAGCGCGGCGCGGCGGAGCGGCGAGCTGCTCCTGCGGTACCAGACGTCCTCGGCGGTGCGGAACAGCAGGGCATAGAGGCGGCGGCGCTCCTCCTCCGCGGACAGGGGGCCCGTCTCCCCGGAGAGGTACAAAAACCCCTGAAAGGCGGCGCGCTCCGCCGCGCGCGTCCTTCCGGTCAGCAGAAGACAGAAGCGGTACGCCGCTCCGCCCTCGGCCTCCGCCAGCGCCTCCAGCCCGTCATAAAGCCTTGCCATCTGTGCCCGGCACCCCCTGTCGGAGCCGCGCGGAAGCGCCGAAAAACGACGCGTCTTTGCGGCAATGTAACGATCCTGACATTTTTTGGCAGGTTCGTATGCAAAAAACAGTTGCATATGCAGAACGATTAAGGTATTATCTATCATAGCACAGAATGCGTTGGGGGACAAGGGAAACGCGGAATAAATCGGTGAACGGTGTTTTCCGGGCCTCGCGGCACAATGTGCAAGCGCCAGATGAAAAGAAGAAAGTAAGAGGAGGACAAACATGAAAAAGCGCATTTTCGCACTCTGCCTGGCACTGGTAATGATCCTGTCCCTCGCCGCTTGCGGCGGCGGCGGAACGACCCAGCCCGGAACGGAACAGCCGGGGACCACCGGCACGGGAACCGGCACCGGCACGGGAACCGGCACCGGCACGGGAACCGGCACCGGCACGCCCGCCGCGGCCTCTGCCTCTGCCGACGCGGCTCTCGCCAACAGCCTGTTCGTCAACCCCAACGTGGGCAAGGGCATGTACAGCGGCACCGCGGAGCCCGGCGCGATCACGGTCGAGTGCTCCACGATGTCCGTGATGAATACCATCAAGATGACCTACAACACCGAGCTCTCCATCGCCCGCCACGGCTGGGACACGCTGGTGAAGCTGGACGCCGAGAACAACATCGTCCCCGCCGCCGCGGAGTCCTGGGAATCCGCTCCCAACGCCGCCGGTGAGGTCGACATGGTCTGGACCTTCCACCTGCGTCCCGGCATGAAGTGGGTCGACAGCACCGGCGCCGTCGTCGGCGACGTGAAGGCGAGCGACTACGTCTTCGCGTGGAAGGAGCTGCTCAACCCCGACAACGCCGCCGAGTACTATGCCTTCGCCGCGATCTTCAAGAACGCGCAGGCGTACTATGACTACAAGTCCGGCAAGGAAGGCGCCGCCGCGGTCGAGTGGGAGGACGTCGGCGTGAAGGCGCTTGACGACCTGACCATCCAGTTCGAGCTGGAGACCTATCTGCCGTATCTTCTGCAGTACCTCAAGTTCGAGGTCCTCAGCCCCGTGTGCGAGGAGTTCTACAACAAGGTCGGCGCGGACGCCTACGGCACCGCCCCCGACAAGATGCTCTACAGCGGCTCGTTCTACATGACCGAGTGGGTCACCGACAACGTCATCACCATGAAGCGCAACCCCGCCTGGTGGGATGCCGACAGCGTGACGCTTCAGACCATCCACTTCGCCAAGTACAGCGACGCCAACACCAAGTACAACGCCTTTGCCGGCGGTGAGATCGACATCATCGACATCACCGGCGAGCAGCGCGCGATGTTCACCGGCGAGGGCTTCGACGTGATCTCCTACGTCGGCGGCTACAGCTACTACTTCCAGATCAACACGCTCGACGGTCCGAACGCCGACCATCCCGACGCCACCAAGTCCGATATGAGCAGCAAGAGCCTGCGCAAGGCGATCTCCTACGCGCTTGACCGCCGCCAGATCATCGACACGGTGTTCAAGAACGACAACCAGCCCGCGCAGTGCTTCACGCTCGGCATCAGCGGCGTGAACACCACCGAGTTCGCCGACGCGGTCGTCGCGGCGTGCGGCGGTTCGCTCTATCCCGAGCACGCCGACGCGGCGAAGGCGAAGGAGTATCTCGCTCAGGCGCTCACCGAGCTGGGCTACACCGACGCCTCCCAGATCAACGTCACCCTCATGACCAGCGAGGGCTCCCAGAACGAGCTGCTCTCCCAGGTCGTGCAGGAGCAGATCCGCCAGACCCTCGGCTTCGAGCCGAAGATCGAGGTGCTGACCATCACCGAGGCGCGCGCCCGCCGCAACAAGCTCACCTATGACATGTTCATGGGCGGCTGGGGCCCGGACTACAACGACCCCATGACCGACCTCGACCTGTGGATGAGCGGCAACGGCAACAACCACACCGGTTACGCCAACCCCGCGTATGACGCGCTCATCGAGTCCACCAAGACCGAGACCGACCCCGTCGCGCGTGAGAAGCTCTTCATCGACGCGGAGAAGATCATCGCCGAGGACCAGTTCATCATCCCGGTCTACTGGCGTCACGAGGACTATGTCGCGAGCGAGAAGATCGCCTCCGGCGCGGTCCGCCGCTCCTTCCAGGGCTACTTCCTCGCCTATACCACGCTTCAGGGCTGAACGTAGACCCCCTCATCGGCACCGTGTCCCCATAGCCTGTTACTGCGGGTAAAAAAGCTGCGGCGCGGGAACCAGCTTCCCGCGCCGCGTTTTTCCCCGCGGGACCGGTGCGCGATCCCATACATAAGGAGGATAATCCATGCTTCGTTACGTTCTCAAGCGCATCGGATATGCGGTCCTGACGCTGTTTTTCCTCATTACGATCGTGTTTTTCATGATGCGCGCCCTGCCCGGCGACCCGTTCATCGGCGACAAGACGCCATCCCCGACCACGATGGCGAACATGCGCGCCAAGTACGGGCTCGACAAGCCGGTCACGGTGCAGTACCTCATGTACCTCGGCAATGTGCTGCGCGGGGACCTCGGCACCTCGCTGACCTATGAGCGCCCCGTCGTGGACATTGTCAAATCCGCGTTCGCGGTGTCCGCCGACCTCGGCATCCGCGCGCTGATCTTCGCCGTGATCATAGGCGTCCTTTTGGGCGCGGTGGCGGCGATCAAGCGAGGAGGGCCGATGGACACCTTCTCCATGGTGGTCGCCATGATCGGCGTATCCGTGCCGAGCTTCATCCTCGGCGCGCTGCTGCAATACTTCCTCGCCCTCAAGCTCAACCAGGCGGTCGGCCATCAGGTGCTGGCGGTGCAGGGCTGGGGCAACTTCAAGCAGACCGTGCTGCCCGCGTTCGCGCTGGGCCTCGGTTCGCTCGCCACCGTGTCCCGACTGATGCGCACCAGCATGCTGGACGTGCTCAACCAGGACTACATCAAGACCGCCCGCGCCAAGGGCCTGTCCCGTCAGAAGATCCTCTGGCGGCACGCGGTCCGCAACGCGATCATGCCGGTCGTGACCATCATGGGCCCGACCACGGCGGCGGTGCTGACCGGCACCTTCGTCATCGAAAGCATTTTTAACATCCCGGGGCTTGGCAAGTACTTCTCCATGAGCGTCAAGGACCTTGACTTCACCATGATCGGCGGGACCACCATCTTCTACGGCGCGCTGCTGATCGTGTGCACGCTCATCGTGGACCTGCTGTACGGCTTCATCGACCCGCGGGTCAAGCTGGAGGGCTGAGACGATGGAAACTATCTCCAAGGAACGCTTTGCGTATGTGGGCGAAAACGCCAAGGAGCGCGAGGCCATCACCCGCCCCAGCATGACCTTCATGCAGGACGCCACGCGCCGGCTCGTGAAGAACCGCGTGGCGCTGATCTGCGTCGTTTTGCTGGTGCTGCTGATCCTGATCTCGCTGCTCGCGCCCGTCGTCTCTCCCTTCGACTACCGTGAGCAGCACTACAGCCACACCAACGCCCCGATGGGGACGGTGTGCGACCAGCCCGACTGTCCGGGCTTCGGGCACAAGCACATCTTCGGCACGGACACGCTGGGGCGCGACATCTTCACGCGCTGCTGGATGGGCGGCCGGGTGTCCCTGCTCATCGCGTTCTCCACCGCGCTCATCGACTTCTTCCTGGGCGTGTTCTACGGCGGCATCTCCGGCTACTTCGGGGGCACCACCGACATTATTATGATGCGTATTCTGGAGATCATCAACGGCATCCCGTACCTGATGATCATCATTCTTCTGCGCATGGTCATGCCCGGCGGCGTGCTGAGCATTATCGTGGCATATTCGCTGGTGGGCTGGATCCCCATGGCGCGTCTGGTCCGCGGCCAGGTGGTCGCGCTCAAGCAGCAGGAGTTCATCGCCGCGGCGGAGGCGCTGGGCGCGAGCCCGTCCCGCCTGATCGTCAAGCATCTGCTGCCCAACACCATTTCGGTGGTTATCGTCCGCGTGACGCTGTCCATCCCGGCGGCGATCTTCTCGGAGGCGTGGCTGAGCTACATGGGCCTCGGCGTGCAGCTTCCGCTGTGCTCGTGGGGCTCGCTGGCGCAGGCGGGCATCGAGAACTTCCGGCTCTACCCGTCGCAGCTGCTGATCCCCGCCGTGTGCATCAGCCTGACCATGCTCGCGTTCAACCTGTTCGGAGACGGCCTGCGGGACGCCTTCGACCCCAAGCTGCGGAGGTGATCGTATGAGTGAACGCATTCTCGAAATCAAGGATCTGCGCGTCTCGTTCGACACCTATGCCGGCGAGGTACAGGCGGTGCGCGGCGTGTCGCTGCACGTGGACAAGGGCGAGGTCCTTGCCATCGTGGGCGAGTCCGGCTGCGGCAAATCCGTCACGGCGCAGACGGTCATGAAGCTCAACCCCATGCCGCCCGCGCGCATCGTCAGCGGTGAGATCCGCCTCGGCGAGCACGACATCGTGGCGGCGACGGACAAGGAGATGCAGGCGATCCGCGGACGCGAGGTGTCCATGATCTTCCAGGACCCCATGACCTGCATGAACCCCACGATGCAGGTGGGCAAGCAGATCGTCGAGGCGATCAAGCTCCACCGCAAGCTTTCGCCCGAGGAGGCGAAGGCGGAGGCGATCCGCTGCCTCAAGCAGGTGAACATCCCCAACCCGGAGGAGCGCGCCAAGCAGTACCCGCACGAGTTCTCCGGCGGCATGCGCCAGCGCGCGATGATCGCCATGGCGCTTTCCTGCGACCCGAAGCTGTTGATCGCGGACGAGCCCACCACGGCACTGGACGTGACGATCCAGGCACAGATCATGGACCTGCTCGCGGAGCTCAAGGACCAGATCAGCACCGCCATCATCCTCATTACGCACGACCTCGGCGTGGTGGCGGGCTCGGCGGACCGCGTGGCGGTGATGTACGCGGGCAAGGTCGTGGAGACCGGCAGCACGCAGGACATCTTCTACCGCAACGCCCACCCCTACACGCAGGCGCTGCTCAAGAGCCTGCCCTCGCCCGACGCGACGAAGCGCGAGCCGCTCGTCTCCATCCCCGGCACGCCGCCGGACCTTTTGAGCCCGCCGAAGGGCTGCGGCTTCGCGGCGCGCTGCAAGCACTGCATGAAGATCTGTCAGGAGGAATACCCGCCGGAGTTCACGCTCGGCGAGGGGCACACCGCCAGCTGCTGGCTGCTGCACCCCGACTGCCCCGGCGCGGCGGAAAGGGGGGAGAAGAATGACGGCTAAGACCGGTGATATCCTTGTGCAGGCGGACGGCGTGTGCAAGTATTTCAAGGTCAGCGGCGGACGCGTCCTCCACGCGGTGGAGAATGTGAGCCTGACCATCCGCCGGGGCGAGACGCTGGGGCTCGTGGGCGAGTCCGGCTGCGGCAAGTCGACGCTCGGACGCACGCTCATGGGCATCTACGCCCCGACAAAGGGCAAGCTCACCTTCGACGGCAGGGAGATGGACCTGCACAACAAGAAGGAGCGCTTCAACTTCTCCAAGAAGGCGCAGATCGTGTTTCAGGACCCCTACGCCTCGCTTGACCCCCGCATGACCGTCGCCTCCATCATCGAGGAGGGCATGGTTATCCACAACATGTACGACGACGCCCGCCGCAGGGAGCGCGTGCTGGAGCTGCTGGAGACCGTGGGATTGAACCGCGAGCACGCCAACCGCTTCCCGCACGAGTTTTCCGGCGGCCAGCGCCAGCGCATCGGCATCGCCCGCGCGCTCGCCATCGAGCCGGAGTTCATCGTCTGCGACGAGCCGATCTCCGCGCTGGACGTGTCCATTCAGGCGCAGATCATCAACCTGCTGCACAACCTGCAAAACGATCTGGGGCTGACGTATCTGTTCATTGCCCACGACCTGAACATCGTCAAGTACATCTCCGACCGCATCGCGGTGATGTACCTCGGCAGCGTGGTGGAGCTGGCGAGCAGCGCGGAGCTCTACGATCATACGCTGCACCCGTATTCCAAGGCGCTGCTCTCCGCCGTGCCCATCCCCGACCCGGAGATGGAGGCGGCGAAGCACCGCCAGATCATCTCCGGCGACGTGCCCAGCCCCATCAACAAGCCCAAGGGCTGCGCGTTCTCCAGCCGCTGCCCGCTCGCCTGCGACAAGTGCCGCGAGAGCGCGCCCAAGCTGCAGGAGATCCGGCCCGGACATTTTGCCGCCTGCCATCTGGTGGAGCCGGAGAAGGACGACGTATGAACGAGGTCGTCGAACAGCTCTGCCGCCGCAAATCCGTGCGCGCGTTCACGGAGCGCGAGATCGACGAGACGATCGTGCGGGAGATCCTGACCGCGGCGGTGATGGCACCCACGGCGGGCAACCAGCAGCTCTATACGATCCTGCGCGTCACCGACCCGGAGAAGAAGCGCCGGCTCAGCGAGTCCTGCGACCACCAGCCCTTCATCGCGGAGGGCAAGCTGCTGCTCGTGTTCTGCGCGGACTGCCTCAAGTGGTACGAGGCGTTCCGCGACGCCGGCTGCGAGCCGAGAAGGCCGGGGGAGGGCGACCTCCTGCTGGCGGTGGACGACGCGCTGATCGCCGCGCAGAACGCGGTCGTCGCGGCGGAGTCTTACGGGATCGGCTCCTGCTACATCGGCGACATCATGGAGAACATCGAGACGCAGCGCGAGATTCTGGGTCTGCCCGAGTATGTGTTCCCCGCCGCGCTGCTGGTCTTCGGCTATCCGACGCGGCAGCAGCTGGAGCGCAGGAAGCCGGAGCGCGCCGACCTTCGCTTCATCGTCCACGAAAACGCCTATCACCGGCTGGACGCGGACGAGCTTCGGCAGATGCTCGGCTATAAGAGCGCCGGGGCGGGCTACGACGCCTGGATCAAGGCGTTTTGCAAGCGCAAGTACAACTCCGATTTCTCCCGCGAGATGACGCGCTCGGTGCGCAAGGCGCTCGAGCCCTTCGGCGAGACATCCGAACCATAACAACGCGGCGGCGGTTCCCGAGTGGACCGCCGCCGCGACCGCGAGCTTTGCAGACGTTTCTCCCGGCGACAGCTTTTCATCCTCAAAACGCCCCCTCGGTCGGGTACACCGACCGAATCCGGCCAACAACCGACCAAATACAAGGCAATACTTGGCACGATCAAGCATTAGATGGAAATAGAAAGAAAACGGTCATTCGGTGCGATTTTACCCTAAATCAGCACGGAATGACCGTTTTGGCGACCATCGACTTGACAAAAAGGGACAGTCTTTCGACTGCCCCCGATGCGCCAAATGTGCAAAACTCCTACACCTGCCCTTGACCTTTCCCCAAATCAAATCCACCATGTGGATTTGATTTGGAAAGCGAGAAAAAGCCATATCTCCATGATCGAAAGCGGCGCGAAGCAGCCCAACTTCGAGACCATCTGGCGCATCGCCTGCGCCTTCGATCTCGCACCGCACGAGCTGGTCGAGCGCATCGAACGGGAGGATTTCCTGCCCTAAGATTCAGAGATCAGGTTCCCCGCAGCGGAAATCTCCCCGATCCAAGTGAGCAGCAGGCCGATTTGCTCAACGGTCAAATCGTCCGTCGCGCCGAGTGTACCGTTGCCGTATCCGAGGACCAGCCCCGCCGACGAAAGCCGGTCTATGTCGCTTTTTGCCCATGCGGGAACATCCGAAAACGATATGGCGTCGGTTGTTTTTTCCAATTCCGGCAGGCAGCGCGAAAGCAGGACCAAAGCCTCCACCCGGCTGACCGGCTCCTGCGCCCGAATGGTATGATCCTCGTACCCTCTGAGAACTCCCGCGGAGACGGCGGCCGCAAGATCATCCGCAAACTGCGGGCTGACTTGCTGCGCGTCTGAAAACTTGCTCAAGCTGTCGTCCGTGGCGGGAAGAGACAGCCCTGTCGCTTCCAGGAACGCCGTCACCGCATACTCGCGGGACGCAGAGGCAAAATGCTCCTCCTCAATCTGTCCCACCATAATGTATAGCTCATAATACTCATCATACAATCCGAGACAGGCGTCCATGCCGGAGTTGGCGCTGAACGCCTTTTCCAGCACAGTCTCCCAGGAACCGCACTGTGCATACAGCTCATCCGCCTGCGGACCTTCCTCGTGACCGTATTTTTCCAGATTCCGCGCTTTCATCGCCGCTAACCCGGCCGGGTTGTCGGCATAGGAGGCAAGGCGGAGCTCGTTGCGTTTGCCGCTGACCGCTCTGGCAATCTCCTCGATGCTCTTGCCCTCATTCTTCATTGCGTTCATCATGGCATACATCTCGTTGATGCTCTCATGGTAGGCGATGCGCGCGAGACGTCCGTTTTCCCCATTCACCCACTCCGGATCGGACCAATCGAAATCGGCATACTGCTTGAGGCCCCCATCCGCCCTGGGCGCAAAGCCATAAACGGCTGTCGGGTCCACGACAATGTCCGCCATAGCCGCCGGATTGAGCCGCGGATCGTGTTCATAGCGAAATACACGGGCGCTTTCGGATGCTTGCGCGGCATGGTCCGCATACACGACCAGATCCACAGCCGGTATGACACAGATGAGGCTGAGAATCAGTCCCAGCACGGCGGCGTATCGTTTTTTGCTTTTCATGTTTGGTATCCTCCCTTAATCAGAGCTGTTTCCGGCAACCTTCCGCTGATGCGTTTGCCGCAACTCAAAATGTTCATCAGTAATTTATAATTCTTTCTATGGTTTGTCATTCCTCATGCCGAAACCCGCGATACCACTTCACCAGCTCCAGCATGAACTTCGGATACAGCCACGCCCGGAACATCAGTGCAATCTCCGGATGCGCCATTGTTCCACCACCCTTGCCGCGCGCCGTTTTCATTCCTATCGCGTTCGTTGTGTTGATCCAAAGGGACGGCGTCAGCGTCATGCCCGTTGTATGTACCTTCTTCACCAATTCATCGCAGGCATCCTCTTGGAATTTCGGGTTATGTGCTTTCTCCCACATCTTCAGATAGTCCGTCGTATTCCTGCTGCGCAGCCAACTCTGAATCAAATAACTGGGTGTTGCGGTTTGCTTCTTGCGAGCGATTTCAGTCAAGGACACAAACGGATTTGGAGTCACATACTCGCTCCGCATCTTTTCACCCAGTTTTGAGATGCGAAAGCCCGGAACCTCGTTGAGATTGAGCTGTTCGTATATCTGCTCTGACATCCAATCCGCTTCCTCTTGCGGAATAACACCTCTTTTCACAAGCTGGCGCAATACCTTCTCCTTTGATATCGCATATGTCCAGAGGGCCTCCGCTTGTGCCTCTTTGTCTGTCATACCAAATCTCCTATCAAATCCGCGTATAGGGAGATTATAGCAGAGGCGCTCATAAAAGAAAAGGCCTACCATCCAAAATACTGCGCCACCGTTTGTTCCCGTTGCTCTATTTCCAGCCCGCCGTTATGATCAATTGTTATCTGTTCAATGGTATCTTTTACAGTCGCCTCATCAAATGAGCTTATCTGTAGCTTTTCACATATCACGTCTTTGATTACCTGTTCCGGTAGTGACGGGGACCCTTTACAGAATGCTTTACCGTGTTCTACCCGATTGGCGCAACGCCAGACGACTTCACCGGATGGCCGGGTGATTCGCCTGTAGTTGTGCCCGCACTCTCCACAAACCAAAAGGCCACTCAGTACGCTCTGAGAGCTGTACCGAGTGACCTTCCTCTGTTTCGTGTCCTCGTCAATATTGCTACGCCGCCCCTTCTCTCCCTGTGCTACGAAATACTCGTCAAACGTAACAACGTAAGCGTCAACTCCGGCGGCGGATAGAAGCAAGCCCGATTTTGTGAGATAC